>NZ_JBMPIT010000015.1:0-52524 GCF_049341845.1 Curtobacterium guangdongense
ACCACCGACCCCACACCGGACTCGGCGGCCAAACCCCATCAGATCGCGTTCACAACCTCACGGGGAACTACAGCTAGACGTCGATGCGGTCGTGGTCGAGGCCCTCGCCCGCCAGGATGAACTCCTTGCGCGGGGCCACGTCGTTGCCCATCAACAGCTCGAAGACCTTCGCGGCGCCCTCGGCATCGGACACGTTCACGCGCCGGAGCGTCCGGTGCGCGCGGTCCATCGTCGTCTCCGCCAGCTGGTCCGCGTCCATCTCGCCGAGACCCTTGTAGCGCTGGATCGGCTCCTGGTACTTCTTGCCCGACTTCTCCAGCTTCTTCAGGACCGACTGGAGTTCCTGCTCGGAGTAGGTGTACAGCGTGTCGTTCGGCTTGCCGCGGTTCACCACCACGACCCGGTGCAGCGGCGGCACGGCTGCGAACACACGCCCCTGCTCGATCATCGGTCGCATGTAGCGGAAGAAGAGGGTGAGCAGCAGCGTGCGGATGTGCGCGCCGTCGACGTCGGCGTCGGACATGATGATGACCTTGCCGTACCGGGCCTGGTCGAGCTCGAACGTCCGGCCGGAACCCGCGCCGATCACCTGGATGATCGATGCGCACTCGGCGTTCGAGAGCATGTCGGACACGGACGCCTTCTGGACGTTGAGGATCTTGCCGCGGATCGGCAACAGCGCCTGGTACTCGCTGTTGCGGGCGAGCTTGGCGGTACCGAGCGCGGAGTCGCCCTCCACGATGAAGAGCTCGGTGCCCTCCACGTCGTTCGAGCGGCAGTCGGCGAGCTTCGTCGGGAGCGACGAGTTCTCGAGCGCGTTCTTCCGGCGCTGGGTCTCCTTGTGGGCGCGCGCGGAGATACGGGACTTCATCTCCGAGACGACCTTCTCGAGCAGCGTCGCCGCCTGGGCCTTCTCGGTGCGCTGCGTCGACGTGAGGATCTCCGTCATGCGCTTCGACACGACCTGGTCGACGATCTTGCGGACCGCCGGGGTACCCAGGACTTCTTTCGTCTGGCCTTCGAACTGCGGCTCCGGCAGCCGGACGGTGAGCACGGCGGTCATGCCGGCGAGCACGTCGTCCTTGTCGAGCTTGTCCTGGCCGACCTTGAGCTTGCGGGCGTTCGCCTCGACCTGGGCCCGGACGGCCTTCATCACACCGCTCTCGAAGCCGGCCTGGTGGGTGCCGCCCTTCGGGGTCGCGATGATGTTGACGAAGCTGCGGAACACCGTCTCGTAGCCGCCGCCCCAACGGAGTGCGAGATCGACCTCGCAGGAGCGCTCGACGTCCGTGGAGACCATGTGGCCCTTGTCGTCCAACATCGGGACGGTCTCGGTGAAGGTCCCGGTGCCCTGGACGCGCCAGACGTCGGTGATCGCGGAGTCCGGCGCGAGGTGCTCGACGAACTCGCTGATGCCGCCTTCGTACCGGAAGCGCTCTACCACGGGACCGCTCTCGATCGAGACGCCGGTCGCCGCTGCACGTTCCGCCGCTGCCTGGATCGCCGCAGGGCGTTCGTCGGTGATCGTCAGCCCGAGCCCGGGGACCAGGAACGCCGTCTGGCGCGCCCGGTTCACGAGGTCGGACATGCTGAACGCGGCGTCCTTCGTGAAGATCTGCCGGTCGGCCCAGTAGCGGATGCGCGACCCGGTCACGTTCTTCTTGACCTTGCCGACCACCTTCAGCTCGCTGCCGGAGGTGAACGGCGTGAACGGCGCGTCCGGTCCGATGCCGGCAGCGTCGTCGAACACGCCGGGCTCGCCACGGTGGAACGACATCGCGTAGGTCTTGCCGTCGCGGTCGACCTCGACGTCGAGGCGCTCCGAGAGCGCGTTCACCACCGAGGCACCGACGCCGTGCAGCCCGCCGGAGGCCGCGTAGGACCCCGAACCGAACTTGCCGCCGGCGTGCAGCTTGGTGAAGACGACCTCGACACCGGTGAGGCCGGTCTTCGGTTCGACGTCGACCGGGATGCCACGAGCGGTGTCCGACACCTGCACGGAGCCGTCCGGGAACAGCCGGACCCCGATCTCGTCACCGTGCCCGGCGAGGGCTTCGTCGACCGAGTTGTCGATGATCTCCCACAGGCAGTGCATCAGCCCGCGGGAGTCGGTCGACCCGATGTACATGCCGGGACGCTTCCGTACTGCCTCGAGCCCTTCGAGGACGGAGAGATGGCGTGCGGAGTAGTCGGAGCTCACCTCCTGAGCCTACCGAGGACCCCGGACAACACCGTCGGGACACTCGGACTGGGGACAGTCGATCCGCGCTGAGCGAAATGGGGGGTCCGCAATGCGACGTATCCAGGCAGCACGTGTTGAAATGGGTGGACCATCAAGGCACCACCTGCGATCCGTGAGGAGCACAGCAATGACCCAGACCGTGCAGGACCCCTCCATCGACGAACTCAGCAGCCACCAGCTCACGGCTGCCGACCGCTGCGACAGCTGCGGGGCGCAGGCCTACATCCGAGCCACCATGGCCAGCGGTGAACTGTTCTTCTGCGCCCACCACGGCGCCGAGTTCAAGGACAAGCTCGCGGCGACCGCGATCGAGTGGCACGACGAGAGCAGCCGACTCTACGAGTCGAAGTAGGTCGCGTTCGACGCGACCGCACAGCGAACGGGAGGCCCGGTACCAGTTGGTACCGGGCCTCCCGTCATGCGTGTGGCAGGCGTTCAGGCGATGCGCTTGAACGCCTTGTCGACGTAGCGGTCGACGGTCGCGCGCGCTTCGCGCGCGTAGCGGTCGATCGTCGCGGTGCGTTCAGCATCCGGGGCGTACTCACGCCCGACACGTGCGGTCGCCGCCGCGAGGACACCGTCGGTCAGGTCCGGGTTGAGCGGCAGGAGCGGTCCCTGCGTGTGCGTCCCGAACGACGTTCCGGCGATCGCGCCCTCCACAGCGGAACCCGCCTGGTTGCCACCGCCCGAGACGACGTCGGCGAACGGCGTGACACCGGCGCCGAGCTCGATCCGGGTGGCGTGGTCCTCGAACCCGGCGAGCCGCTTCGGGGCACCGGGCAGGAGCGGGTACCGCGTCTCGAGCACGAAGTAGTTGACCCGACGCTCGGCACCCCGGACAGCCCGGGCGTCGAACACGCCGAAGCCCGCGAGCGGCGAGCCGTCGGTCGGCACGATCTCGTTCGTCGCCAGGTCGAACCCGCCACCGACGGCCACGACCGGCACACCTGCAGCCGCGAACTCGCGGAGCGGGGCACCGATACGCGCCACGTCGCTACCGAGGGAACGCATCGCGCTGAGCGGGCCGTTGCCGATCACCACGACGTCGGCCGCGGTCGGCAGGGCGTCGCCCGGTGCGTACTCGAGCACCTCGGTGGCGATGTCCGCGGCGTCGGCACGGCGGGTCAGGGCAACGACGTTGCCGCGGTCCCCCGACACCCCCATCTGACGCGGGTAGACGTGCAGGATGGTCAGGCGATCGGCCGTCATGCGGTCTTCTCCATGTCCGGGTGGCCGAGGGCCTTCCGGGCGATCATCATGATCTCGTAGTTGACGATGAAGTTCTTCGTGCCGCTGGTCGTCGCGCCGAGTCCCTGCATGAGCGCGATCGCCGCTTCGACGTCCGGCTCGACGGTGCCGATGCGGACCCCGGCGTGCTCGAGCGCGATGGCGATCTGCCACGCCTTGTCACCGGAGACGACGTCCACGTGGTCGAGCTTCGAGAAGTCGATGTCGTAGATCCACGAGATGTCCGGCGTGCCCTCGTCGATCGCCATGAGCACCTGCTCGGGGTGGTCGGGCAACGCGTCGAGGTTCAGCTGCAGACTAGCCGCGTTCTTGAACATGGTGAACTCGGCCGACTCGCCCGCGATGGGGAGTCGTTCGCCGCGGCCGTACGCCGGCTTCATCGTCGTGAACGCCTTCGTGACGGCGTCCGCGCGGAACTGCGTCCCGAGCGCGGCACTCGCCGTCGCGGTGGCGGCAGCGGCGTCGACCGCGTAGTGCAGGCCGCGCGCCGGGAGCCGGACGGGGATCGTCGCCCCGTCGAAGGCGATGGTCGCCGCGTCCCCGCGGTTCTCGACCACCTCGGCGTCGGCCGAGGTCGCCGCACGGTCGGCCGACGCGAAGTCGTCGGCGTTCTGCAGGCCGTTCGGCGCAGCCGCGACGACCTCGACGCTCGCCCCGAAGCGGAGCACACGCTGCCCGTCGACGCCGGCGTAGGCGTCGAGGAACTGGTCGTCGTGGTTCGTGATGACGTTCGCGGAGGACAGCGCCGCGGTGTCGAGCATCATCGTCGCGACGCGCTCGGTCTCGAAGAACCGGTAGAGCTGGTCCACCTGGACGTTGAGCATCGTGACGGTCGACGGCGACAGGATGCCGGCGAGCTCGACGGCGAAGGCCTCGTCGACCTCGAGGATGCCGATGTCCGCCTTGAGCCGGCCGGTCAGCGACACCTCGGACAGGAGCGCCGACGCGATCCCCTGCGGCAGGTTCGCGCCGGAGGGGTTCGTGAAGACGCGCAGACCGTGGGCGCGCACGATCTCGGAGATCATGTGCGTCGTCGTGGACTTGCCGTTGGAGCCGAGCACGAAGACGACCCCGTTCGGGAACTGCTTCGTGACGTGCTGCAGGAAGTCCGGGACGAGCTTCAGGACGATGAACCCGGGGTACGCGGATCCCCCGCCCCGCGCGCGAGCGAGGGCACGGAGGATCCGCCCGATGAGGATCGGGATGAAGAAACGCACCGGTCGGCCTACTCGAGGTAGTCGCGCAGCGACTGCGACCGCGACGGGTGGCGGAGCTTCGCCATCGTCTTGGACTCGATCTGGCGGATGCGCTCACGCGTCACGCCGAACGTGTCACCGATCTGGTCGAGCGTCTTCGGCTGGCCGTCTCCGAGACCGAAGCGCATCCGGATGACACCGGCTTCGCGCTCGGACAGGGAGTCGAGGAGGCTCTCGAGCTGCTTCTGCAGCATCGTGAAGCCCACCGCGTCGGCCGGCACGACCGCCTCGGTGTCCTCGATGAGGTCACCGAACTCCGAGTCGCCGTCTTCACCCAGCGGGGTGTGCAGCGAGATCGGCTCGCGGCCGTACTTCTGGACCTCGACGACCTTCTCCGGGGTCATGTCGAGCTCGCGGGCGAGCTCTTCCGGAGTGGGTTCGCGACCAAGGTCCTGCAGCATCTGCCGCTGGACACGCGCGAGCTTGTTGATGACCTCGACCATGTGCACCGGGATGCGGATGGTGCGGGCCTGGTCGGCCATGGCGCGCGTGATCGCCTGGCGGATCCACCACGTCGCGTAGGTCGAGAACTTGAAGCCCTTGGTGTAGTCGAACTTCTCGACCGCACGGATCAGACCCAGGTTGCCTTCCTGGATCAGGTCGAGGAACTGCATGCCACGGCCGGTGTAGCGCTTGGCGAGCGACACGACGAGGCGCAGGTTCGCGCCGAGCAGGTGCGACTTCGCGCGCTGACCGTCACGAGCCACCCAACGGAGCTCGCGCTCTTCCGGCTTCGACAGGCCCGTCGTGTGCTGCAGCTTGTCCTCGGCGAACAGGCCGGCCTCGATGCGCATCGCGAGCTCGACCTCTTGCTCCGCGTTGAGGAGCGCGACCTTGCCGATCTGCTTCAGGTAGTCCTTGACCGGGTCGGCGGTCGCGCCCGTGATCGTGGTCGAGTAGACCGGCGCTTCGTCGTCGTCGGACTGCGAGATGACGAGCGCCCCGGCTGCGACCGCGTTGGCGGCTTCGGCTGCGGCGGTCGCCGGCTTCTCCTCGGCGTCGTCCTCGGTCTCGTCCGCGTCGACCGGCTCGACGGTCTCCTCGTCCTCGACCTCGTCGTCAGCGGCCTTCTTCGTCGCCGGCTTCTTGGTCGCCGCCTTCTTGGCGGGAGCCTTCTTCGCAGGGGCCTTCTTCGCCGCAGCCTTCTTGGGCGCAGCGGTTCCGTCGGTGTCCTCGGCCGCAGCCTGGTCCACCGTGTCGGCGTTGTCCTTCGTGGGATCGATCGTCGTGCTCCGGGCAGCCATGCGATCACCTCTCTCCTCGTGCCACGTTCCTGGGGTCGTGGCGCCCCTCGCCGCTCAGGGCTTGCGCCGCAGTCCCCCGCGTCGCCGGCTCAGTCGTTCCTGGCGGCACTGCCTCTCCGGGCAGCACTAGGACCCATGTCAAGTCCCCCAACGAATCCGGCGCTCCGGAAGAGCACCTGTACACGGGGGACCCGAACGGGTCCGGGTTCATTATTGCACGGTCCGCTTCCGCAGGCGTGCAACCAGTGCAACCCACAGCGGGGCCACCCGTATTCCGTCCTCGGCGTGCATCACCGCGCGGGTCCTTCGGCGGGCGTGCAACAGCATCCCCACGCCGATCCCGACCACGACGTACTGCACGGTGAGGGCGATCCGGAAGTTCGACCACGCGAACACCGTGTCGCCCGTGACCCGCGACACGGCGTCGAGCAGCGTGCCGATCAGGAACATCATCACGAAGGCCGCCAGGAAGCCGCCGACGTTCACGACGCCGTTCGCCGAACCGAGGGAGCCCATCGGGTTGAACGACCGCGCGAAGTCGAACCCGATCAGGGACCCCGGCCCGCCGATGCCCATCGCGACGACGAGCAGGACGAGCAGCCACGTCGGCGGGTGACCAGGCCAGAGCAGCACGGCAGTCCACACGACGCCGAGCACGACGACCACGCCGAGCACCAGGTTCGATCGACGGAACGGGAACCGGGCGCACAGCACGCCGAGGATCGGACCGACGACGAAGCCCACGACGACGATGACGGTCAGGAACGCAGCGGCCTCCGTCGCGGAGTAGCCGAGCCCGCGGAGCATCGGGACGCCCCAGAGCAGGCTGAAGACGGTGCCGGACGACTGCGTGACGTAGTGCGACCAGAAGCCGAGTTGGGTCCCCGGTCGACGGAGGGCGTGCCCGAACGTCCGGAACGCACCGCCCCACGAGTGCGGCAGCGGGATCGTGTCGGTGCGCACGGGCACGGGGCCGTTCCGGACGAACACGAACGCCAGGACCAGCCCGACGGCGCTCGCGGCCGCGGCGACACCGAACGCGACCGACCACCCGGCGGTGTGCAGGAGCAGGGCGAACGGGAACGCGGAGGCGATCTGCCCGACCTGCCCGAGGTTGCCCGTCCACTGCGAGATCTGCGGCAGGATGCGCCCGCTGAACCACATCGGGAGCAGACGGATCACCGAGATGAAGGTCATCGCGTCCCCCGCACCGACGAACACCCTGCCGACGATCGCCGGCCCGATCGTCGGCGACACCGCCACGATCGCCTGCCCCACCACGAGGAGCAGTGCCCCGAGCAGGACGAGTCGGCGCGGGCCGATGCGGTCGAGCGTGATGCCGACCGGGATCTGCAGCCCCGCGTAGACGGCGATCTGGACGACCGCGAGCGTGGAGAGGACCGCAGCGGAGACCGCGAAGCGGTCCTGCGCGTCGACGCCGGACACGCCCAGCGAGGACCGCTGGACCACCGCCAGGACGTACGCGAGCACCGCGACGCCCCAGACGACGAAGGCACGGCGGGAGTTCACCCGACCAGGCTATCGGCGCGGCCCCGCCGCCGAGACGGGCTGTGGAGAACGCGCGATGCGCGCCAGACGTGTGCACAGCCTCCAGGCCGGCCGGGAGGACCGGTGCGCGATCGCGACGTCCGTCGCGGACCGCGGATGGTCCGGTCTCAGTCCTCGCTCGCGTCGCCGTCGACGCGACGGTCCGCCAGGAAGCGTTCCAGCTCGGCGGCGATCGAGTCCGCCGTCGGGACCTCGCCGTCGACGTTGGTCAGCGGCGACGAGACGGAGTTGCCCTCCATGTAGGTGTCGTGCCGTTCCTCGAGCGCGCCGACCAGGCGCTGCAGCTCGGCGTTGCCGGCCACCTGCTCGTCGACCCGCGCGATGAACTCACGTCCTTCCTCGCGGAGGGCGTCCGTCGGGAAGATCAGCCCCGTCGACGCGGAGATGCCGGACAGCGCCGCGACGGCCGCGTCCGGGAACTCGGTGTCGGACAGGTAGTGCGGGACGAGGAGCACGAGGCCGGTGACCTGCTGGTCGAGTTCGGTCAGCCGGTGCTCGACGAGGTGCAGCACGTTCGCCGGCGCCTGCGTCTGCGGCTTCCAGACGCTCATCGACTCGATGAGGTTGGCTCGCGTGCCGGACACCGTCAGGCTGATCGGCCGGGTGTGCGGCACCGGCATCGGGATCGACTGCACCCACGTGGTGTCGACGACCTGGAGCTCGGCGGCGAGCTCGGTGACCGCGCGCACGAACCGGTTCCACTGGAAGTCCGGCTCGTACCCCGAGAGGAAGAGGAAGGGCTGGCCGAGCTCGTCGCGGACGAGGTGCAGCGCGAGGCGCGGCGGTTCCACGTCGCTGATGTGGTCGTGCTCGAAGGTGATGACCGGGCGACGCGCACGCCAGTCGAGCAGGACGTCGGGGTCGAACTCCGCGACCAGGCGGGTGTCCAACCGCTCGAGGATCGACGTGGTCACCTGCGCGACGGCCGAACCGGCGTCCGCGAACCCGGTGAGCCCGGCGACGAGGTGCAGGCCTGCCGGCACCGTCGGGGCGGACTCGTCGAACGTGTAGAGGTCCTCGGGGTGGTTCACCGTCCCCATGCTAGGCGGGCGGTTCGTCCACACCTGCTGTGCAGCCCACGCCGACAGCGAACACCGCGTGGATAGGGTTGGAGCATGGTCCGACCGACGCTCTCCACCGACAGTTCATCCCCCTCCTCGATCGCCGCCGACGTGCTCGTCGTCGGCGTCCGCCCCGGTACCGATGGCGCTCCGGCGACCGTCGTGTCGCCCGCCACGGGTGCGGTCGCCGCGCTCGACGGGCTCGACCTCGCCGCGATCGGCGCGTCGGGTTCCAAGGACCAGCTCGTCCGCATCCCCGCGACCGGAGTCGACGCGTCGAGCATCGCGCTCGTCGGACTCGGTTCCGCCACCGACGCCGCAGCCGTCCGCGCCGCAGCCGGCAGCGCCGTCCGCCAGCTCCCCCAGGCGTCGTCGATCGTGCTCGCGCTGCCCACCGACACTGACGAGCTCGTCGCCGCCGCGTTGGAAGGCGCTGCGCTCGGCGCGTACTCCTTCACGCGGCACAAGGGCACGGGGACCACCGGCCCGCAGCGGGGCGACCAGTCGATCACCGTGCTGGCCACGTCGGCGTCGGCCGATGCCGCCGTCCGTCCGGCGATCGTCGCCGACGCGGCCGCGCTCGTCCGCGACCTCGTCAACACCACCGCAGGTGACCTCGGGCCGTCCGAGGTGGCCGACGTCGCGACCGACCTCGCGTCCGACCTGCCGCTCACCGTCGAGGTCCTCGACGAGACCACGCTGGCCGAGCAGGGCTTCGGCGGCATCCTCGGCGTCGGCGCCGGGTCGGTCCGTCCGCCGCGGCTCGTCGTCGTCCGGTACGCGCCGTCGACCGCGACGAAGCACCTCGCCCTCGTCGGCAAGGGCATCACGTTCGACTCCGGGGGGCTCTCGCTGAAGCCCGCCGCCTCGATGCTCGGCATGAAGACCGACATGACCGGTGCCGCCACCGTGCTCGCCACCACCGTCGCGGCCGCGCGCCTGGGCCTCGACGTCAAGGTGACGGCCTGGCTCTGCCTCGCCGAGAACATGCCGTCCGGCTCGGCGACCCGCCCCGGCGACGTCCTCACCCTCAAGAACGGCAAGACGGTCGAGGTGACCAACACCGACGCCGAGGGTCGCCTCGTGCTCGGTGACGCCCTGGTCGCCGCGACGCTCGAGCAGCCGGACGCCGTCGTCGACGTCGCCACGCTCACCGGCGCGCAGGTCGTCGCACTCGGCGACCGGACCACCGGCCTGATGGGCACCGACGCGCTCGTCGCGCAGCTGCAGGCGGTCGCGGCGTCCGTCGCGGAGCCCATCTGGCCGATGCCGCTCCCCGAGGAACTCGACGCGCGACTCGCCAGCGAGGTCGCCGACATGGTGAACGCCACGGTCGGCAACCCGGCGGGCGGCATGCTGCTCGCCGGCAAGTTCCTCGAGCGGTTCGTCGAGGGCGACGTGCCGTGGGCGCACCTCGACATCGCCGGTCCGTCCGAGAACAAGGGCGCCGGCTACGGGTGGCTCGGCAAGGGCGCCACCGGCGTGATGGTCCGGACACTCATCGCACTCGCAGAAGAGCTCCAGTCCAAGTAGTAGGTTTGGTTCCGGCGGGGCGGGCGTGTTCTGCGCGTCCCCCGTCGGAACGGACGGGACGGGACCGGAACCATGCGGTCCGACCGTCGGGCACCGCCGCCGCGGTGTCCATGCACGGGTCCGGACCCACCAGAACCGGGCCCGGGCTCACACGCACGAGGGAGTTGCACCAGGTGACGGAACAGACTTACGACGTCGTGGTCCTCGGTGGCGGCAGCGGCGGGTACGCCGCAGCGCTGCGGTCGGCCGAGCTCGGCATGAGCGTCGCGCTCATCGAGGGGGACAAGCTCGGAGGGACGTGCCTGCACCGCGGCTGCATCCCGACGAAGGCGCTCCTCCACGCGGCCGAGATCGCCGACGGCACCCGTGAGGCCGAGAAGTACGGCGTCATCGCCGAGTTCGCCGGCGTCGAGGTCCCGAAGGTCATCGAGTACCAGCAGGGCGTCATCAACTCGAAGTACAAGGGTCTGCAGGGCCTCATCAAGGCCCGCGGCATCACCGTGGTCGAGGGCTGGGGCAAGCTCACCTCGCAGAACACCGTGCAGGTCGGCGACCAGACCATCACGGGCAAGAACGTCGTCCTCGCGACCGGCTCCTACTCGAAGTCCCTCCCAGGGCTCGAGATCGGCGGCCGCGTGATCACCTCCGAGACCGCGCTCCGCATGGACTACGTCCCGAACAAGGTCGTCATCCTCGGTGGCGGCGTCATCGGCGTCGAGTTCGCGAGCGTCTGGAAGTCCTTCGGCGCCGAGGTCACGATCGTCGAGGCGCTCCCCCACCTCATCCCGGCCGAGGACGAGTCGATGTCGAAGCAGCTCGAGCGGGCCTTCCGCAAGCGCGGCATCGAGTTCTCGCTCGGTGTCCGCTTCCAGGGCGTGGAGCAGCACGAGAACGGCGTCGTCGTCACCCTCGAGGACGGCAAGACCTTCGACGGTGACGTGCTCCTGGTCGCCGTCGGCCGCGGCCCCGTCACGCAGAACGTCGGCTTCGACGAGGTCGGCGTCACGATGGACCGTGGCTTCGTCACCACGAACGAGCGCCTCGCGACCAACCTGCCGAACGTCTACGCCGTCGGCGACATCGTCCCCGGCCTGCAGCTCGCCCACCGCGGGTTCCAGCAGGGCATCTTCGTCGCCGAGGAGATCGCCGGCCTGAACCCGGTGATCATCGAGGACAAGAACATCCCGAAGATCACGTACTCCGACCCCGAGGTCGCGTCCGTCGGACTCTCGCAGGCCAAGGCCGAGGCCGAGTACGGCGCCGACAAGGTGGACTCGTACGAGTACAACCTCGCGGGCAACGGGAAGAGCCACATCATCGGCACCTCCGGCTCGATCAAGGTCGTCCGCGTCGTCGACGGTCCCGTCGTCGGCGTCAGCATGATCGGCGCCCGTGTCGGCGAGCTCATCGGCGAGGCACAGCTCGCCGTGAACTGGGAGGCGCACCCCGAGGACGTCGCCCCGCTCATCCACGCGCACCCGACGCAGAACGAAGCGCTCGGCGAGGCGTTCCTGCACCTCGCGGGCAAGCCGCTCCACGCACTGTGAGCGCGCGCACCGTGACAACGACACCAACCACCACGAACCACCCCTGCGAAGAGGAGTCCCACCGATGAGCGAATCCGTCAACCTCCCGGCGCTCGGCGAGAGCGTCACCGAGGGCACGGTGACCCGATGGCTGAAGAACGTCGGTGACCGGGTCGAGGTCGACGAGCCGCTGCTCGAGGTCTCGACCGACAAGGTCGACACCGAGATCCCGTCGCCGATCGCCGGCGTCGTCGAGGAGATCCTCGTCCAAGAAGACGAGACCGTCGAAGTCGGCACCGCGCTGGTGAAGATCGGCGACGGCGCGTCCGACGGCGGCTCGTCCGACGGCGGTTCGTCCGACGCGGAGTCGTCCGAGTCGAACGAGGCAGCTGCCGAGGAGGCCGAGCCCGAGGCCGCCCCGAGCACCGAGCAGGAGTCCGAGACCCCCGCTCCGCAGCCGACCGAGCCCGAGCCTGCCCCCGCCGGTCAGACGCAGCCCGCCGCCCCCGCGGCCCCGGCAGCGCCGCCCGCAGCAGCCCCGGTCCCCCAGGCCGCTCCGGTCCCGCCGCCCGCAGCAGCTCCGGCCCCGCCGGCCGCCGTCCCGGCTCCGGCCGCCGCGGTCGCCAGCGCGCCCACCGCGTCCGCTGAGGTCCCGAACCCCACGCAGACGGGTGCCGCCTCCGGCTACGTCACGCCGCTCGTCCGCAAGCTCGCGAACGAGCAGGGCGTCGACCTGTCCACCGTCACCGGCACCGGTGTCGGCGGTCGCATCCGCAAGGAGGACGTGCTCGCCGCCGTCTCGGCCGCTCCGGCAGCCGGTGGCTCGGCAGCACCCGCGGCTGCGTCCGGCCCGTTCGTCGCGGAGGTGTCGCCGCTGCGTGGCACCCGCGAGAAGATGACGCGCCTCCGCAAGGTCGTCGCCGAGCGTGCCGTGCAGTCGATGACCTCGACCGCGCAGCTCACCAGCGTCGTCGAGGTGGACGTCACGAAGGTCGCGCAGTTCCGGGACGCCAACAAGGCGGAGTTCCTCGAGAAGACCGGTTCGAAGCTCTCCTTCATGCCGTTCTTCGCCCTGGCGGCGTCCGAGGCGCTGAAGGCCCACCCGAAGATCAACTCCACGGTGGAGGGCGAGGAGATCGTCTACCCGGAGACCGAGAACGTCTCGATCGCCGTGGACACCGAGCGCGGTCTGCTCACCCCCGTGATCAAGGACGCCGCGTCGCTGAACCTGGCGCAGTTCTCGCAGTCGATCGCCGACCTCGCCGAGCGCACCCGGAACAACCAGCTCAAGCCCGACGAGCTCGCCGGCGGCACGTTCACGCTGACCAACACCGGTTCGCGCGGCGCGCTGTTCGACACTCCGGTGGTGTTCCTCCCGCAGTCGGCCATCCTCGGCACCGGCATCGTCACGAAGCGCCCGGCGGTCGTGAAGGTCGACGGGCAGGAAGCGATCGCGATCCGTTCGTTCGTGTACCTGGCGCTGTCGTACGACCACCGGATCATCGACGGTGCGGACGCCTCGCGGTACCTCGTCGCGGTGAAGAACCGCCTCGAAGAGGGCAACTTCGGTCCGAACCTCGGGTACTGACCCGCGGCTCCGGCCCGACCGACGGCCCCGTCTCCCCTCGTGGGAGCCGGGGCCGTCGGCGTTCGTGTGCGGTCGCCGCGCGCACGGTCCGCTCACGGGCTCGAGACCGCGAAGACGCCGGCCACGGCGAGACCGGTCGCGACCACGAGTCCGACGACCAGCCGCCGCACCGGGAGCTTCCCGCCACCTGGTACCGGGACTCCGTCGAGGACCCAGCCGCGGAGGCGCGCGACCAGCTCGTCGCGGGGCGGCGGGGTGGGCTCGACGAAGTCGAAGTCGTCGCGAGGCGGGTCCCAGCGCACCGGTCGCGGCGCCGCAGTGCTCCGGACGACGCGCAGCAGCTCCCGGGCTTCCGAAACGCCTCCACCGATCGCTTCTGCCACCGCGGTGTCGAGGGCCGGGTGACACGGCGCGCGCGGGTCGACCCGCTCCCAGACCGTCCGCACAGCGTGCAGGAGCGCGGTCGCGCCAGCGGTCTCCGAGGTCCGGACGATCCGGCTGCCGGTCAGGTCCACGGCGTCCGGCGGATGGTCGACGAGCACGGTGACACCGGCGTCGTCCACGAGGACGTCGTCCGCCCGTGCGACCCCGAGCACGAGGGCCCCGGAGACGGCGTCGACGACGAGGTCGAGCATCGGCACGGTCAGCGTGACCGCGACGCCGACCGTCGGCTGCCCGATCCGTTCGAGCGCATCGGGCAGCGGTGTGCCACGGACTGGCCCCGTGTGCACGACGAGCCGCCCGTCGGCACCGCGACCGACCTCGGTGACACGGACGCAGTGCACCGGGTCGGCCGCGGAGCGGTCGGCCACCCAGGTGGCGAAGGGGCCGGAGTCGGGTCCGGTCCACCAGTGTTCGAGCGTGATCGCGTCCATGGTGACCAGCGTTGCGGAGGCCGGACGAGCCTCCAGGCCCAGTGCGACCGACTGTGGAGAACCGCGTTCGCCCACAGCCTGATCACGGGCGGTCCACGGGAAGCCCGCCAGGCCGTATCCTGGGAGCATGGCACGCAGCAGTTCGACGGACACGAAGGCGAAGGAGCCGGGGCGTCTCAAGCAGATGTACCAGGTCTTCCAGATGACGCGTCGGGCGGACCCGACGTCGATCTGGTGGTTCGCGGCGGCGTTCGTCGTGCCCGTCGTGCTCGGTGTGCTGCTCGCACTCCTGCTGCCGGGCCAGAACTGGCTCGCGGTCGTCCTGTGGATCGTCGCCGGGGTCCTCCTCGGTGTGCTGCTGTTCCTCATCGTCCTCGGACGTCTGGCGGAACGCGCCGCGTACTCGCAGATCGACGGGCAGCCCGGAGCCGTCGGCGCTGTGCTCTCGAACTCCCTCCGTCGCCAGTGGCGCTCCAGCGAGATGCCGGTCGCGGTGCACGGACGGTCGCAGGCCGCTGTCTACCGCGCAGTCGGCACTCCCGGCGTCGTGCTCATCACCGAGGGCCAGCTCGGCAACCTGACGCGCCAGGTCGACGAAGAGCGCCGCAAGGTCCAGCGCATCGTGCCGAACGTCCCCATCCATGTCGTCCACGTCGGCGACGGCAAGGACGCCGTGACCCTGCACAAGCTCCCCCGCGCGATGAACAAGTTCAAGAAGTCGCTCAACCGCAACGAGGTCCTCGCGGTCGCGAACCGCCTCGACTCGCTCACGCAGAACCCGGCGTCCGCGATCCCGAAGGGCATCGACCCGACGCGGGTCCGCGCTGGTCGCCCGCGCTGAGTCGCACCCCACGCACCACGAACGCCCCCGGCCACAGCGGCCGGGGGCGTTCTGCGTGTGGAGGTCGCGTCAGCGGCGCCGATGCGTCCCCGAGATCGCACTTGGTGTCGCTTTCGTGCGGCGATACCGACATGGAGCGCGATCTCGGCGCCGGCCCTCGCGGCATGCGCGCCGGCGGCTGCGCGCGCCCCGGCGCACCTCGAGCGTCAGCGGCGGACGAGCACCGTGCCGGCCGCGGCGTCGTGCAGGGGCCGACCGTCCTTCGCGTGGATGAGGACCGGGATCACGACACACAGCAGCACCGTACGGACCACCGGGCGCCAGACCCCGACGTAGCCCCCGCGGATCGGGACGACCCGGAGCCCCACGCACACGTGCCCGAACGAGCCGGACAGCAGCGCGATGAACAGCACCTGCAGCGCGGCGAAGATCCCGAGCGTCACGAAGTTGCCCGCCGCGCCGTACGTCCCGATCGCGAGCGAGATGACCGAGGCGAGCGCCCAGTCGATCGCGAGCCCACCGAGCCGCCGACCGAACCCGCCCATCGAGCGGGGCCCCGATTCCGGAAGCCCGAGGACCTTGCCCGGCCAGTCCCCCGCACCGTGTGCGGCGGCGGCTGACGAGGACGGAGTGGAACGGGCCATGCTCCAAGGGTAGGCGACAGCAGGTGCGTAACACGCCGGAAACAACCCAGTCACGTCCGGGAAACCCCGTGTCAATAGCCTCGTCGGAGAGTGCACCCGCTGCACCCCCACATCACCCAAACCCCCAGGAGATCGACACACATGTTCAGCGATTCCTCCGAGGTCCTGGCCTTCATCAAGGACACGGACGTCAAGTTCCTCGACATCCGATTCACCGACCTGCCCGGCGTGCAGCAGCACTTCAACATCCCGGCTTCCACGGTCGACGAGGACTTCTTCTCGGTCGGTCAGCTCTTCGACGGCTCCTCGATCCGCGGCTTCGCGTCGATCCACGAGTCCGACATGCAGCTCATCCCTGACGTGACGACGGCGTACATCGACCAGTTCCGCGCCGAGCGCACGCTGATCATGATCTTCGACATCTACAACCCGCGGAACGGCGAGATCTACGGCCGCGACCCGCGCCAGGTCGCCAAGAAGGCGGAGAAGTACCTCGCGTCGACGGGCATCGCGGACACCGCGTTCTTCGCCCCCGAGGCCGAGTTCTACATCTTCGACGACGTCCGCTACTCGGTCACCCAGAACAAGTCCTTCTACTCGGTCGACTCCGAAGAGGGCGCCTGGAACACCGGCCGCGAGGAAGAGGGCGGCAACCTCGCCAACAAGACCCCCTACAAGGGCGGCTACTTCCCGGTATCCCCGGTCGACAAGACCGCCGACCTCCGCGACGACATCACCCTCAAGCTGATCGAGGCGGGCTTCGAGCTCGAGCGCTCGCACCACGAGGTGGGCACCGGCGGCCAGCAGGAGATCAACTACAAGTTCGACACGATGGTCCACGCCGCGGACGACATCCTGAAGTTCAAGTACATCGTCAAGAACACGGCTGACCAGTGGGGCAAGGTCGCCACGTTCATGCCGAAGCCGCTCTTCGGTGACAACGGGTCGGGCATGCACACCCACCAGTCGCTCTGGAACGACGGCAAGCCGCTGTTCTACGACGAGAACGGCTACGGCGGCCTGTCCGACGTCGCGCGCTGGTACATCGGCGGCATCCTGAAGCACGCCTCGGCGCTGCTCGCGTTCACCAACCCGTCGATCAACTCCTACCACCGCCTGGTGAAGGGCTTCGAGGCCCCGGTCAACCTGGTCTACTCGGCGGGCAACCGCTCGGCGGCGATCCGCATCCCGATCACGGGCACCAACCCGAAGGCCAAGCGCATCGAGTTCCGCGCGCCCGACGCCTCCGGCAACCCGTACCTCGCCTTCGCGGCGCAGCTCATGGCGGGCCTCGACGGCATCCAGAACCGCATCGAGCCGCACGAGCCCGTCGACAAGGACCTCTACGAGCTCCCCCCGGAGGAGGCCAAGGGCATCCCTCAGGTCCCCGGCTCGCTCGACGAGGCGCTCGACGCGCTCGAGGCCGACCACGAGTTCCTCACGAAGGGCAACGTCTTCACCGAGGACCTCATCCAGACCTGGATCGACTACAAGCGCGAGAACGAGATCCTCCCGCTCGCGCAGCGTCCGCACCCGTTCGAGTACGAGCTGTACTTCGGCGTCTGAGTTCCACACACACGAAGGGCCCCGCACCGTCAGGTGCGGGGCCCTTCCGCATGCACGGTCCGACCCATCACGACTGCAATGGGATGCCGAATCGCGCGTAGGAGGCCGGAACGCCCTGCCTCCTACGCGCGTTACGGTACGTAACGCGCGATTCGGCCCAGCGGGGCGCGCGACAGGACCGCCTGGAGGCCCGGTGCCGGTCCGCCGGGCCGGCACCGGGCCTCCAGGCGGTCGCCCCGTGACGCTCCTGCCCATCGCACCTGCAATAGGAAGCCGAATCGCGCGTAGGGAGCCGAAACAAACTGCTTCCTACGCGCGATTCGGCTTTGTACGCGCGAAACGGCCCCCACGCGAGCGCCCCGACCCCGAGCGCGCGAAACGGGGCCCGTGCCGCCCCGGCACGGACCCCGTCTGCTGCGGCGACTAGCGGCTCGTGGCCAACGTGTCGTTCGTCCCCGCGGCGACGCTCACGGGTGCACCCGCGATCGGAGTGGGCCGTCCCAGGGAACGGACGGTCCAGCCCGTCTTGACCCAGTTCTCGACCGGGAGGCAGTTGCGCGCATCGATGACGACCTTGCGTCCGACGAGCTCGCCGAGCACCGCGGGGTCGGCACCGATGATGTCGTCCCACTCGGTGAGCACGAGCACGATGTCCGCACCCTCGAGGGCCTCCGGCATCGACGCGGTGTAGCTGAGCGTCGGGAACGACCGCTTGGCCGTGTCCATCGCCTCGGGGTCCCACAGCGTGACCTGGGCGCCGCGGAGGTGCAGCGCGGCGGCGACGTTGAGCGCCGGCGAGTCCCGCACGTCGTCGGTGAGGGGCTTGAACGCCGCACCGATGACCGCGATGCGACGGTTCAGGACCGAGCCGCCGGCGGAGTCGATCGCCATGTCGATGACGCGCTGACGCTGGCCCATGTTGATCTCGTCGACCTGCTGCATGAGGCCGACGACCTGCCCGGCACCGATCTCGTTCGCGCGGTACATCAGGGCACGGATGTCCTTCGGCAGGCAGCCGCCACCGAAGCCGAGTCCGGCGTTCAGGAACTTCCGACCGATGCGGGCGTCGTGCCCGAGGGCGTCCGCGAGCGTCGTGACGTCGGCACCGGTGATGGCGCACATCTCGGAGATCGCGTTGATGAACGAGATCTTCGTCGCCAGGAACGCGTTCGCGCTGACCTTGACGAGCTCGGCGGTGGCGAGGTCCGTCGTGATGACCGGGGTGCCCTCGCTGATCGGTGCGGCGTAGACCTCGCGGATGACGGCGTCGGCAGCAGCGGACGCGCCGCCCCAGACCAGGCGGTCCGGGTGGAGCGTGTCCTCGACGGCCTTGCCCTCACGGAGGAACTCGGGGTTCCAGATGAGCTCGGCGGTGATGCCGCTCGGCGTGAACTCGCGGACGATGCCACGGAGCCGGGCTGCGGTGCCGACGGGGACGGTCGACTTGCCGACGATCAGGCCCGGGTGGGTGAGGTTCTCGGCGACGCCACGCGTGGCGCTCTCGACGTACGCGAGGTTCGCGGCGTGCGAGCCGGCCTTCTGCGGGGTGCCGACGCAGACGAAGTGGACGTCAGCCGCCGCGACGGCTTCGGCGATGTCCGCCGTGAACCGGAGCTTCCCGCTGGCGACGTGCTTCGTGATGAGTTCGGGCAACCCCGGCTCGTAGAACGGGACCTCGCCGGCGGACAGTGCCGCGAGCTTGGCGGGGTCGACGTCCACGCCGATGGTCTCGAAGCCCATCTCGGCCATGGCGGCTGCATGGGTGGCACCGAGGTAGCCGGTGCCGATGACGCTGATGACGGGGGCCGGGCGGCTGTCCGCGTTCTTCTTGGGAGCACTCACTGGGTTACCTCCTGAAGGTCGAAGTTGATGTCGGTGCGCTTGATGCCGTCCACGAAGGCCTGGAGGCTGTCGGAGCGCGAGTTGAGTCGCCAGTCGTTGGTCGAGCGGACACCGTCGACGACGGTCGTGGCGGTCTCGCTGAAGTACGAGAACCCGATGATGTCGTCGTTCGCGGGATCGGCCAGCGCGTCGAACAGGGACGTGATCCACTTCGACTTCTGCCCGTTGGACACGGTCGTGCCGGTCTCGGTGGCGCCGATCTCACTGAGGAGGATGTGCTTCCCGGGTGCCACCTGCCGGAGCTGCCCGACGGTCGCTCCGAAGGTGTTCGCGAAGGACGGGGTCTCCGAGGCGGTGCGGTAGTAGCCCGACATGCCAACCCAGTCGACGTAGTCCGCGCCCGGGTAGTAGTTCTTCATGTAGTCGAGCGTCTGGTACTTCGTGTTGCCGAGCTTGTCGATGCGGCTCGGAGCCCAGTTCCACACGACGTAGTCGTTCGCGCCGTTCGCCTGGAACACGTCGTGGACGTGCTTCCACATCGCGACGTAGGAGCCGGCGGCGTTCTTCTGGTCGGTCCCTTCGGACCAGTTGTACCAAGAGCCGTTCATCTCGTGGTCGAGACGGATGACCATCGGCTGCCCGTTGGCCTTGAGTGCCTGGGCGTACTTGGTGAGGTAGGCGTCGAACTTGCCCGAGATGATGTCCTGGTTGGTGTACCCAGGGACGTACTTCTCGTCGTTGCCGGTCTTCGCGGGAGCGGACTCCCACGTCATGATCGGGAGCCGGCCGTTCGCCCAGGAGCGCTGGACGGCGCTCGCGTTGAAGTCCTGGTCGAAGCCCTGGAAGAACCCGACCATGTTCGTGGCCTTGCCGACCTGCTGGGACACCTGGTCGTACTCGGCCCAGTTGAACGGCGACTGCGCGGTGTAGAGGCCGTACCAGCGCGTGGGCTGGTTGAGGATGTCCGCCTTGGACGGGACCGCGACGGGGGCCGTCGGGTTCGGGTCCTTCGACGGTCCGGTGTTCGGGTTCGTCACGCCGTGGCCAGTCGAGGCGTTGTGCGTGCCGTTCCCGGAGGAGCCGGAGCCCGACCCCGAGCCCGAACCGGACCCTGTCGACCCGGAACCGGACTTCGCCCCGGCTGCCGCCTGTGCCTTCGCGGATCCGAGTTCGGACTGCAGCGAGGCGATCTGCGCCTTGAGCTGCGCGACCTGGTCGCCGCGGGATCCGGACTGGGCGGTCGAGGACTTGAGCTGCCCCTCGAGCTTCCAGATCTGCTTCTGCGCCGCGGTCAGCTTGGCCTGCAGCGCCTCGGCGTCGACGGCCTTCTCCTGGGAGGTCTTGACGCCGAGGGCGTGGTGCACAGCGGTCGAGACCGGGCTGGACGGCGAGATCCACACGGACCACGTGATGAGGCCGAGCGCCACCACGATCGCGGTCGTCCCCACGGCCGTGCGCTTGGCGTGCTTGCTCGATGGTGCCCACCACGAACTGGTGGAACGGAAGAGGTCAGACAATGGTGAGAGCCTCCAGGGCGAAGATCGCGATCCCGATGCAGTACGGGATCGCCGCGTAGGGGTTGTACCGGCGGACCTTGGCGGGCTTGGCCGCCGCGGCCGGAGCCGTCGGCGCTGCCGCGGCTGCCGCCGAGCGGCGGGTCGCCAGGACCGTCGAGGTCGAGTTGGTGGTGGCGTCGAGACCGTCGTACTCGCGACCGGCCGGGCCGAACAACTCGTCGAAGGCGCGATCCGCCGCGACCTGGTCGTCCGTCCGGGCGGTCACCCGTCCGGAGCCGTCCGTCGTCGTATACCCGGCAGCACGGTCGATCGGGCTGACCGGCGTCTGGGTGGCGACGGCCTGCGGCTGCGCCGGGTCCGTCTCCATCGGACCACCGGCGTAGGCCCCGGCACGGGTCCCCCAGCCGCTGGCGTGGGCGAGCCGGAAGAACCCGATGAGGCGGATCGGCATGAGGAAGAACGTCGACACGATGATGAACATCGGCAGCCGGAAGAAGTCGCTCGGCTTCTCGGCGAGGTGTCGCATCTGCCGGATCGCCATGCTCAGGACGCTGGACACGACCATGAGTGCCGCGACGTAGATGAACCCCGTCGAGAACCCGTACTGGTGCAGGATCCCCTGGTAGAGGTTCTCGCCCTGACCGGTGAGCGCGCGGTAGATCCAGCCGGCGATCACGCCGAAGAGCATGAACGGCAGGATGATGTCGGTGATGAAGAACAGCGCCAGCACCGGTGCGTGACCGAGCATCCACGGCATCATGCGCAGCGTGTTGTACTGCGAGCCGCGGGCCCAGCGGAGCTGCTGCTTGAAGAGCTTCTTCACCTGCAGCGGAGCGTCCGTGTACACGAGCGACGTGTACTGGTAGACGGTCCGGTAGCCCTCCTTGAGGGTGAGGTTCGTCAGCGTGCGGTCGTCGGAGACCTCGAGGAAGACGCCCATGAACTTCTCGTGCATGAAGCGGTCCATGACGCGCATCAGGATGTTCCGGCGGAACGCGATCGTGCGGCCGGGCAGGCAGCCGATCTGTCCGAGGACGCTCTGTGCGGGCATCGAGTAGAGCGCTCGCGAGTTCTCGAGCCAGTCCGCCCAGCGGGTGATCCACGAGCGTTCGGGCTCGAGGATGCGCTGCCGGGTGGTGACACCGCCGACGGACTCGTCGGCGAACGGCCTGAGGAGCTCCTCGAGCGTGCCGGGGGTCCACACCGTGTCCGAGTCGACGAGGACGGTGATGTCCCCGTTCGACATCTCGGTGCCGACCTTGACGGCGTTGCGCTTGCCGGGGATCGGCGTGTGGGTCCAGCGGACGAGTGGGGCGAACTCCTCGCAGACCTCCTCGAGCGCTTCGTTCCTCTTGCCGTTGATCACGACGATGATCTCGCCGGGGCGCTGCTCGACCATGCGGCCGATGACGTCCCGGAAGAGGTCCAGTGGCTCGTCCACGACGGGGACGACGACGCTCGTCGTCCCGACGTAGGTGCCGGTGAAGGGGCGGTAACGGGCGGACAGGACGACCTTGAGCAACCAGAGCAACCAGATCACCGCGGAGTACACGGCGAAGAGGTAGAACTCGGGGTGTCCGTCGACCATCTGCCTGATCTGCAGAATGAAGGTGAACATCGATCCCTGCTTCAACGTTCGGGGTGGTGATTCCGCGCCATCGGGAAATCGGGGGTCGGTTCGGGTGTGACCCATTGACGCACCTCAGAGGCGACCGGTGCAACATGACCCCCGTCCGGGGGCGTTACGGGCACGTTACGGGGTACACCGAAGTCCCCCGCAGGGCGCAGTACTCCTGTCCCCTCGGTTGCTGTCAGCACATGTGCGGACCACGTTTACCCCACCGGTCACCCCGACCGGCGAATCCGTCAGCCTGGAGGCTCGGTGCACTGCAGCACGAAACCCCAGTTCCGAGCGGGGTCACCTGATGCGTCGCGACCCGACCTCACGACGCGTGGTGCGGAGATCCGCATGGTTGGTAACGGCTCGGTAACGAGCTGACACGTGTTGCTGAGAGGGGTACAGATCGGGCGATTTCGGGGGACGTCGCACGACACGAAGAATTAACCTCCGACGACATGTCACCTTCGCCTCGAGATCCGCACCCCGGGCGTGTCGAGCGGGCGTCAGGCGCCGTAGAACTCGCGCTCGAACACCTGTCGGGCACGTCGGGTGACGCCGAGGTAGTCCTCCTCGAGCTGCGTCGCCGACCCCGGCGGGTACTCCATCAACCGCGCGACACCCTCGAGCTGGATGCGGTCGACGGGGAGCACGTCCGTGGTCTTGCCCGACCACAGCACGAGGGCGCTGCGGGTCCTCGACGCGAACCGCCACGCTGCGGCGAGCCGTTCGCCGTCCTCCGCCGCGACGAGCCCCTCGGCGACGGCTCCGTCGAGCGCGTCGAGCGTCGACGTCGTGCGGAGCGCCGGCACGGAGAGGGCGTACTGCAGCTGCAGGAGCTGGACGAACCACTCCACGTCGCTGAGGGACCCGCGACCGAGCTTGAGGTGGCGCGCCGGGTCCGCGCCGCGGGGCAGCCGCTCGGACTCCACACGGGCCTTGATGCGACGGACCTCACGGACCTCGCGCTCCTCGATGTGCTCGGGGTACCTGGTCCGGTCGGCGAGGTGCTCGAAGTCGCGGAGGAGCTGCTCGTCCCCGACGGCGCCCCTGGCACGGAGGAGCGCCTGCGCCTCCCACGTGAGCGACCAGCGGGCGTAGTACGCGCCGTAGGACTCGAGCGTGCGCACCACCGGGCCGTTCTTGCCCTCCGGACGCAGGTCGATGTCGAGGTCGAACGGGTAGATGGCGTCGTCGGTGAGCCGGTTGAGCTCGCGGACGATCACCTGTGCCGCGCGCGAGGCCGTCTCGCCGGCACCCTCGGGCGCGCGGTAGACGTAGACGACGTCGGCGTCCGACCCGAACCCGAGTTCGCGCCCGCCGTACCGGCCCATCGCGATGATGCCGAACTCCAGGTCGTCCGGAGCGTCGCGCCGCGCCAGGTCGAGCGCGCCGGTCAGCGTCGCCTCGGTGATGTCGCTGAGGGCGGGTCCGAGCTGGTCGACGTCGAGCCTGCCGAGCGCGGCCGCCATGCCGAGCCGCAGCGTCTCGCGCCGACGGATCGAGCGGATCAGGGACGACGCCGCTGCCACGTCGTCGCCGTGCCGCGCGGTGGTGGCGCGGACCTCGGACAGCAGGAACGCGATCGGTCGTGGCTGCAGCAACGACTCGGGTTCGTCGAGCCAGGCCACCGCCTCGGGGAAGCGTTCGAGGAGCCCGGACAGGAACGCGGACTCGGACAGGACGGTCGTCAGGCTGTGCGCGGCACCGGACGAGTCGCGGAGCATGCGGAGGAACCAGCTGGACTCCCCCAGGGTGTCGCTCAGCCGACGGAACGCCAGGAGCGCGCGGTCTGGTGCCGGGCCCTCGGCCATCCACCGGAGCAGCACGGGCAGCAGGTTCCGCTGGATGGTCGCACGACGGGACGTCCCCGGCGTGAGCGCCCGGATGTGTGCCAGCGCACCGTCCGGATCCGCGAAGCCGATCGCACCGAGGCGGTCCCGCGCCTGGTCGTTCGTCAGGACGATGTCACCGTCGGACGCGGCCACGGCGGACAGCAGCGGGCGGTAGAACAGCCGCTCGTGCAGGCCGCGGACCTCGAGCTTGACGGCACGCCAGCGGGTCTCCAGCGCACTCGCGGACGTCGCGACGCCGCTCGAGCGTGCGAGGACCCGGAGCTCGTCCTCGTCCGCGGGCATCATGTGCGTCCGTTGGAGCCGTCGGAGCTGGATCCGGTGCTCGAGGACCCGCAGCAGGGCGTAGTCGGGACCGAAGCGTGCGGCTTCCGGTCGTCCGACGTACCCGGCGGCGGTGAGCGCGTTCATGGCCTCGAGCGTCGAGCGCACCCGGACGCTTTCGTCATCCCTGCCGTGCACGAGCTGCAGGAGCTGCACGGTGAACTCCACGTCGCGGAGGCCCCCGGGTCCGAGCTTGAGCTGTCGGTCGACCTCGGCGTCCGGGATGTTGTCGGTCACGCGTTCGCGCATCCGCTGCACGGACTCGACGAACCCGGGACGCTTCGACGAGTTCCACACGAACGGCGCGACGGCAGCGACGTAGCGCTCCCCGAGGTCCGTCGACCCGGCGATCGCGCGGGCCTTCAGCAGCGCCTGGAACTCCCACTCCCGGGCCCAGCGCTCGTAGTACGCCACGTGCGAGTCGAGGGTGCGGACGAGTGCGCCGTCCTTGCCCTCCGGGCGCAGGTTGGCGTCCACCTCCCACAGCGCCGGCTCGACCGCGAGGTCGGTGATCACGTGCGTCGCGGCGATCGCGATGCGGGTGGAGATCCGGACGGCCTTGTCGGTGTCGACGCCGGATCCGCTGTCGGGGTCCAGGGTCGACTCGGTCACGAAGATGACGTCGACGTCGCTGACGTAGTTGAGCTCGCGCGCGCCCGCCTTGCCCATCGCGATGACGGCGAGCGGGGTGGCGGCGACGTCGGCCTCGGAGAACGGGACCTCTCGCCTGGCCACGTCCACGGCGACGTCGAGCGCAGCACCCGCGAGGTCGGCGAGCCCGGCAGCGACGGCCGGGAACGCGCTCGTCGGGGACGGGTGCAGGACGTCGAACAGGGCGATCTGGGCCAGGTGCCGTCGGTAGCGCACCCGGAGCCGTAGCCGGGCTTCCTCACCGATCGCACCGTCGACGGCCTCGGTCAGGGACGCCGTGTACTCCTGCTGCGACCACGGCTCGGTGACCGGGTCGAGGAGCAGTGCGAGTTCGGCTGGTCGGCGCTGGAAGAAGTCCCCCAGGCCGACCGAGGCACCGAGCAGCCGGACGAACCGCTCGGTGGCGTCGTCGTCCGCCAGGACGGCCCTGACCTCGTCCGGGTGCGTCTCCATGAGCCGTTCGATGCGCCGGAGCGCGCCGTCAGGATCGGCCGTGGACTCCCAGAGCCCCGGCCACTCGCTGACCGGCAGCCGCATGTCGGAGCCGAACCGGGCCTCCAGGTCGGCCAGACGCTCGAGCGTCTCGGAGAGCTCCGCGAAGCCCAAGCGGGCCAACTCGGAACGCGACGTCTTCGTCCTGCCGGTCATCGATCAGCTGATCACAACATGCCGAGGTTGGTGTCCAGCTCGAACGGCGTGACCTGGTCGCGGTACCGCTTCCACTCCTGCCGCTTGTTGAGGAGCACGTAGTTGAACACCTGCTCGCCCAGCGTCTCGGCGACGAGCTCGGAGTCCTCCATCAGCGACAGTGCGTGGTCGAGGCTCGCCGGGAGCTGCGCGTACCCGAGGGCCTTGCGCTCCGAGTCGGTCAGGCTCCAGACGTTGTCCTCGGCCTCCGCCGGGAGCTCGTACCCCTCTTCGATGCCCTTGAGCCCGGCGGCGAGGATGAGCGAGTACGCCAGGTACGGGTTCGCCGCGGAGTCGATGCCGCGGTACTCGACGCGCGACGACTGGCCCTTGTTCGGCTTGTACAGCGGGACGCGCACCAGGGCCGAGCGGTTGTTGTGGCCCCACGTGACGAACGAGGGGGCCTCGTCGCCGCCCCAGAGCCGCTTGTACGAGTTCACGAACTGGTTCGTGACCGCTGTGATCTCCGGTGCGTGCCTGAGCAGACCAGCGATGAACTGCTTCGCCGTCGGGGACAGCTGGTACTCGCCGCCGGGCTCGTAGAACGCGTTCTGGTCACCCTCGAACAGCGACACGTGCGTGTGCATGCCGGAGCCGGGCTGCCCGGAGATCGGCTTCGGCATGAACGTCGCGTAGACGCCCTGCTCGATCGCGACTTCCTTCACCACGGTGCGGAAGGTCATGATGTTGTCCGCCATCGTCAGCGCGTCGGCGTACCGGAGGTCGATCTCGTTCTGCCCCGGGCCGGCTTCGTGGTGGCTGAACTCCACCGAGATGCCGAGGTCCTCGAGCATGCGGACGGCACGGCGCCGGAAGTCGTGGGCGCTGCCGCCGGGGACGTTGTCGAAGTAGCCGGCCTGGTCGACGGGCTTCGGGCCGCCGTCCTTCCAGTCCCGGTCCTTCAGCAGGTAGAACTCGATCTCGGGGTGCGTGTAGAACGTGAACCCGCGCTCGCTCGCCCGCGCCAGCGTGCGCTTGAGGACGTTGCGGGGGTCGGCGACGGCGGGCTGGCCGTCCGGCGTCGCGATGTCGCAGAACATCCGCGCGGTCGGGTCGATCTCCCCGCGCCACGGCAGGATCTGGAACGTGGAGGGGTCCGGGTGTGCGAGCACATCGGCTTCGTACGAGCGGCTGAGGCCCTCGATCGCGGAGCCGTCGAAGCCGATCCCCTCGGCGAACGCCCCCTCGACCTCTGCCGGGGCGATCGCCACCGACTTCAGGGTCCCGATGACGTCCGTGAACCAGAGTCGGATGAACTTGATGCCCCGCTCCTCGATGGTGCGGAGCACGAAGTCCGTCTGCTTGTCCATGCACGCCCTTTCCGCGTTCCACCACGGCCGTACGACGGCCGTGCTCAATAGGCTAGTGGTCATGCCCCGTCTCCGCTTGGCACTCGCCCAGACGAATCCGGTGGTGGGCGCGTTCGCCCGGAACACCGCCGGGATCGTCGACGCCGTCCGCTCCGCAGCCGCACGGGGCGCCGACCTCGTCGCGGTCGGTGAGATGGCGATCTCCGGCTACCCGATCGAGGACCTCGCGTCACGGCCGTCGTTCCTGCGGGCCGCGCGTGCCGCGGTGGTCGCGCTCGCCGCACGGCTCGCCGACGAGGGACTCGGTGACGTCGCGGTCGTCGTCGGGCACCCGGACGGGCCGTTCGAGCCGCGGGCCGTCGACGTCAGCACGGCCCCGACCGCGATCGCGAAGAACTGCGCGAGCGTCCTGCAGCACGGACGCGTCGTCGCCACCACCGCGAAGTACCACCTGCCGAACTACTCGGTGTTCGACGAGTACCGGGTGTTCATCCCCGGTGACGACCTGCTCGTGGCCCGGATCGCGGACGTCGACGTGGCGATCATCATCTGCGAGGACCTCTGGCGCGACGGCGGTCCGGTCGCGCGGGTGCTCGACGCCGACGCCGGGCTCCTGCTCGTCGTGAACGCGTCGCCGTGGGTCGCAGACAAGGACGAGGTCCGGCTGCCGCTCGTGACCCGGCGTGCGACCGAGTCCGACACGATCGTCGCGTACGTCAACATCGTCGGCGGGCAGGACGACCTGGTCTTCGACGGCGACTCCGTCGTGGTGGACGAGCAGGGCACGATCCTCGCCAGGGCCCCGCAGTTCGAGTCGCACCTGCTCGTCGTGGACATCGACCCGGCACGCGCCACGGACCCCGTCGAGACCGACCACGTCCAGCGGGTGCACCTGGACACGCCGAACACGACGCCCGGCGAGCTCCCCGGGCGCCCGGCGCTGCCACGGGACATCGCGGCGCCGCTGGACGACACCGCCGCGATCTGGGACGCGCTCGTGCTCGGTACCCGGGACTACGTGCAGAAGAACGGGTTCCGCTCGGTGGTCCTCGGGCTCTCCGGCGGCATCGACTCTGCGGTGTGCGCGGCCATCGCCGTGGACGCCATCGGTCCGACGAACGTGTTCGGCGTCTCCATGCCGTCGCGGTGGTCGTCGGACCACTCGCGGTCGGACGCGGACGACGTCGCCGCCCGGCTCGGCCTGCAGTACCGCACGGAGCCGATCGCCGACCTCGTCGCACCCTTCGACGACCAGCTCGCCCTCACCGGGCTCGCGGCGGAGAACATCCAGGCCCGGGTCCGTGCGCTCATCCTGATGGGGCTGTCGAACCTCGACGGGCACCTGGTGCTGACGACGGGCAACAAGACCGAGCTCGCCGTCGGGTACTCCACCATCTACGGGGACTCGGTCGGCGGGTTCGCCCCGATCAAGGACGTCCCGAAGACGATGGTGTGGGAGCTCGCCCGGTGGCGGAACGCGGTCGCCGCGTCACGTGGCGAGACCGAACCGATCCCGGAGAACTCGATCACGAAGCCGCCGTCGGCCGAACTCCGCGACGGACAAGAGGACCAGGACTCCCTGCCGCCGTACGAGGTCCTCGACGCGATCCTCGATCTCTACGTCACGCAGGCGCAGGGCGCGGCGGACATCGTGGCGCGGGGGTTCGACGAGGCCACCGTGGCCGAGGTCACGCGCCTGGTCGACCGGTCCGAGTGGAAGCGCCGACAGGGCGCCATCGGTCCGAAGATCTCCGGCATGGCGTTCGGTCGCGACCGGCGGCTGCCGATCACGTACCGCCCCTGACGGGGCCGGATGGCGGACGGGAGGCACGGTGCCAGCTGGCAGCGTGCCTCCCGTCTGTCACCGGTCGCGTCCGGATCGCGTCACGCGTCCTCGTCGTCCCACTTCTCGTTGTTGGCCTTGATGCGCTCCAGCGCGTGTTCGGCCGCTTCGCGGGTCTCGAACGGGCCGATCCGGTCGCGCTGCGGGGACTGCGGTCCCTGCTCGACCGCGTGGGTCTTGTCGTTGAACCACCACTGGGACTCGATGCGCTCGTCGCTCATGCCGCCAAACGTACCCTCGCCGTCCGCGGCACGGGCGGCACGGGTCGTCGTCCGCCGCGGCTAGAGTGGTCCGCATGCCCCGGGACGAACACGGACACCTGACCGCCGGCCGCATCTCCCCCCAGCGGCCCGTCCCGAAAGACATCGAACGCCCCGAGTACATCGGCAGGGTCGAGCCCCACGAGCACGGGCTCGGTGACACCTACTCCGCGTCCGAGATCGAGCTGATCCGCACCGCCGGGCGCATCGCATCCCGGGCGATCGACGCGGTGGCCGAAGCGATCCGACCCGGCGTCACGACCGACGAGCTCGACCGCATCGGGCACGAGTACGTCGTGTCGCACGGTGCGTACCCGTCGACGCTCGGCTACCGGGGCTACCCGAAGTCGCTGTGCTCGTCGGTCAACGAGGTCATCTGCCACGGCATCCCGGACGACACGGTGCTGCAGGACGGCGACATCGTGAACATCGACATCACCGCGTTTAAGGACGGCATGCACGGTGACACGAACCGCACGTTCGTCGTCGGGCAGGCATCGCCCGAGGTCGCTGACCTGGTCGAACGCACGCGGATCGCGATGGAACGCGGCATCAAGGCCGTCGCCCCGGGTCGGCAGGTGAACGTCATCGGCCGGGCCATCGAGTCCTACGCCAAGCGCTTCGGGTACGGGGTCGTCCGCGACTACACCGGGCACGGGGTCGGCCGGGCGTTCCACTCGGGCCTGATCATCCCCCACTACGACGCACCCCAGTACGACACCGTCATCGAGACCGGCATGGTGTTCACCATCGAGCCGATGCTCACGCTCGGCGGCATCGAAGCGGACATCTGGGCCGACGACTGGACCGTCAGCACCCGCGACAAGTCCTGGACCGCGCAGTTCGAACAGACCCTCGTCGTCACAGAACGTGGCGCCGAGCTCCTCACCGTCTCCTGAAAGGCAACCGCTCCTCATGACCTCACTCGCAGTCGGCGTCGACATCGGCGGTACGGGCATCAAGGGCGCGATCGTCGACACGACGACCGGTGAACTGACGACCGACCGGATCAAGAAGGCCACCCCGGAGGGTGGGAAGCCGCACGATATCGTGTCCGTCGTCGTCGAGATCCTCGAGGAGCTCGGCCCGGACCAGGACGTCCCCGTGGGCGTGTGCTTCCCCGCGATCGTCCGCGACGGCAAGACCATGTCGGCGGCGAACGTGTCGAAGAAGTGGATCGGCTTCGAGGCCGAGGCGCTCTTCGAGAAGGAGCTCGGTCGCTCCATCCACTTCGTCAACGACGCCGACGCCGCCGGGTTCGCCGAGCAGCAGTTCGGCGCGGCGAAGGGTCGGGACGGCCTCGTGATCATGACGACGCTCGGTACGGGCATCGGCACCGCGCTCATCAACGACGGCGTGCTGATCGTGAACGCCGAGCTCGGCCACCTGGAGATCGACGGGGTCGACTACGAGACGAAGGCCTCGTTCGCGGCGAAGGAGCGGGACGACCTCTCCTGGAAGCACTGGGCGAAGCGCCTGCAGAAGTACTACTCGCGACTCGAGGCGCTGCTCTCCCCGGAGCTCTTCGTGGTCGGCGGCGGCGTGTCGAAGCAGTACGACGAGTTCCTGCCGCTCCTCGACCTGCAGGCGGACATCATCCCCGCGACGCTCCGCAACAACGCGGGCATCATCGGCGCGGCGACCCTGGCGTTCAACTCGAAGTAGCGGGGCCCACCCCGGCCCTTGAGATCGCACTTCGTGTCGGTTCCGCGCGCCGGGATGCGACACGAAGTGCGATCTCGGCGTCAGGGGGCGGGAAGATCGCCGGTAGACTCGGCACTGCGAACGGGTCGGTGAGACGGTCGCGTCACTCCCCCGGGAGTGCCGAGGAACGTCCGGGCTCCACAGAGCAGGGCGGTGGGTAACACCCACCCGGAGCAATCCGCGAGACAGTGCCACAGAAAGCAGACCGCCGGCGGAGACGTCGGTAAGGGTGAAACGGTGGTGTAAGAGACCACCAGGGGTCCGGGTGACCGGACTCGCTCGGTAAACCTCGCCCGGAGCAAGGTCAGACAGAGGACGTCGAGGCTGCTCGCCGAGTCCTCGGGTAGACCGCTGGAGGCCGACGGCAACGTCGGTCCGAGAGAGATGGCCGTCACCGCTGCAAGGCGGGACAGAACCCGGCGTACGGCCGGCCCGTTCGCACCACGACCGCCGGCATCACACCGGGAAACGGACACAGCACCACGGAGATCCGCGGTGCTGTGTCCGTTTCGTGGTTCGGTGGGCAGGCCCTACAAGCCGGACTCGGCCGTCCGGACCAGGATCGCCTCGCTGTCCGGGCAGAGCACCACGTCGTCCGGCGCCGCCGCGCGGACCGCCTGCAGGTCGGCACCGGTGAGCGTCACGCCGGACGCAGTCGACACGCCACCCTGCAGCAGCGACGCCCCGAAGCCGTACCGCGCACGCTGGCGCTCGTACAGCGCGAGGAGGTCGTCCGGGACCTTCGCCGCGACGTCGGCGCGGCTCTGGGTCGCCGAGACCCGATCGCCCTCGAGCCGCTGGATCTCGGTGTCCCGCTCCGCGACCAGGGCGGTGCGCTGCGCCTCGACGTCGGCGAGCTCGGCCTCGACGTCACCGACCCGCGCACGGAGGACGTCGAGCGTCTCCATGATCTCCAGCTCGGACGTCTCGAGGTCCCCGATACGGCGCTGCAACGAGTCGAGTTCGTTCTGGAGCCCGGCGGCGTCCTTGGCGCTCGACACGTTCTGCAGCATGGTCGTGTCGCGCTCGACCCGCGCCTGGGCCGTCGCGGTGTCGGACTCGAGTCGGGCGAGGTCGCGCTCGGCGTCCTCGACCTTGCCGGTCGCGGCGACGAGTTCGCTCCGGAGCCCCGCCGCGGTCGTGCCGAGCTCGGTCAGCTTGGCGCCCTTCTGCAGCGAGCTGATGCGGTGCGCGATGCGGGTGATGTCGTTGTCCAGGCGCTGGACGTCGAGGAGGATGACCTGGTCCTCGGGTGCTGCCTTCATGGTCAGGCTCCTTCGTTGTGGTGCTCGGTGGTGGGGACGGAGGCGTTCGGCAGGACCGCGAAGTCCCACGGGTCGGTCCGGAGGTCGCTCACCGTCACGCGGACACCGGCGGCGCGACGGAGTTCTTCTGCTGCGACGTCGAGCCAGAGCCACTCGGTGGCCCAGTGCGACGTGTCGATGAGGGCCGGGCCGCCGGCGAGCATCGCCTGCTCGCGGAACTCGGACGCCGGGTGATGGCGGAGGTCGCTCGTGACGTACACGTCGGCGGCCTGCACGAGCGGGTTGCCCAGCAGGGAGTCCCCGGCGCCGGCGCAGAGCGCGACGGTCCGGACGGGCTGGTCGTACGCGCCGGACACGCGGACGCCCGACGCGGTGGCCGGCAGGACGTCGACGATGCGCCGTGCGAGCGCACCGAGCGAGACGGACTCCGGCAGGACGCCGATCCGGCCGATCCCGGTGTCGGCTGCCGCACCGGGCTCGAGCGGCCGCAGGTCCGTGAGGCCGATCCGGTCGGCGAGCACGGCCGAGGTGCCGGAGCGCACCACGTCGGCGTTGGTGTGCGCGGCCACGAGCGCGCAGCCACCGCGGACGAGCGTCGCCAGCACGGAGCCCTTGTACGTCGACTCCGCGATCGTCGTCACGCCGCGGAGCAGCAGCGGGTGGTGCGTGACGAGCAGGTCGGCACCGAGCGCGACGGCTTCACGCGCGGTGTCCGGCACGGCGTCGACGGCGAGGTGCACGTGCTCGACGACCGCGTCCGGGTCCCCGGAGACGAGGCCGACCGCGTCCCAGGACTCCGCGCCGTCGACCGGCCAGAGGGACTCGATCACGGCCTGGAGATCACGGAGCGTCGGCATCCGATCAGTCTACCGAGGAGCGGCAGTCCACCGGCTTCAGCGGCGGACGAGCCGGAGCACCGCGGCGACGACCCGGGACCACCAACCGGACTGCGCCGGCTCTTCGGTGGTCGCCACGGGCTGCGGCTCCGGTGACGGTGCGACCGCCGGGAGCTCGGCTGCGTGCTCGGCGGCGAACACGACCGGCGTGCCGGCCGTCTCCACACGGTGCGCACGGAGGACGGCGGCGAAGGCGTCGCGGTCCACGACCGTCGGACCGGTCGCGGGCTGGACGAGCGGGGTCGGCCTGGTGTTCGCGGACACCGGCGACACGGCCGGGAGGCTCAGCACGGGTCGTGCGGGCTCGTCACGCTCCGTGGACTCCACGTCCAGGTCCTCGACCCGGTCCGCGGTGACGGGCGCCGCTGCAGGCTCGACCAGGGCAGGTGCCGGGGTGGGGGCCGTCACCACGGCGACCGAGCCCGCGGTCACGACGGCGACCGCTCCGGTGGCGGCTGCACGGCGGGCGGCGGCACGGTCCCGACGGTCGTTCTCGTCGGCGGCGTCGGCGAGCAGGTCGGCGAAGACCGAGCGGGCGTACGCACGCGCGGCGTCGACCTCGGGGTCCGTGAGGTCGGCGACGACGGCTTCCCAGGCGGACAGGCGGGCGAGGTCCTCGTCGCGACGGCGGACCTCGTCCTCGAGGATCACGATGCGCTCGATCACCGGGCGGCCGCTCTGCGCGGACACCTCGACCTCGAGCTCGTCGATGCGGAGCGCGAGCCGCTCCGGGGGTTCGGGGAAGGACGGAGCGCAGACCGAGGCGTGACGCCCACGGTCGCGCGGGCGACGGAACGCCGTGTCGTCCGAGGATGCCGGCGTCGGCTCGTCGGTGGCGTCGTCGCGCTCGGATGCGGCGTCCGTGGTGGCGTCCGGGCGCTGCACCGGGCCCGTGACGGGCGGGACCACGAGGTCCGACACGTACGGGGACCGGGTCGCCGGTGCGTCACGGAGCCACTCCTCGAGCTCGCGACCGAAGGGGTCGACGAGGGGGGTGCGTGCACCGGACTGCGTTTCCATGAGGGAAGTATGAATATCGCGCGCTCGATTCCGTCGGACATCCGCGGAGTGTCGCGGCATCGCGTGCCATATCGCCCGGAACGTGAACGGCGTGTCGTCCGGGCGGCCACCGGTCGGTTGCGAACGGCCCTACAGGCTCGTCACGAAGTCCTCGAGCAGGGCGCGCCCGGCGTCCCAGTCCCCCACGCCGCTCGCCACGTTGACGTGCCCGTGCGCGCCGATCCGCCGCACTCCCGCGCCGAGCGTCGAGGCGATCCCGAGCGCACGATCAGCGGTGCAGTACGGGTCGTCGTCGCTCACCACGAGGACGGTGGGCGTCCGCACGACCTGCGTCGGGACCGTGAAGCCGGCCGCCGCGGCGGGGAACCCGGGAGCGTCCGGGTCCGGCGGTGCGACGAGGAAGGCGCCGGCGACCCGGCCGTCGTCGTGCTCCGCGAGCCACGACCCCACCGCCAGCACGCCGAGGCTGTGCGCCACGAGCACGGGCGGTTCGGCACACGCCGCCACCGCACGGTCGATCGCGGCCGACCAGTCGTGGGGGTCCGGCTCGGACCAGGACGTCGGCGCGATCCGGACGGCGTCGGCTCCGCGGGACTCCTGCCAGTGCGACTGCCAGTGCTCGGCGTCGGAGTTCCAGATGCCGGGGACGATCACCCAGGGTCGAGGTCGGCTCACTCCTGCAGCGTACGGGGGTCGTCCGCCGTCGTCGATCAGCCCTGCAGCGTGTCCCGCGGGTACTCGCCGAAGCGCGAGGCGTACGCCGCCGAGAACCGCCCGAGGTGCGCGAATCCCCACTTCACCGCCACGGACGCGACCGTCAGCTCCCCCGGCGATGACCGGCTGAGCTCCTCGCGGATGCGATCCAACCGAATCCCGCGGAGCATCGCGTTCGGGGCGGTGCCGACCTGACGCTGGAACGCCTGCTGCAGACCACGGACGCTCAAGCCGACCTGTTCGGCGACGTCGGTCGTGGAGATCGGTGTGTGCGCGAAGGCGTGCATGTACTCCACCGCCTCGCGGACCCTGCCGGTCGCGCCCTGCGGCAGGGGGACGTCCGGCGTGAGCAGCCGGTGCGGGAAGGTGCGGAGCAGCGTCGTCGCGGTCTCGCGGGCGGTCTCCGCCAGCACGAGCGGCGAGACCGGCGCGCTGCCGAGCACAGTCGCGGCAGCGGCCTGGACCTGCCGGTTCCACACGCGCACGTCATCGGCTGCGAGCGCGGCGGCGTGGTCGAACACGAGCGGCCCCGGCTGCACGCCGTGCAACTCCGCCGCCACGCCCTCCAGGTAGCTGCGCTCGAACTGCACCAGGCTCTGCCGGACGTCGGCGAGGTCGAAGACGTACGGACGTCCGGTCGGGAACATCATCGGCGTCCCCGGGACGAGTGTCACCTCGTCGCGGCCGACGTCGACCTGACCGCCGCCCTCGGCCGTCCACATCACGACGTACTCGTCACGCACCTCGATCTCGCCGGACACCCGGGCGTCGAACCGACTCGACCGGAAGGACATCGTGTCGTCGCCGACCACACGGAACCGGTAGGAGAAGTCACGCTCCGTGTACTGCGCAGCGAAGCCGGTGCCCTCGTAGGCGTCCTCGTACATGCGGAGCGCCGCGCCGAGGTCGTCACCAGACGTCTCGAAGCTCATCCTGGGGTCGGACTCGACTGTCATCGACCGGATCGTGACACGTGCCGCAGGCCCCGATGGAATCGCCGTCGGAGCCTTGCGGGTTCCGGCTCACCCAGTGCGCGTTCTGGACAGTCAGGCGGTGGTGGCGGACCGGCCGCGGCGTACTGTCCAGCGGTTGTGGTCGCCCTCGCGTTCGTACCGCAGCTCGTCCACGACCATGCCGACCAGCGCCAGACCGCGACCGCTCTCCGCGGACCCGTCCGGCAGCACGGCGGCCGCTGGGTCGACGGACGCAGGCCGACCGTCGTCGGTGAGCCGAGCCTCCAGGCCGTCACCGGTGACCGCGAGCGCCAGCGAGCACGCGACCCGGTGTCCGCCACCCGCGTGCTCGACGACGTTGGACGCGAGCTCGACGAGCGCCAGCTCGAACGCCATGCGGTCCTCGGCGCCGACCGACGGCTCGGTGCCCCACACGCCCGCGAGGAAGTCGTGGACCGCGTCCACGTCGTCCGGCGGGGACGCGAACTCGAGGCGGTGCTCACCCACGGCGGACCCGCTCGTCACCAGTTCGACACCGCGGCGTCCCCGTCCGGGTACGTCCGCAGGATCTTGTCGATGTTCGAGAGCTTCAGCACCATCGAGACCTGGTCCGACGGCGCCGCGATCCGCAGGTCGCCGCCCGCCTGCCGCGCGGTCTTCAGGCATCCGACCAGTGCGCCGAGTCCGGACGAGTCCATGAAGTCCACGCCGGAGAGCTCGACCACCACACGGTGCCGACCGTCCCCGACCACCTTGGCGACGGTCTCCCGGAACGCGGGGGCCGAGACCATGTTGAGTCGCCCCTTGCACTCCAGGACCGCCGCGTCCGTCTGCGCCTCGTGTACGACGATCTCCATGCGGGTGGTCCTCCTCAGGTCGGTGCGCGTGCACCACGGACCCTATCGGTTCGACTCCGACCACCGTCGGTACGGTCAGCGAGTTCTCCGTGTCGCCACCGTCTGCACGACCATCGCCGCCGCCATCAGCACGACCATGACCGCACCCATCGCGAGCGCGGTCCCGCCGAGCAACCCCGCGAGCGGGGTACCGAGGCCACCGAGCCCGAACGACAGGCCGCCCTGGAGTGCGGCCGCCGTTCCCGGGTGCGCGGCGCCGACGTGCTGCGTGCGGGTCATCGCGGCCGGCAGGACGAACCCCCACGCGCCCGTCACCACGGCGAGCGAACACCAGACCGGGATGGGACCGAGACCGAAGAGCGCCGAGGCCAGCACCCCGGCCCCGCCGATCGTCCCGACGACGAGCCCGAACGTGAGCAGGCAGTCCTCGGAGAACCGCCCGACGACCCGTCGGAACACGAGGGTGGTGATGATCATCATCGTCGCGTTCGTGGCGAAGACGATCGTGTACAGCCCCTCCGAGAACCCGAACTGCGTCTGGAACACGAACGAACTCGTCGCGATGTACGCGAAGAAGCCGATCGTCGAGAGCACCCCGGAGAGCAGGTAGGCGCGGAACCGCGGGATCGCGAGGAGCTCGCGCATCCGGTGCCAGTTCGCGCCGAGGCCGATGCCGCCGCGGGCCTCGGGGCGGAGGGTCTCGCGGAACCGGGCCACCACCATCACGAAGAACACCGCGCCGAGGACCGCGAGCACGACGAACATCACGCGCCAGGTGCCGACCGTCAGCACCGCTCCCCCGGCCAGCGGCGCCACGACCGGCCCGATCGCGTTGATCGCCGCGAGGGTGCCGAACACCTTCGCCATGACGGCCCCGTCGGTCACGTCGGACACCATCGCCCGCCCGGCCACGGCAGCGGCTGCTCCGGCGAGGCCCTCCACGACCCGGGCGACGACCAGCGTGACGACGTCGGGCGCGAGGGCGCACCCCAGCGAGGCGACGGCGAAGAGCGCGGTGCCCCAGAGGAGCATCGGCCGGCGACCGATGCCGTCGCTGACCGGGCCGGCGAGCAGCTGCCCGACCGCGAAGGCCACGAGGAAGGCCGTCAGGGAGAGCTGCACGGCGCTCGGCGTGGTGCCGAGGTCGCGGGCGATCGCCGGGAGCGCGGGGATGTACATGTCGGTGGCGAACGGCGAGACTCCGACGATGAGGGCGAGCGGGACGATCGGCGGCAGGATCGTCGAGATGGTCCCGGTCCGCATGCGCTCCGTCGTCACGTCCGTCACGCTACCGCGGACCGAATCGATTCGACAGGCCGGGACGCGATCCGGACCGCCAGGCGGTCACCGGCACAGGACGGAGGCCCGGTGCCGGTCTCGTGGACCGGCACCGGGCCTCCAGGCGGGTGCGTTCGCGCGTCAGCCCGTGTTCTGCAGGCCGGCGGCGATCCCGTTGACCGTCAGGAGCAGTAGCCGGTGGTCGGCGTCGGCCGGATCGGTGCTGCCGGTGCTGCGGATGGCGCGCAGGGCGCGGAGCTGCAGGTGCGACAGCGCGTCGACGTAGGGGCTGCGGAGTCGTACGGCGCGGGCGAGCACCGGGCGGTCCTCGAGCACGTCGTCACCGCCGGAGACCCGGAGCACCCACTCCCGCGTGCGGAGCATCTCGTCGAGCACCTTCGCCGCGAGGTCGTCGCGGTCCGCGAGCTCGAGGTAGCGGCGGGCGATGTGCTCGTCCGTCTTCGCGAGCGACATCTCGACGTTCTTGATCATCGCGCCGAAGAGCGGCCACTCGGCGTAGGCGGTGCGGAGGAGTTCCTCGTCGCCGACTGCCTGGAGCGCCGAACCGAGGCCGTACCAGCCGGCGAGGTTGATCCGGGCCTGCGTCCACGAGAAGACCCACGGGATGGCGCGGAGGTCCTCGAGCGACTCGACCGACAGCCCACGGCGCGCCGGACGGGACCCGAGCGGCAGCAGCCCGATCTCCTCCATCGGGGTCACCGTTGCGAACCACGGCGCGAACCCGTCGGCCTTCACGAGGTCGTAGAACGCGTCGCGGGAGACGTCGTCGAGCCGCTGGGCGAGGTCGGCGAACCGATCGGCGGCGGCCTCGGTGAGCGCCTCGTTCGACGGCGACGACGCGAACAGCGTCGCGGAGGCCATCTGCTCGAGGTGCCGGGCGGCGATGTCCTGGTCGCCGTACTGGGCGAAGATGACCTCGCCCTGCTCGGTGAGCTTCAGCCGACCGTCGATGGACCCCGGCGGCTGGGCGAGCACGGCCTCGTTCGCGGGACCGCCACCGCGGCCGAGCGATCCGCCGCGACCGTGGAACAGGGTGAGCTCGACGTCGTTCTGCCGGGCCCACTCGGCGATCTTCGCCTGCGCGTCGTAGAGCGCCAGGTTCGCCGACACCGGGCCGACGTCCTTCGACGAGTCCGAGTACCCGAGCATGACCTCGAGCTTGCGGCCGGTCGCGGCGAGGCGTCGCTGGAACGCCTCGGTCCGGACGGCCTCGTCGAGGATGCCGACGCTCGCGTGCAGGTCGGCGAAGGTCTCGAACAGCGGGATGACGTCGAGCACCGGCGCGGCCTCGGCGGACCCGAGGGCGGCAGCCGCGAGGGCGTGCACGTTCGCCAGGTCCTCGGCCGACTGCGTGAACGAGACGATGTACCGGTTCGAGGCCCGCACGCCGTACCGACGCTGCAGGTCGGCGATGGTCCGGAAGACGGCGAGGACCTCTTCGGTGGTCTCGCTGAGCTCGCCGCCTGCGCGGATCTCGGCGAGGGCGGTCCGGTGCACCTGCGAGTGCTGGCGGACCTCGAGCTCGGCGAGGTGGAACCCGAAGGTCTCGACCTGCCAGATGAGGTTCTGCAGTTCGCCGTACGCGGGACGGGCGGCACCGGCCGCGACGAGCGAGGCCTGGATGGTGCGGAGGTCCGCGAGGAACGCCTCCGGACCGTCGTACGCGAGCGCGGCGTCGCCACGTCGGGTCGCGTCGATCCGAGCAGCGGTGAAGAGCAGCGCACGGCGGTGCGTCTCGTTCGGCGCGCGGATCCCGATGCGCTCGGCGATCCCGGCGTCGAGGGCTTCCTGCGCCGCCACGAGCGCGGTCAGTCCGGCGTCGGCCGGCGTCTCGCTGCTGTCGAGCGTCAGGGTGCTGCCGATGCGGGTCGCCGCGCGCATCAGGCCGAGCAGGATGTGCTCCGCCGCGATCTCGGCCGCCTGTCGGGTGACGTCGGCGGTGACGTGCGGGTTGCCGTCGCGGTCGCCGCCGATCCAGGTGCCGAACCGGACGAACGCCGGGGCCTTGGCCGGGGCGCTGCCCGCGTCGTCGCCCTGGAGCCGGTCGTCGAGCAGACGGTAGACCTGCGGGACGATCTCGAACAGCGTCTGGTCGAACACGCTCATCGCCGTGCGGACCTCGTCGAGCGGGGTCGGCCGGGTGGTACGGAGCGGCGACGTGCGGAGGAGGTTCGTGATCTCCTCGAGCAGCCGCCGTTCGTTCTCCACGAGCGCCGTCGAGTTCTTCGCCCGGTCGCGCTCGTCGATGAGGTCCGTGATGCGGCGGACGGCCGTGGTCACCGCGCGACGGCGGGCCTCGGTCGGGTGCGCGGTCAGGACCGGGTGGAAGCGGAGCGAGTCGAGTCGCGCCGCCGCCTGCTCGGCGCCGACCTCGTCGACGAGCTGGGCGAACGTCGCCGGGAAGGAGTCCCCCGCGACCCCGCCGTCGTCCCCGCGCAGGCGGAGCACGCGCACGCGGTGGTGCTCCTCGGCCAGGTTCGTCAGGTGGAAGTAGGTGGTGAAGGCGCGTGCGACCTCTTCGGCGCGTTCCGCCGAGAGCCCGGACACGACCGCCTCGGCACGGGCAGCGCCGTCCGCGTCGGAGCCCTCGTACGCCTCGATCACCGCGGCACGCAGGGCCTCGACGTCGCGCAGGAGGTCGTCGCCGCCGCTCTCGCGCAGCACGCGCCCGAGCAGCTTGCCGAGGTAGCGGACATCCGATCGCAGGTCGCTGTCGACCGCTCCGCTCACATCGTCGCGCGCGCTCCCGAAGCGCGTCGATCCGTCGATCGCCGTCATCTCGTCCTTTCGGGTCGGCCCGGTATACCGCTCCGGGTCCAGAGCAGCGTATCGGCAGCCGGGCGCCGGTGACGACGACCGTCCGGACGGGCGGCGCGGATTCGCATCGCATCCGGACGGACTCCGGGGTCCGTTCGTAGAATCCGGGGCGTGAGCGACACTGCGGAACCGGCCGAGGGTGCCGAGCGGGCCATCGAGGAGACGGACGCTGCGCCGGCGGACGCAACGGGCGCTGCGCCGGCGACGCACGACGAGCCTCCGATCAAGCGCTGGGTGTTCTGGCCGGCAGCCGGCTTGGTGCTGGCCTTCGTCATCGTGGCGCTCATCGCACCGAAGCAGACCGAGGCCGTCTTCGACTCCGTCCAACAGGCCATCGTCCGCGACTTCGGGTGGTACTACGTCATCGTCGCCGCGGGGTTCGTCCTGTTCGCGATCTGGATCGGGTTCAGCCGGTTCGGCGACATCGTGCTCGGCAAGGACGACGAGGAGCCCGAGTTCTCCACCATGTCCTGGCTCGCGCTGCTGTTCGCCGCCGGGATGGGCATCGGCCTCGTCTTCTACGGCGTCGCGGAGCCGCTCAGCCACTATGCCTCCCCCAGGCCGGGCGTCACCGGCAGCGACGAGCAGCTCGCCCAGCGCGCGATGTCCCAGACGTTCCTGCACTGGGGCCTGCACGCGTGGGCCATCTACGTCGTCGTCGGGCTCGCGCTCGCCTATGCGATCCACCGCCGCGGTCGCCCGGTGTCCATCCGCTGGGCCCTCGAACCGCTCCTCGGCAAGCGGGTGACCGGCGGGTGGGGCAACCTCATCGACGTGGTCGCGCTCGTCGGGACGCTGTTCGGCGTCGCCACGTCCCTCGGCCTCGGTGTCCTGCAGATCGGCGCGGGGCTCGACTACACGGACATCGCGGCGAACACGCGCGGCCTGCAGATCGTGTTGATCGTCGTCGTCACGCTGATCGCCATCGGGTCACTGCTGAGCGGCGTCGGCAAGGGCATGAAGTACCTCTCGAACATCAACCTGCTGCTCGCCGCCGCGCTGCTCCTCGTCGTGCTCGTCTTCGGTCCGACCCAGTTCCTGCTCGGCGAGTTCGTGCAGTCGATCGGGCAGTACCTGCAGGGCTTCGTCGGGCTCGCGTTCGACACGAGTGCGTTCGCGGGCAAGGCCGGGCAGGAGTGGCAGGGAGCCTGGACGACGTTCTACTGGGGCTGGTGGATGTCGTGGGCGCCGTTCGTGGGCATCTTCATCGCCCGGATCTCCCGCGGTCGGACCGTCCGGCAGTTCGTCCTCGGCGTGCTCTTCGTCCCGACCCTGCTCACCTTCCTCTGGTTCTCGATCATGGGCGGGACCGCGCTGTGGGACCAGCTCAACGGGAACGGGGACCTCGTGAGCGCCGGGGGGAGCGTGAACGTCGAGCAGGTGCTCTTCCAGATGCTCGGGGACCTGCCGGCCGGATCGGTGCTCGTCATCGGCGCGATCGTCCTGATCGGGGTGTTCTTCGTGACCTCCGCGGACTCGGGGGCACTCGTGATGGGCATGATCGCGACCGGCGGGCAGATCGAGCCGAAGAACTGGATCCGCGTGTTCTTCGCCGCGGTCACCGCCCTCGTCGCGGTCGCGCTCCTGCTCGCCGGTGGGTTGAACGCGCTGAAGACGGCCGCGATCACCACGGCGTTGCCGTTCAGCGTCGTGATGGTGCTGATGTGCTGGTCGACCGTCGTCGCGTTCACCCGGGAGCGTCGGGCGTACCTCCGCGCGGAGCGCCGGGCGATGATGGTCGACTTCGCGGACTTCTACCAGCAGGAGGTCGAGGACCCGTCCGAACGGGCACCGCGGACCGGCCCGATCGGGAAGCTGGCACGGCGCATCCGACGGTAGCTCGGCGTGCCGCGCTCCGGTCGTCGACGCTCAGGCGGTCGCTGCCACGTCCGGGCGGCGACGGGCATCGAGCTCCGCGAGGAGACCGTTGTCGAGCTCGTACGCCAGCTCGACCTCGGCGATCACCCGCTCGCGCTCGTCGTCGTCCCACGGCGCGGCGTCGAGCTGGCCGCGGTAGGTGTCCTCGAACGCGGCAGGGTCGGCGACCTGGTCGAAGATGTAGAACAGCACGCCGTTCGTGTCGAACCCGAACTGGTCGGAGAGCATCCGGCCGATCACCTGCCCGCCGGACAGGTCGCCGAGGTACCGCGTGTAGTGGTGTGCGACGAACCCGCCTGGCCACTCGGCGGCGACCTCGTTCAGCCGTCGCACGTAGGCGGTCGTCGCCGGCAGCGGGCAGACCAACTCGGACCAGTCCGAGCCGATGAGGTACTCGAGGTCCGATCGGATCGCGGGCATCCGGGTCAGCTGCGCGGTGACGAACGGGCTTGCGACCGGGTGGTCTGCCATGCGTGCGGCGGCACGCTCGAGGGCGTCGTACACGAACGAGTACTGTCCGAGCAGCGCGGCGTAGTCGGCGACGTCGCACTTCCCGCCGAGCAGGTCGTCCATGAAACCGTTCCCCGCCGAGGAGCCGTTCGAGCGACGGGTGCGCTTCCGCAGCAGCTCGGAGAACGGGATGACGGGACTGTCCATGAGGTAAGGCTAACCTTACCGAGCCGGACGTCAAGCAGTCCGACGAACTTCCAGGCGATTGCGATCCCCCGAGAGGAAGCTCCACCACGATGAGCAAACCGAACCGCCCCCAGCACGTCTTCGTCGTCGAGCGCACCGAGCGCCTCTCGCCGCACATGGTCCGGGTCCACCTCGGCGGTCCCGCGTTCGAGGACTTCGTCCACGCGGCCGACCCCGAACGACTCGAGACCACGGACAAGTACGTGAAGCTCCTGCTCGCGAAGCCGTCGCTCGGACTGCAGCCGCCGTACGACCTCGAGGCGCTGCGCGAGACCCTCCCGAAGCAGGACCGTCCCGCACGCCGCACCTACACCGTCCGGGCGATCGACCACGATGCCCGCACGATCGCGATCGACTTCGTGGTGCACGGGGACGAGGGACTCGCCGGTCCCTGGGCCGCGGCGGCGGAACCGGGCGACACGCTCGCACTGTCCGGCCCGGGCGGCGGCTACGCGCCGAGCACCGACCCGGCCGTCGCGCACGTGCTGCTCGGTGACGACAGTGCACTGCCCGCGATCGCGTCCGCACTGGAGGCGATGGACGACTCCGCCACCGGTGTCGCCCTGGTCGAGATCGCCGGCCCGGACGACGAGCAGGACATCCCGCACCCGGCGGGGATCGCGCTCCGCTGGCTGTACCGCGACGCCGCCGGCGCCGAGCCGGGCACGCTCCTGCTGGAGGAGGCCCGCAAACTGCCACGAGCCTCCCGTCCGGTCCAGGTCTTCGCGCACGGCGAGCGGACCGCGATGAAGGCGATCCGTCGCCTCCTGCAGGACGAGTGGGAACTCGAGAAGTCGGACATGTCCCTGTCGGCGTACTGGGCGCTCGGTCGTGCCGAGGACCGGTTCCAGGAGGAGAAGCGCGAGCCGATCGGCGTGATCTTCGACTGATCCTTTTGTACAGCATGGTTGTACAACTGCGCTGAGGAGCGTACGGTTGCGGCATGTCCGCCAGCACTGCCGCGCGCACCGACCGGTTCGACCGGCGGCTGCTCGCACCGATGATGCTCGGGTCGATCCTCAACCCGATCAACTCCTCGATCATCGCCGTCGCCCTCGTGCCCATCGCGTCGGCGTTCGGCGCTCCCCCGTCGCAGACGGCGTGGCTCGTGTCGGCGCTCTACCTCGCGACGAGCATCGGACAGCCGCTCGTCGGACGGCTCGTGGACACCTTCGGGCCCCGACGGCTGTTCCTGATCGGAGCGGCACTCACCGGCATCGCGGGCGTGCTGGGCGTGTTCGCGCCGAACCTCGGGGTCCTCATCGCCGCGCGCGTCGTGCTCGGATTCGGCACCTGCGCCGGCTACCCGGCCTCGATGTACCTCATCCGCTCCGAGGCGGACCGCACCGGGATCGCCTCCCCCGCCGGTGTGCTCACGGCGCTGTCGGTCGCGACCCAGACGATCGCGGTCATCGGGCCGACGCTCGGCGGGCTCCTCATCGGGGTCGGCGGCTGGCGTGCGACGTTCGCGGTGAACATCCCGCTCGCGGTCGCGTGCCTGGTGCTCGGGGCGCTGGTCCTGCCGCGCACGGTGCCCGCGACCCCTGGTGCCGGCCGGCTCCGGATCGACCTGCTCGGGATCGTGCTGTTCGCCGGGACGCTCGTCACCCTCTTGCTCTTCCTCATGTCGATCGAGGTCGGGACGCTGTGGCTGCTCGGGCTCGCCGTGCTGTTCGGCGCCGCCTTCGCGTGGCGTTCCCTGCGCGCTCCCGACCCGTTCATCGACGTACGGGTCTTCGCCGGCAACGTGCCGTTGCTCGTCACGTACGCCCGCGGCGTGCTCGCGGCCACGGTGTCGTACTGCTTCCTCTACGGGTTCACGCAGTGGCTCGAAGGCGGTCGCGGGCTCTCCCCGTCCCAGGCGGGACTCGTCCTGCTGCCGACGTTCGCGACGGGGATCCTGGTCGCGACGCTCACCGGTCGACGCCCGGAGATCCGCGGCAAGCTCGTGGTCGGTGCGGCCGCGCAGGTGGTGGGGTGCGTCGTCGTCCTGTTCACGGGGTCCGGCTCGCCGATCGCACTGCTGCTCGTGGTCGCGATCGTGCTCGGGATCCCCCAGGGGCTCGTCAACCTGGCGGTGCAGAACACGCTCTACCACCAGGCGGACCCCGCGCGGGTGGGTGCCTCCGCAGGGCTCCTCCGGACGTTCATGTACCTCGGGGCGATGATCGCGTCGTCGGCCAGCGGGGCGTTCTTCCACCACGGGATGACGGACGCGGGACTCCACGACCTGGCGTGGTTCATGGCGGGTGCCGCGACGCTCTTCCTCGTCATCACCCTGGTGGACCGGTCGCTCGCGCGGGTGGACCGTGCCGCGCGGGGACCGTCCGAGACGGTCGCGGCGTCCTGACGGCGGGACACCTGACGGGAGGCCCGGGGAGCGTCGGACGTCGCCGGTAGCGTTCGGCGCATGGTCCAGTCCTGCTGCGTCCCGGGCTGCGCGGGCCCGGTCGCGTCCGGCGCGCCGGTGCCGCTGTGCGAGTCACACGCGGTGCTCGTGGCCGACTTCGCCGCCGCCGCCCGAGGGACCGAGGACCTCCTGCCCGGCCCCTGTCTCGTCTGCGGATCGCGGCTCGGCGTGCGGTGGCCGTCGGGATCGGTGTGCGCCGTGTGCGAGTGGCCGTACGGGGACGTCCCCGACGGCGACCTCGCTCCCCCGCGGGTCGACGTCGTGTACTACCTGCGGCAGCGTGACGACGTCGGCGATCGGATCAAGATCGGCACGACCGCGAACCCGCGGCAGCGGCTGGGGCGGATCAGCCACCAGGATCTGATGGCGTTCGAGCGGGGCGACCGGGTGCTCGAACGGCGTCGGCACGGGGAGTTCGCCGCGACGCGGTACCCGGGGACCGAGTGGTTCCGCACGACGCCGGCGTTGCTCGAGCACGTCGCGGTCGTCGCCGGCGGGGTGTCGGACCCGTGGGCGTTGCACGCGCGATGGACGAGCGAGGCCCTGGCGCTCCGCGGGTGACGGGTGCGGCGAGCGTGGCCTGCCGGGCCGTGTCCTGCCCGGCCGTGTCCTGCCCTGCCGTGGCCTGCCCGGCGGTTCGCGCCCCCGCATGGACATCGCGCCCGGTCACGGCGGGGCGCGATGTCCACGCGGGGGCGCGATGTCGGCGGCCCCAGGCGGCCCCAGGCGGGCGCGGGCGCGGCGTCAGCGCGCGTAGGCGTCGACGAAGAGCGCGCCGCGGACGTCACGGAGCGTGTCGACCAGGCTCGCGATGGTCCGACCGGAGATGCCCGACACCTGCAGGTCGTGGGGGCCGAGCGCGGGCAGCCGACCGGTGCGGATCCGGATCACCTCCCACCCGACACCGCGGATCGCCCGGTCCTTGCGGCGGTCGGACGCCTCGCGGGGCCCCACGTGCTCGAGGCCGTGCCGCCCGGTGGAGTCGTACTCGATGGCGACGCGGAGCTCGGGCAGGATGATGTCCGGCCACGCCTCGACGTGGTCGTGGAACGGTCGGTCGAGGCGGATCGCGTTCCGGTCGAACGTGAAGTCGAAGCGGTCGGACAGCGCCTGCCGGAGTTCGGCCTCCACCGCGGAGGCCGTCGCCGGCGCACACACGCTGACGAAGGCGTCGCCGGACGGCAGTCGCGGGGTCTTCTGGCAGATGCGACGAGGAGCCGCCGAGCGAGAGGGAACCGCCGAACGGGAGCCGGACGACCGGACCGCACCGGGCCGACGGACACGCTCGGACGCCACCGCGCCGGTCGGCATGCCGGACGACGTCCCGGAAGCGCCGATCCCACGACCGGGGGCGGCCGGCAGGGTCTGCCGACCGGTCACCCGTACCGCTCGTTGAGGTGCAGGAACCGCTTCGGGCCACTCCTCGGGCAGGGTCGGCCAGCGTTGCGGTTTCGCCATCAGCGCGCACTCGGGGCACCAGACGGAACGACGACGTTCGCGGCCGGGACGCCCGCGCTGTTCCGCCGGGGTCGCGACGAACACGTGACCGACGTCGCACTCCCAGGTCAGGAGGACCTCTGCCGCCGGTGGGACCTGGGTGAGGACGATGCCGGCGTTCCACTCCGGGTGGTACTGCCGGACGAGCACCGGGTACGACGCCCACGCGGCGCGGAACTCCCCGATGGCGTACGGCACCGGCACACCGCGCGACCACTGCCGGCGGCGCCACCACGCGTCGACGGGTTCCACCACGACGGTCACGGTAGGGCGCACCACCGACAGTCGACCGCGAGCGGACCGGCAGTCGTGGGGCGGTCCCGGCCGCATGACATACCCTGGTGGGGTACCACTCGACAGGAGGCGCCATGACCGAGCACCACCACGGTTACATCTCGTCCAAGGACGCGTACCTGAAGCGTCTCCGGCGCATCGAGGGCCAGGCTCGCGGGCTGCAGCGCATGGTCGAGGACGAGCAGTACTGCATCGACATCCTCACCCAGGTGTCCGCGATGACGAAGGCCCTGCAGTCGGTCGCACTGGGCCTCGTCGAGGACCACCTCAGCCACTGCGTCGCCGATGCGATGGCGGACGGCGGCGACCCCGAGGCGAAGATCAAGGAAGCGTCCGAGGCCATCGCTCGACTCGTCCGCTCCTAGCCAGACCCGACGCAGCCGTGCCAGGGTCGGTGTCGTGTACACGGACATGACCGGGCCCGAGCTCCTCGCCTACCGCGGGAGCGTCGTCGAGCCCGATGACTTCGACCACTTCTGGACCACCACCCTCGCCGACGCCCGGCAGCACCCCGTCGACGTCGTCGTCGAGCGGGTCGAGACGGGTCTCACGACGCTCGACACCTACGACGTGAGCTTCGCCGGCTGGGCCGGGCAGCGCATCCACGCCTGGCTGACCGTTCCCGCCGGCACGAGCCCGGACGCGCCGCTCCCCGCGGTGGTCGAGTACATCGGCTACGGCGGCGGGCGGGGCCTCGCGACCCAGCAGCTGCTGTGGGCGTCCGCCGGGTACGCGCACCTGCTCATGGACACCCGCGGCCAGGGGTCCGGCTGGTCCGTCGGCGACACCCCGGACCCGGACGGCTCCGGCCCGGCGGTCCCCGGGGTCATGACGCGCGGCATCGAGTCGCCGGAGACCTACTACTACCGCCGACTCACGACCGACGCCGTCCGTGCCGTCGACGCCGCGCGGGCGATCGACCTCGTCGACCCCGCCCGCATCGCTGTGCTCGGCGTCAGCCAGGGCGGCGGCATGGCGATCGCGGTGTCCGGTCTGGTCGAGGGACTCGCCGGGGTGTTCCCCCGCGTGCCGTTCCTCTGCGACTTCCCGCGGGGCACGACGATCACCGACGCGTACCCCTACCGCGAGATCGCGCAGTACCTCACGGTGCACCGCACGAAGCGTGACCAGGTGTTCGGCACGCTGGCGTACTTCGACGGGGTCCTGCACGCCGCCCGCGCGACGGCTCCGGCCTGGTACTCCACCGCGCTCATGGACCCGACCTGCCCGCCCTCGACCGTCTACGCGGCGTACAACGCGCACGCGGGCCCCAAGGAGATGACGGTGTGGGAGTTCAACGGCCACGAGGGCGGCGGCGCGCACGAGGACGTCGAGACGCTCCCACGGCTGCGGTCCGTCCTCAGCTGAGGGCGTTCTCCACGTACACCCCCGAGCGGCTGACGCGTCACGGAAGGTCATCCACCACGTCGACGTGACGTTCCGTTCCGTCCCGTGCCGCTGTGTTGCGCGGGGCGTTGTCGAGTGGCACGGACCGCTCGTACGGTCACGCCATGACCGACACGGCACAGGCGACGGAGCACCGGCACGGCGCCCTCGCGTTCCGCACCGTCCGACCCGACGACCCGGCGGCGGCGCCGATGCTCGCGGACCTCGAACGCGAGTACGACGCCCGCTACGGCGACCATTTCGGCGAACCCGCCTCCATCGAGATCAACCGGTACCCCGTCGAGCACTTCACCGCGCCGCTCGGCACGTTCGTGCTCCTCTACGAGGACGACCGGCTGGTGGCCGGCGGCGCCTTCAAGCCCCACGACGACGACACGGTCGAGCTGAAGCGGATCTGGACGGCCCCCGAGGCGCGCGGCCGGGGCCTCGCCGGTGTCGTCGTCGAGGAGCTCGAGGCCGAGGCCGGACGGCGGGGCTTCGGACGGGTGTACCTGACGACCGGGCCACGTCAGCCCGAGGCGGTCCGGCTCTACACCCGGCTCGGCTACACCCCGCTGTACGACGTGACCAAGTCGTCGGAGGAGGTGGGGATCCACCCGTTCGAGAAGCCCATCCGGACCGACGGGGCGGGGCCGACCCGAGCCTCCAGGCCGAACGGAACCGACGCGACGGACGCAACCGCCGCGGCCGGACGCGCCGCACTCGACCGCCCCGTCATCCCGCTCCGCCACCCGCTGCGCTGGATGGCCGCGGCCGTCGTGCTCGTGCTGCTCGCGAACCTCGTCGAGACGCTCTTCACGAACCCGTCCTGGGAGTGGCCGCGGGTCGGGAAGTGGCTGTTCAGCCCGGCGATCATGACCGGACTGCAGCTCACGCTCGTCGCGACGGCGCTCAGCGCCGTGATCAGCTTCGCCGGCGGCATCGTCGTCGCGATCGCCCGCCTGTCGCGCAACCCGGTGCTGTCGAGCCTGGCCTGGGGGTACGTCTGGCTGTTCCGGTCCGTACCGCTGATCCTGGTGCTCGTCTTCCTCTACAACCTCGGCAACCTGTACCCGACGATCGGGATCGGGGTGCCGTTCGGCCCGCACGTCGAGGTGCCGACCGCGAACGTGCTCGGCGACCTGGCGATCGGCGTGATCGGGCTGAGCCTCAGCGAGATCGCCTACGCGTCGGAGATCGTCCGCGCGGGGGTCCTCGCGGTGGACCACGGGCAGCACGAGGCCGCGCAGGCACTCGGGCTCCCCCGGCACCGGCAGTTCCTCCGCATCGTGCTGCCGCAGGCGATGCGCTCGATCGTGCCGGCGTTCGTGAACCAGATCGTCGGGCTGCTCAAGGCGAGCTCGCTGCTGTTCTACGTGTCGCTCCTCGACCTGTTCGGGGTCGTCCAGAACCTGTCGAGCACCTACCCGACGGACATCATCCCGCTGCTCGTCGTCGCGACGCTCTGGTACCTCGCGCTGACCAGTGCCGTCTCCGTCGTCCAGTACTACGTCGAGCAGTGGACGTCCCGCGGCTCGGTGCGCACGCTGCCGCCGACGCCGTCGCAGCGGGTGCGCGCCGCCTGGCGACGGATCCGAACGGGAGGCTCGGCTCCGGCCCGACCGTCGGCGCCCGCTGGCCGTCTGGTCACCTCCGACACCAACGAGGGAAGGGTCGTCTCGTGAGCGCAACGATCAGCATCCGCGGCGCCGTCAAGGCCTTCGGCGACAACCGGGTCGTCGACGGGATCGACCTCGACCTGGCGGCCGGGAGCGTCACCGCCGTGCTCGGGCCGTCCGGGTCCGGGAAGTCCACGCTGCTCCGGGCGATCAACCACCTCGAACCGCTGGACCGCGGCGTCGTCACGATCGGCGACGAGACGATCGGCGTGCGGCTGGTTCCGGCGACCGGTCGGTACAAGGAACTCCCCGAGCGAGCGATCCTCCGGCAGCGCGCCCGGATCGGGTTCGTGTTCCAGCACTTCAACCTGTTCCCGCACCTGACCGCGCTCGAGAACGTGATCGAGGGACTCGTCGCCTCCGGTGTCCGAGTCGCTTCCGCCCGGGTCCGCGGCATCGCCCTGCTCGAGCAGGTCGGGCTGGGCGACCGCGCAGACGCCCGTCCGCGGCAACTCTCCGGCGGCCAGCAGCAGCGCGTGGCGATCGCCCGCGCGCTGGCCCTCGAGCCCGAGGTGCTCCTGCTCGACGAGCCCACCTCGGCGCTCGACCCGGAGCTCGTCGGCGAGGTGCTCGGCGTCATCCGGTCCCTCGCCGCGTCCGGCACGACCCTCGTCATCGTCACCCACGAGGTCGCATTCGCCCGCGAGGTCGCCGACCACGTCGTGTTCCTCGACCACGGACGGATCGTCGAGCAGGGTCCGCCGTCGCAGGTCCTCGACGCGCCCAGCCACGACCGGACCCGCGCGTTCCTCAGCCGCCTGCGCTGACCCCGCCTCCCCACCCCCACAGCACCCGACCCCAGGAGAACCATGCCCATCACCACCCTGTCCCGCTGGCGCAGCACCGGCGCCCTCGTCATCGCCGCCGGCGTCGTCGTCGCCCTGGCCGGCTGCGCCGCGGGAGCGAACGCCGGCACCGGCTCCGGCTCGTCCGATGGCACCGTCACCATCGGTGCCGCCTCGAACGGTGCCGCGAAGGAGACGACGCTCACCGTCGCCGAGGACACGAAGCTCCACGACGCGCTGCCGTCCGACGTCAAGAAGTCGGGCGAACTCGTCATCGGCATCGGCGCGCTGCCCTCCGGGTTCCCGCCACTGGCGTACACCGGCGACGACCAGAAGACCCTCACGGGTGCCGAGCCCGACCTCGGACGGCTCGTCGCCGCGAAGCTCGGGCTCGACGCGCAGGTGAAGAACTCCACCTGGGACAACCTGTTCGTCGGCATCGACAGCGGCTCGGTCGACGTCGGGTTCTCGAACATCACGGACACCGAGCAGCGCAAGGAGAAGTACGACTTCGCCTCGTACCGCGAGGACAACCTGGCCTTCCAGGTCCTGGAGTCGAGCGACTGGACGTTCGACGGCGACCCGTCGGTGCTCGCGGGCAAGACCGTCGCCGTCGGGTCCGGCACGAACCAGGAGAAGATCCTGCTCGAGTGGAAGGACCAGCTCGAGGCCGCAGGCAAGACCCTGACGGTCAAGTACTACCCGGACACGAACTCGACGAAGCTCGCGCTCGACTCCGGCAAGATCGACGCCTCCTTCGGCCCGAACCCGGGTGTCGCCTACCAGAACACGCAGAGCACCGGCAGCGCGAACCCGACCAAGACCGCGGGGACGTACTCCGGTGCGGGTGGGTCGTTGCAGGGACTCATCGCCGCGACGACGAAGAAGGACGACGGACTCGTGGAGCCGGTCCAGAAGGCGATCAACGAGCTCATCGCGGACGGTACGTACGCCAAGTGGCTGCGGGCGTACAACCTGTCGAACGAGGCCGTGCAGGAGTCCGAGATCAACCCGCCGGGGCTGCCGCGCGACAACAGCTGAGCCGGGCGCGGTCGGGGCGGGGGGTCCGGCAGGTTGGGTCCGGTCTGGCACCGACTCGGAACGACACCCTCGACGTCGTACGACGTCGAGGGTGTCGCTCGTTGCGGACGCAACAGTTGCGCGCGCGGGCCAGCGACAGGGTCGCTGTCGTACGACAGCTTGGGTTCATTCGGTGGTCGCAACACCTTGAGCGATTGGGGTGGTTGTGGTGGGTCGGCAGGCAGCGTATTCGCGG
>NZ_JBMPIT010000016.1:0-50741 GCF_049341845.1 Curtobacterium guangdongense
TTCGGGGTGTCGGTTGCGGTGGACATGCGTCCCACCTTGCCAGCGTCCCCCGGCAGCCCGCCTGGAGGCTCGGCGCGCGTCGGGCGCGCGTGCCGCGCCCGACGCGTGGTGCGGTGCGCTTCCGCACAACCGAAAGCAGCTCGCGCCACGGGATTCCGTGGCGCGAGCTGCTTTCGGTTGTGCAAGCGGCGGCGGGGCCGCGTGCGAGGGCTACATGCGCTCGGGGGCGCTCACGCCGAGGAGCCCGAGGCCGTTGCGCACGACCTGGCCCGTCGCGTCGTTCAGCCAGAGTCGCGTGCGGTGCAGGTCGGTCACGTCCTCGTCCCCGAGCGGCGTCACCCGGCAGGCGTCGTACCAGCGGTGGTAGAGGCCGGCGAGCTGCTCGATGTAGCGCGCGATGCGGTGCGGCTCCCGGAGTTCGGCGGCCTGCCGGACCACCCGCGGGTACTCGGCGAGGGCGCCGAGGAGCGCACCCTCGGTGTCGTGCGTCAGGAGCGACGCGTCGAACGCCGAACGATCGACACCCGATGCCGCGGCGTTCCGTGCGACGGACTGCGTGCGGGCGTGGGCGTACTGCACGTAGAACACCGGGTTGTCGTTGGTGCGCTTGGTCAGCAGGTCGAGGTCGATGTCGATCGCGGTGTCGATCGCGAACCGCACGAGCGCGTACCGACCGGCGTCGACACCGACGGCCTCGACGAGGTCCTCCATCGAGACGATCGTGCCGTTGCGCTTCGACATCCGGAACGGCTGGCCGTCCTTCAGCAGGTTGACCATCTGCCCGATGAGGATCTCGAGGTTCTTGCCCGGCTCGTCGCCGAACGCGGCGCACATCGCCATCATGCGGCCGACGTAGCCGTGGTGGTCGGCGCCGAGCATGATGAGGTTCCGCTCGAACCCGCGCTCGCGCTTGTCGAGGTAGTACGCCAGGTCGCCGGCGATGTACGCGGGCTCCCCGTCGGACTTGATGACGACGCGGTCCCGGTCGTCGCCGAAGTCGGTCGTGCGGAGCCACTGGGCGCCGTCGGCCTCGTACATCTGGCCCTGCTCCTGCAGGCGCTCGATGGCGCGCTCGACGGCCTTCGACTCGTGCAGCGAGTTCTCGTGGAAGTAGACGTCGAAGTCGACGCCGAACTCGTGGAGGGACTGCTTGATGTCGGCGAACATGAAGTCCACGCCCTCACGGCGGAACATCTCCTGCGCCTCGTCGCGGGGGATGTCGCGGACGTCCCCGTCGAAGGTGGACAGCACCCGCGCCGCGATCTCGGCGATGTACGCGCCGCCGTAGCCGTCCTCCGGCGCCGGCTCCCCGAGCGCCGACGCGACGAGCGACCGGGCGAACCGGTCGATCTGGCTGCCGTGGTCGTTGAAGTAGTACTCGCGGGTGACGAGGCCGCCCTGCGCCTGGAAGACCCGCGCGAGGCTGTCGCCGACCGCGGCCCAGCGGACGCCGCCCATGTGGATCGGGCCGGTCGGGTTCGCGGACACGAACTCCAGGTCGATGCGCACGCCGTCGTACAGGTCGCCGTGCCCGAAGGACTCGCCGGACTCCACGATGGTGCGGGCGATCTCGCCGGCCGCTGCGGCCTCGAGCGTGATGTTGATGAAGCCGGGGCCAGCGACGTCCACCGAGTCGACGCCGTCGAGCTCGGTCAGCTCGCCGGCGATCTCGGTCGCGAGCTCGCGCGGGTTCGTGCCGAGGCGCTTCGCGAGCTGCATCGCGGCGTTCGACGCCCAGTCCCCGTGCGCCCGGTTCTTGGGGCGCTCGAGGGCGACGTGCGACTCCTCGACGGTCACGGTGTCGGACGCGCCTCGGCGCTCGACGATCCCGGTCAGGATCGACAGGTACGCGGCGGAGAGTTCGGCAGGAGTCACGGCGGACGAGTCTACCGGGCGAGCGGGAACCCACCGGTCCTATCCGGCGACGTGCAGCATCATGTCCGCATGACCACCCGACGATCCGCCCGGGCGATCAGCGTCGCCGCGCTCGCCGTCCCCGCAGCCCTCGTGCTCGCCGCCTGCTCCGGTGGCGACTCCGGCGGGTCCCCCACGCGGACCCCGACGACGGCTCCGAGCGCGAGCGCCACGGCCGCCCCGATCGGCAAGCGCATCAGCCAGACGTGCGCCGAGCTCGTCCCGGACACCGCCTTCGCCGTGTACGGGAAGCAGTTCGAACTCGACGCGTCAGCGACCCCGGAGAAGGGGTCGGCAGCGGCGAAGATCGCCCAGCAGCGCGGCCGCGTGTGCGTGTTCCACGAGGTGTCGGACGAGTCCGTCACGATCACGTTGGCCGTCGCGAACCTGCCTGAGAAGTCGCTCACGAACCTCAAGGACGCCCTCTACGAACGCGGTGGCTCGGTGCCGACCTACCGCGTCGAGGGGTACTTCGCCCTGACCGACGACGTCGGTCGCGCCGACGCGTTCGCCGATCCGTACTGGATCACCACGTCATCGACGCTGTTCACGGAGCCGGGCTCCGCCCAGCCGGTCGTGGACGCCGTCCGCCAGGCGCTCGCGCCGACCGCCTCCTCGACCGCGACCCCGGCAGGCTGACGCGGGTCGGACCGACTGGAGGCGCGGGGCCGGGCCGCCACGGGCCTCCCGTCGGTCGTCAGTCGCGTGACGGCAGCATCGCGACCAGCAGGTCGCGGAGCGCGGTGCCACGGGCACCGGAGTCCTCCGGGTGCCACTGCACCGCCCAGAGCGGCGCGGTCTCGTGCTCCACCGCCTCGACCGTGCCGTCCGGCGCGGTGGCGACCACGCGGAGTCCGTCGCCGACCCGCCCGACCGCCTGGTGGTGCGACGACCGCACGTCGAGCTCCTCGGACCCGAGCGCCGCTGCGAGCCGGCTGTCCGGCGCCACCGACACCCGGTGGTCGACCATGCTCTCCGCGGGGTCCCCCGGCGCCACGTGCCCGCCGTGCTCGAGGTGCTGGACCAGGTCGCCGCCGAGCGCCACGTTGATCACCTGCATGCCACGGCAGATGCCGAGCGTCGGCGACCCGTCCGTGACCGCCGCCCGGACCGCTGCGATCTGCGCGAGGTCGGCGACGGAGAAGTGCTGCCCGCGCCCCTCGTAGTCCTCGGGACCGCCGTAGTGAGCGGGGGCGACGTCCTCGCCGCCCATCACGAGCACCCCGTCGGCGTCCGCAAGCGCCCGCTCCAGGCCAGCGGTCCCGAGCTGCTCGGCGGCCACCCGACGCGGCTCCCACCCTGCGGCACGGGCCACCTCGACGGCGCGCCCGGTCAGTGTCGTGAGGGCGTCGTGGAACGCGGGATCGTGTCGGCCGGTGTCGCTGACGTCGACCACGGCGAGGACGGGACGGACTCCTTGCTGCATGGGACGATCCTGGCGCAGGTCGGGCACGCCCGGGTGAGGTCGGGTGGTCTCGGGGCCGCGTCGGGACCTGCTACGGTTGTTCCCACCCAGGGCCCCCATAGCTCAGGGGATAGAGCACTGCCCTCCGGAGGCAGGGGCGGAGGTTCGAATCCTCCTGGGGGCACAAGGACGGTAGCGTCCGGTGCATGTTCTCGTTTCCGGTGCACACCGCTGAGCCGCTTCGAGGCGGGCCGACACTGGGCTGGGGCGTGATCGGGCCCGGCGTCATCGCGAACGACTTCACGAGCACCCTGCACGCCAACTCCGACCAGCGCGTCGTCGCCGTCGGGTCCCGCTCCCCCGAACGCGCCGCGGCCTTCGCCGCCCGACACGGGATCGACGGCGTGCACGGCTCGTACGAGGCACTCGTCGCCGACCCCGCGGTCGACGTCGTCTACGTGGCCTCCCCGCACCCGCAGCACCTCGGACACGCACTCCTGGCGATCGCCGCCGGCAAGCACGTCCTCGTCGAGAAGCCGATGACGACCTCGGCCACGGACACCCGGCGCCTCGCCGAAGCAGCCCGCGCCGCCGGGGTGCTCGCCATGGAGGCGATGTGGACCAGGTACCTCCCGGGCACCACCGTCGTCGCGCAGCTCATCGCGGACGGTGTCCTCGGCGACGTCCACCTGGCGACCGTCGACGTCGGCTGGCCGCACGAGCCGGACCCGGCCGACCGGCCGGTACCCCTGGATCGGATCCACGACCCGGAGGCCGGCGGAGGCGCCCTGCTCGACGCCGGCGTCTACGGCCACTGGTTCGCCCGCTTCGCCACCGGTGCCCCGGCGACCAGTCGGACGACGGGAGCGGTCTCGGATCGCGGGGTGGACCTCCAGTCCGTCACCGTGTCGACGGCCACCGGCGGCGCGCAGTCCGTGGTGACCACCTCGATGACGGCGTGGACCCCCGGTCTCGCCGTGGTCGCGGGCAGCACGGCGACCGTGCGGTACACCGACCACTTCGTCTTCCCCGCCTCGTTCGTGCTGCACCACGCCGCCGGTGAGGACCGGTGGTCCGAACCGACCGGACTCCGCGGCAGGCAAGGTCTGGCGTGGCAGGCGGCAGCGCTCGCACGGTACGTCGCGGACGGCCGGACGGAGTCACCGCTGCACGGGCTCGACGACTCGATCGGACTCGCGACCGCGCTCGACGACGCCAGGTCAGCCCTCGGCGTCCGGGGTGTTTCCGAGCACGACACCTCGGCCCCCTAGGATCACCGGCCGGTCGACCAGTCCACGACCGGGAAGAGGACGCGATGCCCATCGTCACCGGGAACCCGCAGCGGGAACTCGCCCGCGGCGACCTCGCCGCCGACCCGCGGACGCTGCTCGACGTCCTCACCGCGACCGCGGACGCGCACCCGGAGGCCCTCGCGCTCGAGGACCCGGACGGGACCATCGACTACCGGACGCTCATGCGGCTGGTGCGCGAGCGGGCGGACGACCTCGCGGGGCGCGGTGTCCGGCGGGGCGACCGGGTGGGCATCCGGATCCCGTCCGGCGGCCGTGACCTGTACCTGTCGATCCTCGCGGTGCTCGCTACCGGCGCCGCGTACGTGCCCGTGGACGCGGACGACCCGGAGGAGCGCGCGACGCTCGTGTTCGGGGAGGCCGACGTCGTCGGCGTGATCGGCGCGGGCGGGGTGCTGCGGACCCGCGACGGCGACGCGATCCCGGTCGGCAGCGACGGGGACCAGGCCCGGACAGCGGGGGCTCCGACCGTCGACGACGACGCGTGGATCATCTTCACGTCCGGCTCCACCGGCGTCCCGAAGGGCGTCGCGGTGACCCACCGTTCCGCAGCGGCCTTCGTCGACGCCGAGGCGCGGATGTTCCTGCAGCGCGCACCGATCGGGCCGGGCGACCGCGTGCTCGCCGGGCTGAGCGTGGCGTTCGACGCGTCCTGCGAGGAGATGTGGCTCGCGTGGGGCCACGGCGCGTGCCTGGTGCCCGCGCCGCGCTCCCTCGTCCGGACCGGCGTCGACCTGGGTCCGTGGCTCATCGTGCACGGCATCACCGTGGTGTCCACGGTCCCGACCCTCGCGGCGCTCTGGCCGGACGACGCCCTCGAGCAGGTCCGCCTGGTGATCTTCGGTGGCGAGGCCTGCCCGCCGGAGCTCGCCGCCCGCATCGCCTCCAGGGACCGCGAGGTCTGGAACACCTACGGCCCGACCGAGGCCACCGTCGTCGCGTGCGGTTCCCTGATGGACGGGTCGGCACCGATCCGCATCGGCCTGCCGCTCGACGGCTGGGACCTCGCCGTCGTCGACCCGGCGGGCGCCAGGGTCGCCCCGGGCGAGGTCGGCGAGCTCGTCATCGGCGGCGTCGGACTCGGTCGGTACCTCGACCCGGCGAAGGACGCCGAGAAGTACGCGCCGTTCCCGTCGCTCGGGTGGGAGCGCGCGTACCGGAGCGGCGACCTCGTCCAGTACGACCCGGAGGGCCTCGTGTTCCAGGGCCGCGCGGACGACCAGGTGAAGCTCGGTGGGCGCCGCATCGAACTCGGCGAGATCGACGCCGCGCTGCAGGCCCTCGACGACGTCGCGGGCGGTGCCGCCGTCGTGCAACGGACCCCGGCGGGCAACCAGGTCCTCGTGGGGTACGTCGCCCCCGTCGCGGGTGCGACGATCGACACCGCGGTCGCGAACGCCCGGCTCCGCGAGGAGCTGCCCGCGGCGCTCGTCCCGTTCCTCGCCGTCGTGGACGCCCTGCCCACCCGGACGTCGGGCAAGGTGGACCGCGCGGCGCTCCCCTGGCCGCTGACCGGTCCCGCCGGCGGCGACACCGCGGTGCTCCCGCCGACGGTCGCCTGGATCGCCGAGCGCTGGGCCGCGATCCTCGGCGTGCCCGTCACCGGCGAGGACGACGACTTCTTCGCGCACGGCGGCGGGTCCCTGACGGCCGCGCAGCTCGTGTCAGCGATCCGTGAGCGCTACCCGACGACGACCGTGGCCGACGTGTACGACCACCCGCGGATCGGTGCGCTGGCCGACGCGCTCGACGCATCGGGACCGGTCGCCGCCGCCTCGCGCGACGTCCGTCCGACACCGCCGGCGACGGGGCTGGCACTGACGTTCCTCGGCCTCCCGGTGCAGCTGCTCCGCGGCCTGCGGGTCCTGACGTGGACGGCGCTCGTCGCCGGGGTCCTGCACGTCACCACACTGCCGTTCCTGCCGGCACTGCCGGTCCCGGTGCTGGTGGTCGCACTGCTCGTGTTCGTCACCCCGATCGGGAAGATGGCGCTCACCGTCGCCCTGGTCCGGCTCGTGCTGCTCGGCGTCCGCCCGGGTGACCACCCGCGCGGCGGATCGGTGCACGTCCGGGTCTGGCTCGCCGAACGCATCGCCGAGGCAGTCGACGGCCCGTCCACCGCCGGCGCCCCGTGGATCAGCTACTACGCCAGGGCTCTCGGCGCGACGATCGGCCGCGACGTCGACCTGCACACGCTGCCGCCGGTGACCGGCATGCTCACGATCGGCAAGCGTGCGTCGATCGAACCCGAGGTCGACCTCGCGGGCCACTGGGTCGACGGCGACGTGTTCCGACTCGGGCGCGTCCAGGTCGGCGCGGACGCGGTCGTGCACAGCCGCACGACGCTGATGCCGGGTGCCGCGGTCGGCGCGGGTGCCGAGATCGAGGCCGGCTCCGCCGTCGCCGGGCAGGTCCCGGACGGGGAGCGCTGGGCGGGATCGCCGGCGGAACGCGTCGGCTCGGCCCGGCACGACCGGGAGGCTCGTCCCCCGGCCCGTCGTCGCTGGCTCGTCGCCTACGGGGCCGGGTCCGTGGCCGTGGCCGGGTTGCCGGTGATCGGCGTCGCGGTCGGCCTGCTGGTCGCCGTCGCGATCGTCGGCCGCGCCCCCTCGCTCGGCGCCGCCGTGTTGCACGCCCTCGCCCTGGTCCCACTCGCGACGGTCGTGGCCGGCGCCGTGTACGCCGGGCTCGTCGTGGCGGTCGTCCGGCTGCTCGGGATCGCCCTGCACGAGGGCAGGCACCCCGTCCGCTCCCGGATCGGCTGGCAGGCGTGGTGCACCGAGCGGGTCCTCGACGCGGCTCGGACGCTCCTGTTCCCCCTGTACGCGAGCCTGGTGACGCCGCTGTGGCTCCGGCTCCTCGGCGCCAGGGTCGGCCGCAACACCGAGATCTCCACGGTGCTCCTCCTGCCCTCCCTCACGCAGATCGCATCCGGAGCGTTCCTCGCCGACGACACCATGGTCGCCACGTACGAGCTCGGCGGTGGCCGGGTCACCATCGGGAAGTCCAAGGTCGGGCGTCGTGCGTTCCTCGGCAACAGCGGCATGACCGGCGCCGGACGGAGCGTCCCGCGCGAGGCGCTCGTCGCGGTGCTCTCCGCCGTGCCGAAGAAGGCCAAGCGCGGGTCGTCGTGGCTCGGCTCCCCGCCGGTCCGGCTCCGACGTGCAGCCACGACGTTCGACGAGGAGCGCACGTTCCGTCCGCCGGCGCGTCTCCGTGTCGCCCGCGGCTGCTGGGAGGTCCTGCGGGTGCTCGCACCGATGGTCTCCGCGGCGATCGCGCTCGGCGTCGGCGCCGCCCTCGTCGCGCTGTGGTCGGCCGTCGGGATCGGGTGGACGGTCCTCCTCGCCGCGCCCGTCCTGATCGTCGCCGGAGCCGTCGCCGCGATCGTGTCGACGATCGCGAAGTGGGCGTTCGTCGGTCGGATCACCGCCACCGAGCACCCGCTCTGGTCGTCCTTCGTGTGGCGGAACGAGGTGCAGGACACGTTCGTGGAGACCGTCGCACGGCCGTGGTTCGCCGAGCAGGCGACGGGGACGCCGGCGTTGGCCGCGTGGCTCAGGAGCCTCGGGGCGACGATCGGGCGGGGCACCTGGCTGGAGACGTACTGGCTGCCGGAGGCCGACCTCGTCACGATCGGCGCCGGGGCGACCGTCGCGCGCGGCACCGTCGTGCAGACGCACCTCTTCCACGACCGCGTGATGCAGCTCGACGAGGTCCGCATCGATGCCGGCGGCACGCTCGGGCCGCACAGCGTCGTCCTGCCCGCCGCCGGCATCGGCCCGGGCGCCACCGTCGCACCGGCGTCCCTGGTGATGCGCGGCGAGCAGGTCCCTGGTGGCACCCGCTGGGCAGGGAACCCCATCGCGCCGTGGGAACAGGCGCCGTGGGAGGACTCCGCCGGGGAGTCCGCCTGGGATGGGCCGTCCGCCCGCGTGGCAGACTCGACGGCACCGTGAAGCCGACGAACGCAGCCGACCCGTACACCCCGCACAGTGGAGACCGTCGTTGGCGTGCCGACCACTACGACCTTCGACTCGACTACCGCGTCGCGACGAACCGGCTCAACGGCACCGCGACGATCACCGCGACCGCCCTCGAGGACCTGGAGAAGGTCCCCCTGGACCTGCACGGACTGTCGGTCGACCGGGTCGACATCGACGGGCAGCGTGCCAGGAAGACGACCACCGCCGTCCACAAGGCCACGGTGACGCCGGCGACCCCGATCGCATCGGGGACCGAGTTCACGGTGCACGTCCGGTACCGCGGCACCCCGCGACCGCTCCGGAGCCCGTGGGGTCAGATCGGCTGGGAGGAACTGACCGACGGTGTCATCGTCGCGGCCCAGCCCACCGGTGCGCCGTCGTGGTTCCCGTGCAACGACCGTCCGGATGACAAGGCCACCTACCGCTTCGAGATCTCGTGCGAGACCGGGTACGACGTCGTCGCGAACGGCGAGCTGCTCGGCAAGGAGCGCACCGGGCGCGGCACCAGGTGGACCTACGCGACGACCGACCCGATGGCCACGTACCTGGCGACCGTGCAGATCGGGCGCTACCGGACGCACGCGCTCCGCCGTGCCGACGTCCCCGTGACGCTCCACCATCCCGCTGACCTCGCCGCTGCGGCGAAGACCGACTTCGGCCGGGTGTCGGACATGCTCGCGCTCTACGCCGACCGGTTCGGGCCGTACCCGTTCCCGGCGTACGGCGTGGTCGTGACCGACGACGAGCTCGAGATCCCGCTCGAGGCCCACGGCCTGGCGGTGTTCGGCCGGAACCACGTCGACGGCGAACACGGCACCGACCGGCTCATCGCCCACGAGCTCGCGCACCAGTGGTTCGGCAACTCCGTGACGCTCGGACGATGGCAGGACATCTGGCTGCACGAGGGCTTCGCCTGCTACGCGGAGTGGCTCTGGTCCGAGCACCGCGGTGGTGACGACGCCGATCGACTCGCCGCCGAGCACCGCGCCGGACTGCTCGACCAGCCGGAGGACCTCGTCGTCGCGGACCCCGGGCCGAAGGACATGTTCGACGACCGGGTCTACAAGCGCGGTGCACTCGCCCTGCACGCGCTGCGGCGGACCATCGGGGACGACGCGTTCTTCGACGGGCTGCGCACGATCACCGAGCGACACCGCCACGGCACGGTCGCACCGGCCGACGTGCTGGACGCGTTCGCGACGGCGTCCGGCCGGGGTGTCACCGCCATCGACGCCGTCGTCTCGCCGTGGATCGACGACCCGGGCGTCCCGGAGCTCCCCTAGCGGCGGTCCTCGAGCTGCAGCGGCACCCCGTCCGCTGCGACGGCGAGCACGAGGTCCTCGTCCAGGCGCACGACGGTGACCGCATGCGTGACGCCCTCGAGGACGGCCGACCCCGCTGCCACGTCGACGTCGACCGCGCCGGGATCGACGCGCATGCCCCTGCCGTCGCGCTTCAGGACGGCTTCCTTGCCGGCCCAGCACGCTGCGAGGAGCGCCGCATGGCCAGCAGACCGTGCACGCTCCCCCGGGGCGAACACGTCGAGCGGCGCCGCGGCCACCCGTCCGACGCGCTCCACGTCGACGCCGAGCGCTGCTGGACAGAGCGCTCCTGGACCGACCGCGAGTGCGAGGGCGCCGTCCGTCCGCGACAAGCTCACGCCGAGCTGCCGGTCGCCCACCGCGGCCCACGGCCGCCCGTGCGCGGTGCTGCCGCAGTGCGCGCACCGACGGCCGCCACTGACCATCGTGGGGTCCGCTCCGGTGACCTCCGCGACGAACGCGAGCAGGGCCTCCCTGTCGGCGGTCCGCGTCTCGCCGGGCGCGCTGACGCGCACCGACACGGTCTGGAGGCCCGGATCACCCACACAGGCACCATACGGCCGCGCGTGCCGACGTCCCGCGAACACAGCGAGACACCGCCGGACGCGGCGGTGTCTCGGAGGTGGTGCGGTGTTCCGGAGGATCAGGCGTGCGTCAGTGCGATGAGCGCGACGTTCATCGTCGAGTAGAGCCCCTCGGAGCGAGTTGCCTGGCGCACGCGTCCACGGAGTACCTCGTACCGGCCGTCGTGCTCGCGCACGAACCCGATCACCCCACTGGCGGGCGTCGAGACCCGGTGGAAGCCGTCCTCGAGCGGGACGACCTCCGTGCTGGTCGTTCGTTCCATCGTCGACCCCTTTCGTCGTCGAAACGGTCACCGCGGATACTACCCCGACCGGGGGACAGACGGTGTCCCCCGTGAGTGTTCTCCACAGGTGCGACGCTTCCCGGACGAGTGCTGCACTGCCTGGATAGACTCCGGGCGACGGCGCCCTTCCGCGGCGTTCCGGGGATCCACCGGGGCGGTCGGGACGGTGCCGCCGACGGACGGAGGACGGATGCGAGCGGTCCAGGGCGGATCGAGCAGGATCGGGTCGACCACGGGCAGGGGGACGTCCAGGCGCTGGGCAGCGCGACTCGCTGCGGCGACGATCACCGCCCTGCTGGTGCTCGCGCCGGCGACCGCGGCTCGGGCGACCGCGCCGGTGGACCTCGGGGGCGCCTACGTCCTCGACGACGCCGATGCGCTGACCTCGTCGCAGCAGTCCGACGTCGAGCAGGCGGTGCAGGACCTCTACTCGGAGACGAAGACGCAGCTCTACGTCGTGTTCGTGCCGGAGTTCACGGACCCGACCGACCACGGCGCCTGGGGCGACGCGGTGATGAGCGGGAACCAGATCCAGAACGACAGCATCCTGCTCTCGATCGCGGTGGACGAGCGCAACTACGACGTCCAGCAGACGAACGAGACCTCGATCAGCTCCGGCGACGTCGAGTCCGCCGTCAACGACGACCTGCTCCCCAAGCTCAAGGCGAACGACTGGGCCGGGGCCGCCACCGCCTTCGCGAACGGACTCGCCCAGACGCAGCAGCCGCCGAACCTCACGTGGCTCTGGATCCTGCTGCTCGTCGTGGTGATTGCGATCGTCGTCATCGTGCTCGTGATCCGGACGCGGAACAAGCGGAGGACGGCTGCCGCGACCAAGGCGCAGCAGGCGTCCCTGGCGGATCTCGAACGCACGGCGGGCGCCGCGCTCGTGACCATCGACGACGAGCTCAGGACCGCCGAACAAGAAGTCGGGTTCGCGACGGCCCAGTTCGGCCCCGACGCCGCGAAGCCCTTCGCCGACGCCGTCGCCACCGCGCAGAAGAACGTCCGCAAGGCGTTCACGTTCCAGCAGCAGCTCGACGACGAGATCCCGGACTCCCCCCAGCAGCGGGCCGACTGGTCGAACCAGATCATCGCGATCTGCGAGCAGGCCCACGCCTCGATCGAGGAACAGACCGACTCGTTCGACAAGCTGCGGTCGCTGGAAGACGGCGTCGAGGCGGCGGCCGTGTCCCTCGGTGAGGCAGTCCGTGCCGCCCCGGCGGCGGTGACCGAGGCAGCCGCATCGCTGGAACGGATCAGGAGCACCTACAGCGGCCGCACCCTCGCGACCGTCGCCGACAGTGTCGACCAGGCGCGCGAGGTCCTCGGCTACGCGACCGAACGGTCGCAGGCAGCAGACGCCGCCATCGCGAACGGCGACAAGGGCCAGGCCGTCGTCGCCGTCCGGGACGCCCAGCACGCACTCGCGCAGGTGCAGCAGCTCAGCGCGTCGGCGACCGGCGCAGAGGCGTCGTTCCGCGAAGCGACCGCTCGGGTGGACGCGATGCGCCTCGACATCGAGGGCGACGTCGCGGCGGCCCGCGCCATGAAGACCGGCGATCCTGACCTGGCGTCGGCCGTGGTCACCGCGGAGACCGTCCTGCGAGAACGCCTCGACCCGAAGGACCCGATCGCCGCCGTCGACGCGCTGACCCAGGCGAACACCGCGATCGACGCCGCGCTCGCCTCGGCCCGTGGTGCCGAGGAACAGAACCAGCGCGCGATGCAGGCCCTCGACGCGGCACTCCGTGACGCCCGGACCAGGATCAGTCAGGCGCGCGAGTTCATCTCGTTGCGTCGCGGTGGCGTCGGCCCGACGGCACGGACCCGCCTGTCCGAGGCGGAACGGGCACTCGACGACGCGGTCCAGCTCGCCACCACCGACCCGCAGCGGGCGCTCCAGGCGGCCCGCGCCGCCGAGCAGTACGCGGCGGCGGCGATGGACGAAGCCGGCAACGACATGGGCGGGTGGCCCGGCGCAGGCGGCGGGGGCGGCGGGAACGGCGCGCAGCTCGGCGGCCTCGTCACCGGCATCATCCTCGGTGGGCTCCTCGGCGGCCGTGGCGGCAGCTACGGCGGCGGGTCGTTCGGCGGCGGCGGGTTCGGCGGCGGGGGCGGGGGCTTCGGCGGCGGAGGCGGCGGCGGCGGCGGCGGGGGCGGCTTCTCGGGCGGAGGTCGCTTCTGAGCTGATCCGCTGAGTCGCACCACCTCGCACGGCACAACCACCATCCCAAGAAGGGGAAACAGCAATGGCAAAGCAGTCGATCTTCGGTCGCATCTCCACGCTCGTCCGGGCGAACATCAACCAGCTCATCGACAACGCGGAAGACCCGCAGTTGATGCTCGACCAGCTCGTGCGCGACTACACGAACAACATCGCGGACGCCAAGAGCGCGGTCGCCCAGACCATCGGCAACCTCCGCCTGCTCGAGCAGGACAACGAGGAGGACGTCAAGGCCGCGCAGGAGTGGGGCCAGAAGGCGCTCAACGCGTCGGCAGCGGCGGACAAGTACCGCGCAGAGGGCAAGACCGAGGACGCCGACAAGTTCGACAACCTCGCGAAGATCGCGATCGGCAAGCAGATCGCCGCCGAGCAGGAGGTCAAGGACAACGCCTCGCCGCTCGCCACCCAGAACGAGCAGGTCGAGAAGCTCAAGACCGGCATCACGAACATGGAGCAGAAGCTCGAGCAGCTGAAGTCCAAGCGCGACAGCCTGGTGGCGCGGTCGAAGACGGCGGAGGCCCAGTCGAAGGTCAACGACGCGATCGGCAACATCGACATCACCGACCCGACGAGCGACCTCAACCGCTTCGAGGAGAAGGTCCGCCGCGAAGAGGCGAAGGTCATCGGCCAGCAGGAGCTCCAGTCGTCCAGCCTGGACTCCCAGTTCGAGAGCCTCGAGGACGTCGGCAAGGACGCCGAGGTCGAGGCGCGTCTCGCTGCCCTGAAGTCCGGCGGCTCGTCGACGCTCTGAGCTGAACCGGCCACGCACTGCGGACGACGCTGGACCCGCCTGACAGACTGAGGAGATGCAGTTCCTCGTCGTCGGTCAGTGGCAGGGTTCGGCGTCGTCGCGTGCGATGCGCCTCGGCGACGGTGCCGCAGCCATAGCAGCCGATCTCCCCCGCACCGCGACCACCGTCGTCGACGTCCCGACCGGGGCCGGCGACCGACTCGAGACCGCGCTCGCCCGCTACACCTCCGTGCTCCACGTCGCGGAACGGGTGGCCGAGGAAACGTCGATCGCATCCGAACCGGTGCTCGTCATCGGCGGTGACGGGTCGAGCGCCCTCGGCGGCAGCGTCGCCCTCGAGCCCGGCACCGCGTTCGTGCGCATCTCGGGGTCGAGCGGGTACCGGGCGCTGAACCGGGCGCAGCCGATCGCCGCCGAGACCGCTGCGCTCCGGATCCTCGTCGACCGTCCGACCGACCTGTTCCCGTCGCTGCCCACCCTCGCTCCTGCGTCGGTGGTGCTCGCCGGGACGCGGGGTGTCGACGAGGCCGAGGCGAACGCCGTCGCGAGGGCTGGCATCACCCACCTCGACGTCGACGCGGCGACTCCCGAGGCGATCTCGGCTGCGGTCGACGCGACCGGTTCGGAGTCCGTCTACGTGCACGTCGACCTCGACGTCCTCGACCCGTCCGAACTCGACGGGCTCCTCGAACCCGTCCCGTTCGGCCTCGACGGCGCCGGACTCGTCGAGCGGATCCAGGCCGCCACGCGCGGACGCCGCCTCGTCGGTGCGGCACTCACCGGCTTCGCACCGGTCGATCCGGACCGTGCTGTCGACGACATGGGCGTCATCCTGCGGGCCGTCGGTGCCCTGAGCGCGGCCGCCCGGGTGGCGTAGCCCGGGGGACGCACCGCATTCGGAGTGGTTCCATGCCACTCCGAATACGCTCGGCCGCATGACGGACTACGACCTCATCGTGATCGGCGCCGGCGCTGTCGGCGAGAACGTGGCGGACTACGCCCACAAGCGCGGCCTCTCGGTCGCGATCGTGGAGTCGGAACTCGTGGGTGGTGAGTGTTCGTACTGGGCGTGCATGCCCTCGAAGGCGCTCCTCCGCAGTGGCCACGCGCTCGCGGCGGCGAAACGGCTCGCGGGCTCGGCAGAGGCGGTCACGGGTTCGCTCGACGCCGCGGCGGTCCTCGCGCGACGCACCTCCTTCACGAGCGACTGGAAGGACGACGGGCAGGTCTCCTGGCTGGAGTCCGCCGGCATCGACCTCGTCCGCGGGCACGCCCGCATCACCGGCCCGAAGACCATCGAGGTCGACGGCACCACCCACACCGCCCGTGCAGCCGTCGCCGTCGTCACCGGGTCGCTCCACGCCCTCCCGGACGTCCCGGGGCTCGCGGACGCGAAGCCGTGGGGCACCCGGGAGGGCACGAGCGCCCAGTCGGTGCCGGAGAGCCTCCTGGTGATCGGTGGCGGCGTCGCCGGGACCGAGCTCGCGACCGCATGGGCGTCCCTCGGCGCGAAGGTGACGCTCGTCGCTCGCCACGGGCTGCTCGGCGGGATGGAGCCCTTCGCCGGGGAGCTCGTCGCGGACGCCATGCGCGAGTCCGGCATCGACGTCCGCACGGGCGTGAACCCGACGCGCGTCGACCGCGACGAGCACGGACTCGTCACCACCACCCTCGACGACGGCACCACGGTCATCACCAGCGAGGTCCTCGCGGCCACCGGGCGCACGCCGCACACCGCCGACCTCGGGCTCGAGTCGGTCGGGCTCACCGCGGGCGACTGGCTCGACGTCGACGACACGATGCTCGTGACGGGGACCGACTGGCTGTACGCCGTGGGTGACGTCAACCACCGCGTGCTCCTCACCCACCAGGGCAAGTACCAGGCCCGTGCTGCCGGCGAGGCGATCGCCGCGCGGTACCAGGGCACGCCGCTGCACACCGAGCCGTGGGGCGCGCACGTCGCGACGGCCGACCACGCCGCGGCACCGCAGGTGACCTTCACGGACCCCGAGGTCGCGAGCGTCGGCCTGACCGAGGCGAAGGCGAAGCAGCAGGGGCTGAACGTCCGCGCGGTCGAGTACGAGCTCGGGAACATCGCCGGCGCGGCCCTGCAGGCGGACGGCTACACCGGCCGCGCGAACATGGTCGTCGACGAGGACCGCGGGGTCGTCGTCGGCATGACCTTCGTCGGCCAGGACGTCGCGGAGATGCTCCAGGCGGCGACGATCGCCGTCGTCGGGGAGGTCCCGCTCGACCGCCTGTGGCACGCCGTCCCCGCGTACCCGACGATGAACGAGATCTGGTTGCGCCTGCTCGAGACCTACGGCCGCCCGGAGTAGCCGATGCGCAACCCGCTGCTCGACTCCCCCGTGTCGTGGGCGGGCTGGGCGTTCGCGACGCTCGTCGGGTTGTCGATCGGCGTCCCGCTGTCGACCGGGCCGATCCGCCGCGTCGACGGGTTGATCGTGTGCTCCGGCCTGCCGCGGTGGGTGTTCCGTCGCGGCGGCACCTGCGTCGGGTCGGTGTACCTCACCCGGGACAACGACGGCGACCGGGTGCTCCGGCACGAGCGCGTCCACGTGTCGCAGTGGCGTCGGTACGGCATGCTCATGCCGTTCCTGTACGCCGTCGCCGGCCGCGATCCCCTCCGCAACCGCTTCGAGATCGAGGCCGGGCTCGAGGACGGCGGCTACCGCTAGTCCCGCGCGGTGCCCGCCCGCACGCCGCCCTGCTCTCCCACTCCCCGACGCGGTGCCACAACTCGCCGCTCAGTTTCGCCGAGGTTCCACGACACGCGGGCGCGGACGTCCGAGATGCCCTAATTACGGCATCTCGACGCGAACGCGGCGACACCCGAGACCGCGCGCGCCGCGCGCCGCGCGCTCAGCGCGGGCGGCGCGGGACCACGAGGGGCGTGCCCGTCTCGGGGTCGGGGACGACCACGCACGGCAGCCCGAAGACGTCCTCGACGAGGTCCGCCGTCAGGACGGACGCCGGCGGACCGGACGCGACGATCGACCCCGCCCGCATCGCGATCACGTGCGTGGCGTAGCGCGCGGCCTGGTTGAGGTCGTGCAGCACCGCGACGACGGTCCGACCGGCCGCGTGCAACGTCGCCGCGAGCTCGAGCACGTCGTACTGGTGCGCGATGTCGAGGAACGTCGTGGGTTCGTCGAGCAGGACGATGTCGGTCTCCTGCGCGAGCACCATGGCGATCCACACCCGCTGCCGCTGCCCACCGGAGAGCTCGCCGACCGCGCGGTCGGCGAGCGACACCGTGTCGGTCTGCTCGAGCGCCCGCTGCACGGCGATGCGGTCGGTGCCGGACGTCGGGTGCAACAGGTCCTGGTGCGGGAAGCGTCCGCGGGACACGAGGTCGCGGACGGTGATGCCGTCCGGCGCGATCGGGGTCTGCGGCAGCATCGCCACGCGGCGCGCGACGGCCTTCGGGCGGAACGACGAGATCGGCGCACCGTCGAGGTACACCGCGCCGGCGGTGGGCTTGAGCGTCCGCGCGAGCGACTTCAGCAGCGTGGACTTCCCGCACGCGTTCGGTCCGACGATGACGGTCAGTTCCCCGTCGGGGATGTCGACGTCGAGCCCGTCCACGACGACTCGGTCGTCGTAGGCGAGCGTCAGGCCCCTGGCGCCCAGGGCAGTGGCCGGCGCAGCCACCGCCGACGAAGCCGCGGCACTCAGTTCTCGGCCTTGCCGTGCCGCCAGTAGCCCATGAACGCGACCTGCTTGCGGTCGAGCCCGACGCCACGCACGAGGTGCCGCCGGAGTTCCGTGATGCACCCGGCCTCCCCGGCGATCCAGGCGTAGAGCTGCGAGTCGGTCACGGGCGGGATGTCCCAGAGGACCTGCTGGTCGACGTCCACGTCCACCAACTCGTCCGAGGAGGAACAGGCACCACCGGCCACCGCCGTCGACGCCCATGCGTGCACCTGGTCGGTCATCCGCACCCCGTGCGACGCGCCGTTCCGGGCGATCCAGCGGACCTCGACCCCGGCGGGTGCGGTGACCGGCAGCCGGTCGGCGTCGGTCGGCACCTCGATGAAGACGTGTCCGACGGTGCTGACGTCGAGGGCTTCGAGGATCGCGCAGATGGCCGGAGCGGCGGTCTCGTCACCGGCGAGCAGGATCCGGTTCGCGGAACCGGGCGCGAACTCGGCGGCACCGGTCGGCAGCTCCGCGGGGGACGACGGCACCGCGGGTCCGACGATCCGGAGCTCGTCGCCGACCCGGCAGGACGACACCCACCGCGACGCGGGACCGACGTCACCGTGGGCGACGAAGTCGATGTCGAGCTCGTGGGCGTCCGGGCGGAACGAGCGCACCGTGTAGGTGCGGAGCGGGTTGCGTGCCTCGTCGGGCAGTGCGCGCCAGGCCGCGTACCAGTCCTCGCCGTCGGGCAGGTCCGTGAACCCCAGTCCGGGGATCGGCAGGACGACCTTGATCCGCTGGTCGAGCCCGACCGAGGAGAACGCGCCGAGCTCGTCGCCGGTCAGCGTCACCCGGACGAAGTGCGGGGTGAGCGACGTGACGGCTGCCACGCGGACGGAGAAGACACGGTACCGGGCTGCCACGAGTCGAGTATGGCATGCCTTACCTAACGACTCCAGGGCACCGACCACCTGCGAGACTGGCGCTCGTGCCCGATGCCGACGACGAATTCCGCGACCTGGCCGACCTCGCCCGCGCGAGCGGCGTGGCGGAGCCGCTCCGCGCCTCCCGGCAGGAGATCCGGACCACGACGGGAGGCGCCGTCTCCGCGATCCGGTGGCAGGATCCAGCGGCACTCGGCCGGGAGGCTCGGATCACCTACCTGCACGGGCTCGGGATCGACGCCCACAGTTTCGACCAGACGGCCATCGCCGTCGGCCAGCCGGCCGTCGCCCTCGACCTGCCAGGCCACGGCCGGTCGGCGTGGCGGGACGACGCCGACTACGCGGCGTCCGCGACGGCGCCCACCGTCCTCGCCGCGATGGACGCGCTCGAGGTCCCGCCGGGGGTCCTCGTCGGGCACTCCCTCGGTGCGATCCTCGCGGCGCGCATCGCCGCCGCCGCCCCGGAGCGCGTCACCGGACTCGTGCTCGTCGACATGTCGCCGGACTTCGCCCAGCGCGCCGTGGACCGGATCGCGCGGGCGCTGGAGACGGAACCGCCGTTCACGTCCCTCGACGAGGTCGTCGACCGGGCGATCGAGGCCCGCGTCGGCGACGACCGTGCGGTGCTCCTCCGCGAGGCCCGGCACACCACCCGACTCGGCCAGGACGGACGGCTCGTCCGACGGCACCACTTCCCGCACCTGCCGGAGGGACGGACGTCGTCGGTGGGTCGATTCGCGGACGCCTGGCCCGACCTGGAGTCGCTCGAGGTCCCGATCCTGCTTGTCCGCGGCGACCGGGGCTACGTGTCCCCGAAGCTCGTGACCACGTTCGCGGAACGACTCCCCCACGCGACGATCGTCACGGTCGAGGCACGGCACGCGGTGCAGACGCAGGCACCGCTCGAGCTCGCGGCGGCGATCCGGGAATGGGCGGCTGGTAACGGTTTGTTGCACGGGATCGAAGAAACCCCCGTGCGCCGGTAGCCTCTTCCGAGCGCCAGCGACGACCGTCGTGGTAGCCCGGAAGGAACCCACAACCCATGAGCCCCCTCCTCTCCCGCCCTCGACGCCGTCGCACCGCGATGGTCGCGACCGCCGTGGCACTCGTCACCGGCATCGCGCTGGCGGGCTGCGCCGGATCGTCGAACGAGACCGGCGGCACCGACGCCACGGTCCGGGTCGGCCTGGTCCTCGAGCCGACGAGCCTCGACATCCGCACCCAGTCGGGCGCCGCGCTCGACCAGGTCCTCATCGACAACGTGTACCAGGGCCTCGTCGGGCGCACCGCCGACGGCGACGTCCGCGACGTGCTCGCGTCGAAGCACGAGGTGTCGAGCGACGGCCTGACGTACACGTTCACGCTCCGCTCCGGCACCACATTCCAGGACGGCAAGCCCGTCACCGCGGACGACGTCGTCTGGTCGCTCCAGCAGGTCAAGGACAACGCGTCCTACGTCGACTCGGCGAAGCTCGCGAACGTGTCGTCGATCGCGTCGCCGTCCGCGGACACCGTCGTCCTGCAGCTCTCGAAGCCGGACTCCGACCTGCTCTGGAACCTCACCGGGCGCTCCGGCCTGGTGCTGGAGAAGGCCGCGAAGAACGACCGCTCGGACACCGCGAACGGCACCGGCCCGTACGAGGTCGCGAGCTGGAAGCAGGGCGACTCCCTGACGTTCAAGCGGAACGCGGACTACTGGGGCACGAAGGCGAAGGTCGCGAAGATCGTCTTCCGGTACATCACGCAGCCCTCGACGGCCGTGAACGCGATGGCGAACGGCGACCTCGACGTGCAGACCGCCGTCGACGGCACGCTGAAGAGCCAGCTGCAGAACTCCTCGGACATCACGCTCCACACGGGCAAGACGACCGACAAGTACACGCTCGCGTTCAACGACCAGGCGGCGCCGTTCACCGACAAGCGGGTGCGTCAGGCGATCCGGCAGGCGATCGACTCGAAGGCGATCATCAAGGCCATCGGTGGTACGGGCGTCGAGCAGGGCGGGCCGATCCCCGCGCTGGACCCCGGGTACGAGGACCTCACCGACATCGACGCGTACGACCCGTCGAACGCGAAGAAGCTCCTGGCCGAAGCGGGCTCCCCGAAGCTCGACCTCGCGCTGACCTACGCGAACATCTACCCGTCGACGATCGGCGACGTGCTGAAGTCGCAGCTCGCCGACGTGGGGATCACCCTGACGGTCAAGCGCGTCGACTTCGCCACGTGGCTCTCGCAGGTCTTCGAGAAGAAGGACTTCCAGCTCTCGATGGTCGACCACGTCGAGGCCCGAGACTTCGGCAACTGGGCGAACCCGGACTACTACTTCGGGTACGACAACGCCGAGGTGCAGCAGCTCTACGCGGACTCGGTCGCGGCGACCAGCGCGGACGAGAAGGCGGCCGACCTCCGGAAGGCGGCGAAGATCGTCAGCGAGGACGCGGCCGGTGAGTGGCTGTACACGTCGACGTCGATCACGGCCGTCCGGAAGGGCGTCACCGGGGTGCCCTTCGACGGCACGAACTCGCGCTTCGACCTCTCGAAGCTCGCGGTGCAGTAGCCGCTGACTAGCATCGACTCGTGACCCGGTTCCTCGTCGGGCGACTGCTCCTGCTCGTCGTCGGTCTGCTCGTGGCGAGCATCATCATCTTCGCCACGCTCCGCGTGCTCCCCGGCGACGTCGCGCAGATCGTCGCCGGCACCCAGGCCACCCCGGCGCAGGTCGAGGAACTCCGGCAGCAGCTGGGCCTCGACCGCCCCGTGGTGGTGCAGTACCTCGACTGGATCGGCGGTGTGTTCCGCGGGGACCTGGGCAGGTCGCTCGTCACGAACGGCGCGGTCGCGCCCGAGATCACCGAGAAGCTCGGCGTGACGCTCCCCCTCGCCGGCATGTCGCTCGCCGCCGCCCTCGTCCTCGGTGTCCCCCTCGGGGTCGTCGCGGCCGTGCTCCGTCGCCGAGCGGGCGGTGCGGTCATCGCCTTCGTCGCCCAGGCGGTCGCGGCGGTCCCGATCGTGTGGGCCGGGATGCTGCTCGTCGCACTCTTCGCGGTGACCCTGCACTGGTTGCCGACGCAGGGCTTCCCGCTCGACGGCTGGTCCGAACCCGGACGGGCGTTCTCGTCGCTGGTGCTCCCCGCGCTGACGATCGGTGCGGTCGAGGGCGCCGTCATCCTCCGCTTCACCCGCTCCGCCACGCTGTCGGTGCTCGACGCCGACCACGTGCGGACGGCCGCGGCCATCGGGCTGACCCGGAACGGCGCGCTCGTCCGGCACGGCCTGCCGAGCGTGGCGCTCACCGTGTTGGCGGTCCTCGGCGTGCAGATCGCCGGGCTCCTCGTCGGCGCGGTCGTCGTCGAGCAGTTGTTCTCGCTACCGGGCGTCGGACGGATGCTCGTGACCGACGTCGGTCGCCGCGACATCACGAAGGTGCAGTCCGAACTGCTGGTGCTCACCGGCTTGGTGCTCCTGGTCGGGTTCGCCGTGGACGTCGTCCACCGTGCGCTCGACCCCCGACAGCGGGAGGCGTCGTGAAGGGCTTCCGCCGCATCGTCGCCCGGCCGACGGGTGTGTTCGCCGTCGTCGTGCTCGGCTTGCTCGTGGTGCTCGCCGTCGTGTCCCTGTTCTGGACGCCGGAGAACCCGTTCCGCACGGACCCGTTCCACCAGTGGGAGCCACCGAGTGCGGCGCACTGGTTCGGCACCGATGGGGTCGGGCGCGACATCGCGAGCTACCTGCTCGCCGGCACCCGCACCACCGTGATCGTCGCGGTCGGGTCCGGGGTCATCGCGAGTGTCGTCGGGATCGTGCTCACGGCGATCGGAGCGCTCACCGCGCGGTGGGTGCGCGAGGGCATGGCCGTGCTCCTCGACATCTTGGTGGCCTTCCCGACGCTGCTCACGGCGATGCTCCTCACCGCGATCTTCGGCGGGTCGCTCGGCGTCGTCATCGTGTCCGTCGGCCTGGCGTTCGGCGTGACGATCGCCCGCGTCGCCCGCGGTGAGATCCGGCGCATCGCCAGGAGCGACTACGTCGTCGCGGCCAAGGCGTCCGGTGTCGGCCCGTGGGGCGTGCTCGTCCGGCACCTCGTCCCGAACGCCGCGCCGCTCTTCACCGTGCAGCTCTCGCTCGCGATGGCGACCGCGGTCCTCGCCGAGGCGGGCCTGTCCTACCTCGGCTACGGCGCGGGTTCGGGGACGGCGTCGTGGGGCAGCCTGTTGTCCGACCTGCAGACGTACATCGGCGTGCACCCGTGGAGCGCGACGTGGCCGGGTGCCGCGATCGCCATCGTCGTGGCGGCGCTCTCGCTGCTCGGCGACGCCATCCGCGACGCCTCCGACCCGCGCCTGACGACGGGCGACGCCGCGCGGGACGCCGATCGTGCACCGGGCACCGACCCCGTGCCGGGCACGGACTCCGCACGGGTGACCCGGACCGAGGGGATCGCATGACGCCCACCGACGCGACCAGCGCGGCGACCACTGACGCGACCGCGACTGGCGGACTCGAGGTGCGCGACCTGTCGGTCCGCATCACGGGGCGGACGGTCCTGGACCGCGTGACGTTCACCGTGCCTCCCGGCCGGCGGGTCGGCGTGATCGGCGCATCCGGATCCGGCAAGTCCATGACGTCGCTGGCGCTGATGGGCCTGGAGCCGAGCGGCGCCGACGTGACCGGCAGCATCCGCCTGGACGGCGAGGAGCTCGTCGGGATGCCCGACCGGCAGCGTGCCGCGTTCCGTGGCGCGCGGATCGGCATGGTGTTCCAGGAGCCGGGAACCGCGCTCGACCCGCTTCGCCGCGTCGGGAGGCAGATCGCCGAACCGCTCCGCCTGCACCGTGGACTCGACCGGCGGGCCGCCGACCGTGCAGCGGTCGAACTCGCCCAGCAGGTCGGGCTCCCCGACCCCGCGTCGCTGCTCCGGCAGTACCCGCACCAGCTCTCCGGTGGACAGCGGCAGCGCATCTGCATCGCGATGGCGATCGCCGGCCAGCCGGACCTGCTCGTCGCCGACGAACCCACGACCGCGCTCGACGTCACCACCGAGGCGCGGATCCTCGACCTGCTCGAGGGACTCGACGTCTCCGTGCTGTTCGTGACGCACGACCTCGCCGTGCTCGCCAGGATCGCGGACACGGCCGTCGTGCTCGATGCCGGCCGGGTCGTCGAGACGGGAACGGTCGCCGACCTGCTCGCCGCCCCGCAGCACCCCGCCACGCGGGCGCTCGTCGATGCGGCCCGCGCCACCGCGAGGAGGACCCCGTGACCGCACTCGAAGCCGTCGGACTGCACCGCACGTACCGACTCCCCCGCCGCGGCCCGTTCGAGCCCGGCCCGGTCCGCACCGCCGTGGACGGCGTGGACCTGACGGTCCCCGACGGTGCCCGGCTCGGGATCATCGGGGAGTCCGGTTCCGGCAAGTCGACCCTCGTCCGCCTGCTGGCCGGACTGGAGGCCCCTTCCGCAGGCACCGTGTCGGCCGGCGGTCGTCCGGTGACCGCGTCCGGGTCCGCGGCCGCGATGCGTTGGTTCCGTCGCGAGACCGGGGTGGTGTTCCAGGACCCGTACTCGTCGCTGGACCCGCGGATGCGCGTGGGGGCGATCGTCGGGGAGCCGCTGCGGGCGCTCCGGGGCCCGGGGTCGCACCCGTCCCTGGTCGCGTCGGCGCTGTCGCGGGTGGACCTGCCCGCCGACGCCGCGGACCGGTACCCGCACGAGTTCTCGGGTGGGCAGCGGCAGCGGATCGCGATCGCCCGGGCGGTGGTGCACGGGCCGCGGATCCTGTTCGGGGACGAGCCGATGAGCGCCCTCGACGTGGTCGTCCGGGCGCGGGTGATCGACCTGTTCCACTCGCTCGCCGCGGAACTCGGGCTGACGCTCGTCCTGGTGTCGCACGACATCGGCGTGGTGCAGCGGCTGTGCGACTCGGTCGCGGTGATGTCGGCCGGCCGCATCGTCGAGCACGGCCCGGTGTCCCTGCTCGACGCCCCGGCACACCCCCTGACGCGCGCGCTCGTCGACGCCGCTCCCACGCTCCCGTAGCGCCCGCCCGTCGTCCGTCGTCCGTCGTCCGTCGTCCGGTGAGATCGCACTTCGTGTCGGAACGTCGACGGAGGTTCCGACACGAAGTGCGATCTCACGGCCTCGAGACGGCCCGCTCTCCGTTCCCCGTCGCCCCCCGGCTCGAGATGCCGTAATTCGGGAATCTCGGCGCCCCGCGCCCGTGAGTCGTGGAACCTCGACGAACATCGGCGGCGAGTCGTGGAATCGCGAACGGGGACCGTGGGCCCTGGGGCCGGATGGGGCCGGACGGGAGGCACGGGGCGGCGCCGCCACGAGCCTCCCGTCCGTCGGTGGGCAAGGCGGGCGGCTGTTCGTCACGTCCGCGGTGGTCGTTGCGTCCGCGGTGGTCGTTGCGTCCGCAACCAGCGATATTATCGTTCCGAGTCGGCACCCGTCGGGTCCCCCGTCGGTCCCCCGCCGGCACCCGTGAGTCAGGCGCGAGTCGGCGCCCGTCGGTCCCCCGTCGCCCCCTCACCACACGGGCGGGTGCCGCCGCTGCCAGCGCATGCGCCGCTCGAGCTGCGCGCCGAGCGCCAGCAGCGTGCGCTCCCCACCCGGCCGGCCGATGAGCTGCACCCCCATCGGGAGCCCGGCGCCGTCGGGGTGCGACTCCTCGGTCACCCCCACCGGCAGCGTGATCGCCGGGAGCCCCGCCACGTTCGCCATGGACGTCCACGGCGAGTACGCGCACTGACGGCGGAAGTCCTCCTCGGGGTCCTCGCCGTACCAGCCGAGCCGCCGTGGGGTGAGCGCGAGCGTCGGCGTGACCACGGCGTCGAATCGGTCGAACGCGCCGATGAGCGTCGCCGAGAACAGGTCGAGCGCCGTCATCGCGTCGAGCACCTGCGTGCCGGTCAGCGCACGACCACGCGCGACCAGCCAGGACACCAGCGGCGTGAGCGCGGACAGGTCGATGCCGGGGACCGAGGGCAGTCGCGCCGCAGAGCTCTCCCATGCGACCCGGAACGCCGACGCGTACGGCACGCGCGGCATCGCGACGTCCTCGATCCCATGGCCGAGCTCCCCGAGCACCCGGAGTGCGGTGTCCACCGCCGCCCGTGCCGCCGGATCGACCACGACGTCGACCGTGTCGTCCCACGGGGAACCGTCGAGCACCCCGAGGACGAACCGCCCCTCGCCTCGCACGGCCGCCGCGGTGAAGGGCCCGTCGCCGACGTCCGGTGTCACGAGCGCGTACGGCGCGGGCTCGTCGAGGCCCGTCGGCGCCACGAGAGCGTCCAGGTACATGCCCGCGTCGGCGACCGTCCGCGTCAGCGGCCCGGCCACCGAGAGCCCACCCACGCCCGAGCGCCCGGGCATCGACGGCACCCGGCCCCGGCTCGGCTTCAGACCGACGAGGCCCGTCGCCGCCGCGGGGATCCGCACCGATCCCCCGCCGTCGGAGCCGACGGCCGCCGGCAGCAGCCCCGCCGCGACCGCGACCGCGGCACCGCTCGACGACCCTCCGGGAGCCCGGCTCGTGTCGTACGGGTTCCGCGTGACACCGCGCGCCGTCTCGGACGACGACGACATCCCGAACTCCGGGCTCGCCGTCTTGCCGAGGCCCACCGCACCGGCGGCGTCGAGCGCCGTCACGAGCGGGTGGTCGGCCGCCGCCGGCCGCTCCGGCAACGACACCGTTCCGGATCCGGTGGGCACGCCGGCGCGGTCGTACAGGTCCTTGTCTCCGGACGGGAGGCCCCACAGCGGCCTCGACGTCGGCACCAGGTGGCCGAGACGGTCGGCTCGCTCGCGCGCGGCGTCCGCGGTGACCGTCACGAAGGCACCGAGTCCCGGGTCCAGCCGCTCGATGCGGGCGAGGAAGTGCTCGGTCGCTTCGCGGGCCGTCGTGTCGCCGCGGCGGATCCAGTCCCAGAGTTCCTGCGCGGAGAGGTGGTGGAGTTCGAACACGGTTCCCGAGCCTATTCGCCCTGGTCCTCGTGCCTGCCTGCCGCTGAGCGGGAACCCGGCGCCGGTACGCTCGACGGGTGAGCCATCGGTACCCGTCCACGATCGCGGCCACGGTCGAGCACGAGATCGTCATCACGAAGTCGCGGTTCGTCACCACCGTCGTCCCGGTGTCCGACCCGGACGCGGCGGACCGCGCGATCGCCGAGGTCCGGAAGCGGTTCTGGGACGCGCGGCACAACTGCACCGCGATGGTGACCGGCGTCCTCGGTGACCAGGCGCGCTCCTCGGACGACGGCGAACCGTCCGGCACCGCGGGTGTGCCGATGCTCGAGGTCCTCCGACGCCGCGAGCTGACCGACGTCGTGGCGATCGTGACGCGGTACTTCGGCGGCGTGAAGCTCGGTGCCGGCGGACTCGTCCGCGCGTACTCGACCTCCGTGTCCGAGGCGCTCGACCGTGCTGAGACCGTCCGCCGCGAAGCCCTGACGTCGGTGACCGTCGACGTCCAGCACGCGGATGCCGGGCGGGTCGACAACGTGCTCCGCGACTGGGTGCGGCACCACGATTCGACGCTCGCGGCGACCCGGTACGGGACGGCGGCGACCTTCGAGCTGTGGGTCCCCGCTCCGGCGATCCCGACCCTCGTGGCGGACCTCGCAGCCACGTCCGCCGGCACGCTCGCCCCGGTCGTCGGCGCCGAGCGGATCGTCGACGTCCCGGCTTCCTGATCGACGTCCGCGCTAGCGTCGGTGTCGTGATCGTCTGGCTGAACGGCACGCACGGGGTGGGCACGACCACGACGGCTGCGCTCGTGGTGCCGATGACGGTGCTGGTCGAGGCGTACTGGCGCGAGATCAGCGACGGACTCGCCCGGTACGACGTCCCGATCCGGCACGTCGTCCTGCACGCCGAGCCGGACACGCTCCGGGCGCGGATCGACGGCGACGACACGACCACGACCCCGGCGCCCGATGTCGCCAGGACGATCGCGGAACGCGTGCGCCGATGACGACGGACCGCGCACAGGCTCAGGCGGCACTCCGCGACGCGTCGACCGTGACGGGACGGCGCTGGCACCTCGCGGAACGGCTCGACGGTGGTCGGCAGACCGGCGCCTGGCTGGTCCGCGCCGAGGACGGCACCGATGCCGTCCTGAAGACGACCGCCGACCTGGAGTGGGCAGCGCGGATCGTCACCGCCCGACACGCGGTCGACGTCGCTCGGCACGCGGGCTACCCGACGCCGGCGTGGCTCGCCGCCGGGACGACCAGGGCCGGCATCGGGTACCAGGTCCAGGAGTGGTGCCCGGGACACACGTCCGACGACGTGGACACGGCGACGGCGGAGGCGCTGATCGCGGTCGTCGAATCGCAGGCCGGGATCGACCCGTCGCCGGAGCACTGCTGGACGGACTTCCTGCTGGAGCAGATCGGGGCGGGTCAGGAACGGCTCCGCGCGGAGTCCGGCGCGCCGACGCCGATGCTCGACGTCTGCGACCGACTCGTCCGGGACGCGGACCGTGCCACGTGGCCGCGCACGGACATGGTGCACGGGGATTTCCGGCCGGCGAACGTCCTGTTCGACGGGGGCTCGGTCAGTGGCGTGGTCGACATCGAGGCGATCGGCAGCGGACCGCGTGCGTTCGACCTCGCGACGCTGCTGAGCCACGACCGGGTCGACCAGGACGCGCTCGTGCGCATCGTCGCCGCCGGGACCGACGCCGCCGAACCGGTCGTGTTCCGCGCGTGCGTGGCGGTCGTGTTCCTCGACCTGCTGCGGTTCAGCCGACGCGACGAGCACTCCACCGCCGACGGTCGCGCGCGGCAGCGTCGCCTGCTCACGGAGCGCGCCGAGTGGATCGAGCTGCTGACCCGGTGATCCCGGCGTGCCGATGGATGCCCGACGCTGACACGGAACGGTCCCGCGTCACGCCTCGACGAACAGGTACACGGCCAGCACGAACCCGCAGACGGCGATCGCGATGCGCAGTGGGTCCACGGGGTCCGTCACGGGGCGCGGGTCGGTCTGCACCGGCCCGGGCACCACGATCCGCCCGGTCGTGTCCACGAGCTCCAGGTGGTCCCGAGCCGTGCGACCGAACAGCAGCGGCGTCCGACCGGCGTCGTGCAGTGCTGCGGCGACGACGGTCCCGATGGCTCCCGGCCCGACCACGGCCAGTGATGCGTCCATGGGACGATTGCACCATGACCGCCACGCTCGTCGCCAAGGGCCTCGCCGGCGGCTACGCCGCACGCACGCTGTTCGAGGGGCTCGACCTCACGGTCGCCCCCGGGGACGTGATCGGCGTCGTCGGCGTGAACGGTGCCGGCAAGTCCACCCTGCTGCGGCTCCTCGCGGGCGTCGACGAACCGCTCGCGGGCACCGTGTCGCTCGCACCGGCGGACGCGTTCGTCGGCTGGCTGCCCCAGGAACACGAGCGGGTCGTCGGGGAGACGGTGACCGGGTACCTCGGTCGACGGACCGGCTGCACCGCGGCGACCGCGGAGATGGACATCGCCGCGGCCGCGCTCGGGGACCCGGACGCCCCGGCCGACGCCGCCGACCGGTACTCCACCGCGCTCGACCGGTGGCTCGCGTCCGGGGCGGCCGACCTCGACGAGCGCGTCCCGGCCGTCCTCGCGGACCTCGGACTGACCGTGGACACGGACGCGCTCATGACGTCGCTGTCCGGCGGCCAGGCCGCTCGGGTCGGACTGGCGGCGCTGCTGCTGTCCCGGTTCGACGTCGTCCTGCTCGACGAACCCACCAACGACCTCGACCTCGACGGCCTGGCGAAGCTGGAGGCGTTCGTCACGGGCCTCCGCGGCGGGGTCGTCCTCGTCAGCCACGACCGCGAGTTCCTCGCACGGTCGGTCACGAGCGTCCTCGAGCTCGACCTCGCGCAGTCGTCGAACCGGCTCTTCGGCGGTGGCTACGACGCCTACCTGGAAGAACGCGAGATCGCGCGTCAGCACAAGCGGGACGCCTACGACGAGTACGCCTCGACGAAGGCCGATCTGGTGTCACGAGCCCGGACGCAGCGGGAGTGGTCGAGCCAGGGCGTCCGGAACGCGATGAAGAAGGCCCCGGACAACGACAAGATCCGGCGCAAGGCGGCGTCGGAGTCAAGCGAGAAGCAGGCGCAGAAGGTCCGTCAGATGGAGTCCCGCATCGCACGCCTGGACGAGGTCGAGGAGCCCCGCAAGGAGTGGCAGCTCGAGTTCACGATCGGCCAGGCGCCGAGGAGCTCCGCGGTCGTGGCGACCCTGTCGGACGCCACGTTCACCCAGGGCGACTTCACGCTCGGCCCTGTCTCGCTGCAGGTCGACGGCGGCGACCGCATCGGGATCACCGGCCCCAACGGCGCCGGCAAGTCGACGCTGCTCCGCGCCCTGCTCGGCAAGCAGTCGCCGACGACCGGGACGGCGAGCACCGGGTCGAGCGTCGCGATCGGCGAGATCGACCAGGCCCGCGGGTCGTTCACCGGCGCGGAGCCCCTCGCCGCGGTGTTCAAGGGGCTCGTGCCGGAGCTGGCCACCGCCGAGGTGCGGACCCTGCTCGCCAAGTTCGGGCTCAAGGCGGACCACGTGGGCCGCGCGGCCGGCGAGCTCTCCCCCGGCGAACGGACCCGCGCCGGCCTCGCGCTGCTGCAGGCCCGTGGCGTGAACGTCCTGATCCTCGACGAGCCGACGAACCACCTCGACCTGCCCGCGATCGAGCAGCTGGAACAGGCACTCGACTCGTACGACGGCACGCTCCTGCTCGTCACGCACGACCGGCGGATGCTGGAGACGGTCCGGCTGGACCGCCAGTGGCGCGTCGATGCCGGCCGCGTCACGGAACGCTAGGACCGGACAGGAGGCCCGTGGTGCGACGGCGGACGTGGATCGTGGCGAGTGTGGCCGGTGCTGCCCTCGTCGGGACAGTCGTGTGCGTCGGGCTCGCCCTGGTACCAGACCGCGACCAGGCGAGCCCACCGACGACCACCGCCGCCCGACAGCAGACGCCGACGCCGACCCCGACACCGACACCCGCCGCCGTGCCGGCGGCACCGTCGGCGGCGGAACTCGCGGCGCTGCCGCTCGCGTTCCACGACGCGGTGATCCCCGGGCTCCTCGACGGCTCGGACGTCCACCCCGAGAACGGCTGGCAGATCGCGACTCCGAACGCGCAACTCGTCGCGCTGTACGCCAGCCCGGACGCCGACGCGGCGCCCGTCGGGACGCTCTCGGCGACGGTGTCGACGGTCGAGCTCCCCGCTGCCACCGCCGTGTGGGGTCGCTCCCCCGGTGTCGACGGCGGGATGCTCCTGGTGTCGACCCCGGCACGGAACCGCACGCCGGGTGACGGTGGCGTGCCCGACGCGCCGAGTGCGACGTTCGCGTGGGCCCGAGCCGCCGACTTCCGTGTCGCGGACACGGACCGGACGATCCGGGTCGACGTCGCCGCGAGCACGGTCTCGGTCGTCGCACGGAGCGGGCAGGTCATCGCGAGCGAAGCGGCACGGCTCGGCACACCGGAGGACCCGACCCCGACCGCCACGGCGACCTACGTCGAGGCGGCGTACGTCGACGCGCGCGTGACCTACACGCAGGGCAACCCGATCATCCTGACCGGGGCACACTCCTCCCGCATCCCGTCGTACGGGGGAAACGCCGCACTGACGGCGCTGCACTACTACCCGGACCCGACCGGCAGTTCGCACGGATGCGTGCGGATCTCCGCCGCGATGACGAAGACCCTCGCGGCGCTGCCGGTCGGGACCCCGATCCAGTTCACCTGACGCCGGGTCCGAGACCCAGCCGCTCGATCACCTCGTCGCGCTCCTGCTCCGGGGTGCGGTCGGCGGCGACGGTGATGTGCGCCTCGTCGTCCTGCGGCGGCTCCAGGGTGGCGAGCTGCGACGCCAGCAGCGACGTCGGCATGAAGTGCCCGGACCTGGCCGTCATCCGGTCCTCGATCAAGGAGTTGTCGCCGGCGACGTGCACGAACACCACGCCAGGCGCCCGGAGGACGTCGCGGTACGAGCGCTTCAGCGCCGAGCACGTGACGACACCGTTCGTGCCGGAGTCCAGGTGGTCGCGGATCCAGGCCGCGATCACGTCGAGCCACGGCCAGCGGTCGTCGTCGTCGAGCGGGATCCCGGCGTGCATCTTGTCGACGTTCGCCTGCGGGTGCATCGCGTCGCCCTCGGCGAAGTCCCACCCGAGCCGCTCCGCGACCATCTCGGCCACGGTCGACTTGCCCGAACCGGAGACCCCCATCACGACGAGGACGCGGGCGTCGAGTGCGCTCATCGGATGAAGATCCCGGCCAGCAGGACCCCGAGCAAACCGAACACCGAGATCAGGCACTCGAGCACCGTCCACGTCTTGAACGTCTGCCCCACCGTGGTGTTGAGGTACCCCTTCACCAGCCAGAACCCGGCGTCGTTGACGTGCGACAGGAACACCGATCCCGCGCCGATCGCGAGCACCAGGAGCGACACCACCGGCGACGACAGGTCCTGCGCGATCGGGGCCATGATGCCGGCGGCCGTGACGGTCGCGACCGTGGCCGACCCGGTGGCGACCCGGACCAGCGCCGAGACGACCCATGCGACGAGGAGCACCGAGATCCCGGAGTCCTTCACCGCGTCGGCGATCACCCCGCCGATCCCGGTGTCGATCAGGACCTGCTTGAAGCCACCGCCCGCGCCGACGATGAGCAGCACACCGGCGACGGGCGGCAGCGCGCTCTCGAGCGAACGGGACACGGCCGAGCGGTCCATGCCGCCGCCGATCGCGAAGAAGACGATCGCGTACAGCGCGGCGAGTCCGATCGCGACCATCGGCGAACCGAGGAAGTCGAGCAGGCTCACCCAGGTGCCCGTGGCGTCGGGCATCGTCGCCTCGCGGATCGCCTGCGCGAGCATGAGGACCACCGGCAGCAGGATGCCGATCAGCGCGACCGTGAACGACGGACTGCGCGGTTCGCTGATGACGCGGGTGAAGTCGCTCTTGCCGTTCGGCAGGGATGCGGTGTCCTGCGTGGCGGGGCCGCGCCGAGCCTCCCGTCCTTCGTGAGCCGGGTCGCTGCCACGCGAGCCGAACAGGTCGGGTGCCGGGATGTCGACCCAGCGGGCCGCGAAGCGGGCGAAGACCGGGCCGGCCAGGATGATGACCGGGATCGCGAGCACGATGCCGAAGGCGAGCGTCGTGCCGAGGTTCGCACCGACCGTGGAGATCGCGACGAGCGGTCCGGGGTGCGGCGGGACGAACGCGTGCATCGTGGACAGACCGACCAGGGCGGGGACGGCGATCTTCATGATCGGCACGTCGCTGCGCTTGGCGACCAGGACGATGATCGGGATGAGGAGCACCAGGCCGACCTCGAAGAACATCGGCAGACCGATCAGTGCACCGATGAGCGCCATCGTCCACGGCAGCGCCGCCTTCGACGACTTGCGGACGAGGGTGTCCACCACCCGATCCGCAGCGCCCGAGTCGACGAGCATCTTGCCGAACATGGACCCGAGCCCGACCAGGATGCCGACGCTCGTCATGGTCGCGCCGAAGCCGACCCCGAAGCTCGTCACGGCCTTGTCCGGTGCGAGTCCGGCGCCGATGCCGACGCCGACCGCGCCGATCGTCAGCGCGATGAACGGGTGGATCTTGAGCCACGTGATCAGGACGATGATCACGACGATGCCGATGAGCGCCGCGATCACGAGCTGCGAGACCGGACCGGACGGGTCGACCGTGTCGGTGCCGGCAGCGAGCACGGTGCTCGCGCTGGTTGGTGCGAGGTGAGGCATCTGCGCCCCTTCCTGGAGACGCTTCCGCGCGGCTCCGTCGCCTTGGTTCCGGGTTGCGATGCCGTTCGGAGCGACATCGAATAATCTGATTAATCAGACTATACGTCGATCCTCCGCGCGGCACACACCCGTCGGGGCAGTCTGCCGGTCTGATGGAGCACACGTCGCACCCGGTGCGCGATCCGTACTGCATGGAGGAACGATGACCACGCCCCGCGGGCTGCACGCCCAGGTGCTCGACACCCTCGGTCAGCGGATCGTGTCCGGCACCTCGGCTCCGGGCGTCGTGCTGCGCCCCGAGGAGATCGCGACCGAGTTCGGCGTGTCGCGCTCCGTCGTGCGCGAGGCACTCCGCGTCCTGCAGTCACTCGGACTGGTCGAGCCGCGACAGCGCATCGGGACCCAGGTGCTGCCCGTGACGTCATGGGAGCTGCTCTCGCCGTCGGTCATCCGGTGGCGAGGACTCTCCGACGAGTACTTCGCCCAGCAGCGCGAACTCCTCGAGCTCCGGCTCGGGATCGAGCCCGTCGCGGCGTCGCTGCTCGCCGGCCGTGGGGCCGAGGCCGGCGCTCCGGTGCTGGCCGCGGCGCTCGACATGGTCGCCGCGGCGTCGAGCGGGGACGGCCGCGCCTACCTCGAGGCGGACGTCCGCTTCCACCGCGCGCTCCTCACCGGGTCGGGCAACGCCGTGTTCGGGCACTTCGCCGGCACCGTCGAGGCGCTCCTCCGCACCCGCACGTCGGAGTCGCGCGACACGATCACCCGGTGGACGGGCGCCGCGGCCGCCCGGCACGAGGCGGTCGGGCGGGCCGTGGCCGCCGGGGACGCCGACGCTGCCGCGGCCGCCGCGGCCGCGATGGTCGGCGCAACGCGCGACGAGTTCATCGCGGAGGCCGCGGGGCGCTCAGCCTGACGTTTCGCACTCAGCGACAGTTCACGCCGTCACAAACCCGTGAGGTGTCGCTCAGCGCGAAAACCTGCCCGACCTGCCCGACCCGCCCGAGGCACCGCGCCGCGTCCGCGGACCCCGCAGGCGCAACCGCATCGTGACGGTCCCGAGCCACCGGTCGTATTTGTACCCGACCTTGCCCATGCGGCCGATCTCCTCGAAGCCGAGCCGTCGGTGCAACTTGATCGAGGCATCGGCTGACCGGTCGGCGATCACCGCGACGACCTCGCGGACCCCAGCAGCACGGCACTCGTCGAGCAGCGCCTCCATCAGCGCACGCCCGAGCCCCTTCCCGCCCGAGGCCGGCCCGAGGTAGATCGAGTTCTCGACCACGTGGTTCGACCGGTCACGCGGGTTCCAGGGGTCGACGAGCGCGTACCCGAGCAGCTGCCCCGACGGGTTCACCGCGACCAGGAACGGGAGCTTCCGCCGGCGGATCTCGTCGTACCGCTGCTTCCACGCAGCGAATGTCAGCACGGCGCCGTCGAACGTCACCGACGAGTTCCGCACGTAGTGCGCGTGGATCTCGCGGATGTCCGGCAGGTCCGACGGCTCGGCGGCGCGGATCGACCAGGCGAACGCGGTCTCGGACGGCGCGGGCGCACGCAGGTGGCGCGGCAGCACGCGCCGCTGGCGGTATTCCTCCTCGAGCACGGTCACGAGCCTACGGGTCGCGTCCGGCACGCGGTCACGGCACCGGCCTGGAGGCTCGTCACACCTGGGCGGGCAGCGTCCAGTCGACGGGGTCGGCACCCTGGGCGACGAGCAGCTCGTTCACCTGGGAGAACGGGCGGCTCCCGAAGAACCCGCGGGACGCACTGAGCGGGCTCGGGTGTGCCGACGCGACGATCGGCGTGTCCCCGAGGAAGGGCCGGACGGACCCGGCCTGCGCGCCCCAGAGCACGGCGACGAGCGGGCGGTCCCGGGCGACGAGCGCGCGGACGGCCTGCTCGGTGACCCGTTCCCACCCCTTGCCCCGATGGCTGCCGGCGTCCCCGGCGCCGACCGTCAGGACGCGGTTGAGCAGCATCACGCCCCGCTCCGACCACGGACGCAGGTCACCGTGCGCCGGTGCGGTGACGCCGAGGTCGTCGTGGAGTTCGCGGTAGATGTTCGCGAGGCTGCGCGGCACCGGACGGACCCCGGGGTCGACGGCGAACGACAGACCGATCGGGTGTCCCGGTGTCGGGTAGGGGTCCTGCCCGACGACCAGGACCTTCACCTCGTCGAACGGGTACTCGAACGCCCGGAGCACGGATGCGCCGGCGGGCAGGTACGGACGCCCCGACGCCGTCTCCTCCCGGAGCCACGCACCGAGTCGGTGGACGTCGTCCTCGACGGGGGCGAGGGCCTCGGCCCACCCAGGGTCGACCAGTTCGGCGAGCGGCAGGGCCTGCATCGGAGTCGCTACGCGCCCATCGTGGCGACGGAGACCGACTCGTCGCCGGCGACCACGCGCCAGACGCTGCCGGCCCCGCGGACCTCGAGCGCCCCCTCACCGACGACCAGGACGGTGTCCTCGTCGATGGCGAGCCCGGCGGTGACGAACTCGGCCTCGGCGCTGGCGATGAGCCGCGCGATCGTGCCGGCCTGCACGGCGTGCACGTCGATCGTCAGGTCCACGAGCCCGAGTCCTTCGCGGAGCTCGACCTCGTCGAGGCCCTCTGATGCGCCCTCGGGGCAGACCTCGACACCGCCGACGCGCCAGCCGCCGACGAGCGCACGGTCGGACGCGATCATCGCGCCGGCGGAGTACCCGAGGTACGGCAGGCCGTCGGAGACGAGCAGGCGGATCTGGTCGACGAGGGGCGCGATCGCGTCGAGGTAGTCGGGGGTCCGCCCGCCGCCGATGACGAGGGCGTCGATGTCGCTCAGGACGGCCGTGGTGAACGGTTGCCCCGGAGCGACCTCGGTCACGAGGACCTCCGCCGCGCGGGCACCACCGAGGACCTCCGCGATGTCGGCGGTCGACGACGGGCTCGTGCCCGTGGCGTCGGCGACGGAGAGCAGCCCGATCCGTGGGACGGTGCGGCCGACGGCGGCGGAGCGGGCGGTCGCCTCGGCGAGGAAGGGCGCAGCGGCGTCGGAGGCGGCGAACGGTCCGCCGCCGACGAGGTGGATGCTCACGACTCGGCCGTCACCGGTGCGAGGGCACTCCACGGGAACGTGATCCAGCCGTCGACCCGCCGCCAGACGTGGTCGGGCTCGAGCACGGTGCCGGGCTTCGAGTACAGGCAGGCGCTCCGCACGTCGGCGCCGGCCTTCGCGATGATGTCGACGACGAGCGCCAGGGTGCGCCCGGAGTCGGAGACGTCGTCCACGACGAGCACGCGCTTGCCGGCGAGGCTCGGGGCGTCGAGCGCCGGCGCGAGCACGACGGGCTCGTCAAGACGCTGTTCGACGTCGGTGTAGAACTCGACGTTGATCGAGCCGCACTCCTTGGTGCCGAGCGCGTAGGCCACGGCGCCGGCGATGATGAGTCCGCCGCGGGCGACGGCCACGACGACCTCCGGCTCGAAGCCGGACGACAGGACGTCCTTCGCGAGGAGCCGAGCGGCGTCCCCGAACTCGAGCCAGCCGAGCACCTCTGGCCCGCTCGTCACGGTCACGACGGCCGGCGAGGAGGGCTCGGCGGGTTCGCTGCTGATCGGCATCCGTCCACGGTACCGGCAGGTACCCCGCGTCCGCGACCCGAGTTCCCCGCCCGGGCGCGTGTGGGGCGGGGAACTCGGGTCGCGAGCTCGATCAGGACTTGGGCGACAGGTGTCCGCGCGCCAGCTTGTGCTGGGCGGACTGCGCGACCGGGCGGATCGTGACGAGGTCGAGGTTCACGTGCGCCGGCAGCTCCACCGCGTGCACGATCGCCTCGGCGACGTCGTCGGCCGTGAGCGGGTCCTCGACACCGTCGTAGACCGCCGCGGCCTTCGACTCGTCCCCGCCGAACCGCACGAGCGCGAACTCGTCGGTCTTCACGAGCCCGGGAGCGATCTCGACGACGCGGATCGGTTCGCCGTTCAGCTCCAGGCGCAGCGCGCCGACCAGGGCGTGCTCGGCGGCCTTCGCCGCGTTGTACCCGCCACCGTTCTCGTACGACACGAACCCGGCAGTGCTCGTGACGGTGACGATGTCGGCGCCCCCGGCGGTCGCCGCACGCCGTCGGAGGTGCGGGAGCAGCGCCGCGATCACGCGCTTCGTCCCGATCACGTTGACCTCGAACATGGCGCGCCAGTCCTCGACGTCCGACTCCTCGACGCTCGCCGAGCCGAACGCTCCCCCGGCGTTGTTGACGAGGACGTCCGCGCCGCCGAGCTCTGCGACCCGCGCGGCGAGACGCTCGACGTCGGCGGCGTCGGTGATGTCCGCCGTGAGCGTGTCGATCCCGAGCTCCGCGGCGAGCGCCTCGAGCCGGTCGGCACGGCGGGCGACGGCGAGCACGTCCCAGCCCCGTTCACGGAACAGTCGGACGGTGGCCGCCCCGATCCCCGAGCTCGCTCCCGTGACGACCGCGCGTCGTGCTGCCATGTCCGTGCCTCCAGTGCTCCGTCGACGAATGTCACGACAACGGTACCCAGTACAGCGAAGGTCACGTTCCGGTAACGTCACGAGGGATGACGATGGACGCCGCCCCTCCCGCGCCCGCTGCGCCGACCACGAACCTCGAACCGGGTCGCGCGAAGCGGCGCATCCCGATGTGGGACACGGCGCGGTTCGTCGCCGTGACGCTCGTCGTCATCGGGCACGCGATCCAACGGCAGACCACCGCGAGCGAGCACGCCCTGGCGCTGTACACGTTCATCTACGCGTTCCACATGCCGGCGTTCGGGGTGATCAGCGGGTACTTCTCGTCCGCGGACACCCCCACGGCGAAGCGCATGCGTCGGACGATCACGGACATCGTGGTGCCCTACATCATCATGCAGACGATCTGGACGGTCGTGCAGTCACTGGTCGAGGGCGGCAAGAAGTTCAACCCGACCCAGCCGACCTGGACGCTCTGGTTCCTGCTCGCACTGGGGATCTTCAAGCTGATCCTGCCGTACCTGGCGCAGCTGCGGTGGCCGCTGTTCTGGGCCGTCGTGTTCAGCATCGGGGTCGGGTACTTCGACAACGTCGACTCCACGCTGTCCCTCTCCCGCGCGATCAGCCTGCTGCCGTTCTTCCTGGTCGGCTGGCAGGTGAAGCAGTGGGGACTGTTCGACCGCTGGTACGAGGCGCCACGGAGGATCGTCGTGCGGCTCCGGATCGTGGCCGGCGCGGTGTTCGCGGCGTGGGCGGTCGCCTGCGCGGTGTGGATCCCGCAGTTCAAGGAGTTCGACCTGCACCACTGGTTCTTCTACGACGACTCGTACTCGGGTCTCGGTGAGGACGCCTGGTGGGCGGGTGCCGTGCGCTTCGGGCTGATGCTCCTCGCCGCGCTGCTCACGGCGTCGTTCCTCCTGCTGGTGCCCCGACGGAACGTCTGGATCACGCAGTTCGGCGCGGCGACGATGTACGTGTACCTGCTGCACACGTTCGTGCTCTACCCGGTGCGCGAGTCCGGCATCCTCGCCGGAGCGCACTCGGCGTGGCCGTACGTGCTCCTGATGGTCGCGTTCGCCTGTGCGGTGAGCCTCTTCTTGGCACAGCCGTTCGTCAGGAGGGGCATGCGCTGGCTGCTCGAGCCGAACGTGCGCTGGCTCTTCCGCAGGGACCCCGCCTGACGCGCGTTACGTCACGAGACTCCGGCGGTGGTGGAGACCCGGCCACCCCTCGTACCGTGAGGCTCGACGTGAAGACGCGCCCAGCCTCCCGGCCGAGCGCACGGCGACCCGACGACCGACCGCACCGGACAGGAGCACGAATGACCGAGAACGACGCCGCGCAGTGGCGGTTCGAGACCACGCAGGTCCACGCCGGGGCGCAGCCCGACCCGACGACCGGTGCCCGCGCCACCCCGATCTACAAGACGACCTCGTACGTCTTCGCGAACTCGGACGAGGCGCGTGACCTCTTCGCCCTCGCGAAGCCCGGCAACATCTACTCACGCATCATGAACCCGACGAACGACGTCCTCGAGCAGCGGATCGCCGCGCTCGAGGGGGGCTCCGGTGCGCTCCTGGTCGCGAGCGGTCAGGCGGCGGAGACCTACGCCGTCCTCAACATCGCGCAGGCCGGTGACCACATCGTGTCCTCGTCGTCCATCTACGGCGGGACGTACAACCTCTTCAAGTACACGCTCGCCCGGCTCGGCATCGAGACCACCTTCGTCGAGGACCAGGACGACCCCGAGGAGTGGCGTCGCGCCGTCCGCCCGAACACGAAGCTGTTCTTCGCGGAGACGATCGGCAACCCGAAGATCAACGTGCTCGACATCACGACGGTCGCGGACATCGCGCACCAGGCCGGTGTGCCGCTCATCGTCGACAACACGATCGCGACGCCGTACCTGATCCGTCCGTTCGAGCATGGTGCCGACATCGTGGTGCACTCGGCGACGAAGTTCCTCGGCGGGCACGGCACGGTCATCGGCGGCGTCATCGTCGACGGCGGCACGTTCCCGTGGTCGCAGCACCCGGAGAAGTTCCCGGAGTTCAACACACCGGACCCCTCGTACCACGGGGCGGTCTTCGCCGAGGCGGTGGGCAACTCGCTCGCCTACATCATCAAGGCGCGCGTGCAGCTCCTCCGCGACCTCGGTGCGTCGAGCTCCCCGGACACCGCGTTCGCACTGCTGCAGGGCATCGAGACGCTGTCGCTCCGCATCGAGCGGCACGTGGCGAACGCGCAGGAGATCGCCGAGTGGCTCGATCAGCACCCGGACGTGGCGACGGTGGCGTACGCCGGCCTGCCGACCTCCCCCTGGTACGGAGCCGCGACGCGGTACGCACCGAAGGGTGTCGGCGCGGTGCTGTCGTTCGAGCTGAAGGGCGGTGTCGACGCGGGTCGTGCACTCGTCGACAACCTGACGCTGTTCTCGCACCTCGCGAACATCGGCGACGTGCGCTCGCTGGTGATCCACCCGGCGTCGACCACGCACTCGCAGCTCACGCCGGAGCAGCAGCTGACGACCGGTGTGACGCCGGGCCTGGTGCGCCTGTCAGTGGGCATCGAGAACGTCGAGGACCTGAAGGCGGACCTCGAGGCCGGGCTCGCCGCCGCTCGTGCGGTCGCCCAGGCGGGCTTGCGCGCGTAGTCGCACGCCGGGCTCCCGACTCCCTCCGAAGCCGACTCGGAACGACGAAGTCGCTGTCGTACGACAGCGACTTCGTCGTTCCCGCGCGTGTGCAACTGTTGCGTCCGCCTGCTTGCGACAACGTCGATGTCGTACGACAGCGGTCTTGTCGCCCCTTGCAGACGCAACCACCCCACCGGACCCGACCCGAGCCTCCCGTCCGCCCCGATCCGGCCACGCAACCGACGTAACACGGCGTCCGGACGGTCCAACGACCGGGACAATGGACGGACCATGGACTGGCAGACGACTCCCGAGGACTCCGTCCCGTCCACCCTGGTTCCAGGGACCGCGCTCGGGGCCATCGGCAAACCCCCGGTCACCGGTGCCTGGCGCCCGGGCGACCACCCCGGCTCCCGACAGTTCGTCGCGCTCGGCGAGCAGTGGGTCCGCGGCGGACGGCTGCCGAGCGTCCGGATCGCCTACGAGTCCTGGGGCACGCTGAACGACGCGAGGGACAACGCCGTCCTCGTGTTCCACGCACTGACCGGGGACTCGCACGTCACCGGTGATGCCGGCCCCGGGCACAAGACCGCCGGGTGGTGGGGCGACGTCGTCGGACCGGGTCGGGCCATCGACACCGACCGCTGGTTCGTCGTCGCGCCGAACATGCTCGGCGGCTGCCAGGGCTCGACCGGTCCGTCGTCGGTCTCCCCCGACGGCGTGGAGTGGGGGTCACGGTTCCCGTTCGTCACCGTGCGCGACCAGGTCGCCGCACAGGTGCAGCTCGCCGACGCGCTCGGCATCGACCGCTTCGCCGCGGTGGTCGGCGGATCGATGGGCGGGATGCACGCGCTCGAGTTCGCGGCGTCGGCCCCGTCCCGCGTCGCACGACTGGCGATCCTCGCCAGCACGGCCCAGACCACGGCGGACCAGATCGCGGCGAACTCGCTGCAGCGCGCCGCGATCCAGATGGACCCGGGCTTCGCGGGCGGCGACTACTACGAGGCCGAACCCGGCGACGGGCCGTCCAGGGGGCTGTCCCTGGCGAGGCGGATGGCGATGATGACCTACCGCGCGTCCGACGAACTCAACGGGCGGTTCGACCGCTCGTGGCAGTCGGACGTGTCCCCGCTCGGCGACGACGGCCGGTTCTCGGTGGAGAGCTACCTCGACTTCCACGGCAACAAGTTCACCAGGCGCTTCGACGCATCGACGTACGTGACGTTGACGCACGCGATGGACTCGCACGACGTCGGCGCGGGACGAGGCGGCGTCGCGTCGGCCCTCGGCGCCATCACGGCGAGGACGCTCGTCGTCGGCATCTCGAGCGATCGGCTCTTCCCCGTGGAGGACCAACACCGGATCGCCGCCAGCATCCCGGACACCCTCGACGGCGAGCACGCGGCCGTCATCGAGAGCGAGTTCGGCCACGACGGGTTCCTCATCGAGCACGCAGCGGTCGGTGCGCACCTCCGTCGCCTGTTGGGCTGAAGCGACGTACGTCTGTTGGGCTGAATCGACGTATTCATCGCATTCGCTATAACAAAACCGTTTCCAATCGGAACGACCGGGCGTGCCGAACACCCCCCAACGGGTGCCGCGCGTGGAATGATGGCTCCGAACCGATCAACCGTCGGTTTCACGACCTTCCCTGCACCCACACGAGAACAGCACCAGGACACCGATGGAACTCATCGCACAGGAACGTGACCGGCTCCTCCGGTCAACGACCCGTGTCGTCGGCATCGTCTGCACGCTGATCAGCCTGGTCGGCGTCCTCTGCGCGTTCGCCGTCCCGGCCGGTCCACTCGCCGGTGGGATCGCCTGCATCGCGGTGATGATCGGTGCGCTCGTCGCGTTCGGGTGGAACGGCTCGACGTGGTGGACCGCGCTCACGCTCGCGGCGGGCCTCGGCGCCATGGTCATCCTGACGACGAGCGTCGACGGTCTCGCCCGCACCGTGGTCGCGAGCGCACTCGTCCCCCTCGCCGCCGGAGGGCTCTCCTCGCTCCTCATGGCGCAGCGCGGGCACCTCATCGGGCTCGGGCTGACCATCCTCGGTGGCGTCGGGTCGATCGTCGTGATGGCCTTCGCCGCCGGCGGACTCGTCTCCAACGCCGTCGGCGGGACCGTCCTCGGCTGGGTCCTCACTGCCGTGGTCGCGTACTGGATCTCACGGAGCATCCCCCGCGTCGCGCGCCGCATCTACAGCATCGGCACCGCGCACCGTGCGGAACGCCAGGCCAGCGAGACCGAGGCACAGCGCCGCCAGGGTGCCCGGCTGCTCCACGACACCGTCCTCGCCACGCTCACCCTCCTCGCCCACTCCGGTGTCGGCGTCTCCGAACAGGCGATGCGCGAGCAGGCCGCCGAGGACGCCAGGCTCCTCCGCCACCTCCGGCTCGGCGCGACGCCGCAACCGCAGCAGTCCGGCGACTACTCGCTCACCAGGACCGAGGAGTCTCCGCTCGGCCAGACGCTCGAGTCCGTCAAGCAGCGCTTCGGCCGGATGGGACTCGAGGTGAGCTGGCACGGCACCGGGCAGGTCCTCTTGCCGTCGAACGTCCTCGACGCGTTCCTGCTCGCCCTCGCGGAGTGCCTGGAGAACGTCCGTCGCCACGCCGGCGTCGCCGAGGCACACGTCACGATCGTGCACGACAACGACATGGTCCGCGCGATGGTCACCGACTCCGGTGTCGGCTTCGAACTCGGCGCCATCGACGAAGAACGTCTCGGCTTCAAGGAGAGCGTGGTGAACCGCCTCCGCGAGGTCGGCGGGGACGCACGGCTCTTCTCCGCGCCCGGATCGGGCACCACCGTCGTCCTGGAGGCACCCCGATGAGTCGCGTCCCCGAGGACACGATCGGCCGCGGACTCCCCGGCGAGACGCAGCAGCCCGCTCCGCGGACCCGACGGGAGGCTCGGGAACGCTACCGGGGCACGGAACGTCGGCAGGCGCGCGGCCTCCCCTCCACCTCCACCGGTGCGCGGTCGCTGCGGCAGGCCGCGAAGCCCGGCGCTTCGCTCGGAGCGGGGCACCTCGGGCTCGGCGCGGCGGTGCTCACCGCACTCGAGGCCATCGCGGGCATCGTCTTCTTCCTCGCACACTGGACGGACTTCTCCGACCCGTGGCTCCCCGCTGCCGCGTGGATGCTCTTCGTCATCGCGGCTGTCGGCGTCGGCCTGAGCGTCCTGACCTACGGCGAACGACTGACCGGGCTGGCATTCGTGCTGATCTGCGTCGTGCTCGGGTGCGTCGTCACCCTCGACTTCATCGGCATCTGGCCCGAGCACGATCTCGCCCACACCGCCAGCGCCTCGATCGCCGCCGGGTTCGCCCTGCTCCCCGTCGCGACGCTCCGTCCTGCCCGCGAGGTCGCCGCCGCGATCACGGTGCTCGGGCTCGCGTTCATCGGTATGGCGGTCGCCTCGACCCCGATCACGACCGACACCATCCCCGGGCTGTTCTCGCTGCTGGCGCTCGTGATCGTCCCGCCGTCCGTGGCGATCTTCGTCACGCACCGCTTCCGGCAGCTCGTGCAGCGCGAGCTCGACCGTGTGCTCGTGCAGTCGAACGTCTCCGCACCCCAGTTCGCCGTCGGCATGCTCGCGTCCGACGAACTCGCCCGGCTCGACCTCGCCGCCGAGAAGCTCCTCGACGCCGTCGCGAACGGGACCGATCCGCTGCCCCTGTCGGACGCGTCCGCGTCGGTGGCGGCGTCCCTGGCCACCGAGCTCCGCCTGCACCTCATCGAGGGCCGTCGCGAGACCTGGCTGTACCACGCCATCACCGAGTCGGACCACCTCGGCCGTGCCGTCAGCGTGGCCGACCCCGGATCGCTCGCCGGGCACCTCTCCCCCGCACAGCGCGACGGACTGCTCCAGGCGCTCTGGCAGATGGTCGGCGACGGCCGCGGCCTGCAGCCCGGCGTCCCGATGGTCTCCGTCACGCTCGGGCCGGTCGGGTCGGACGGGCACCCGGTCTCCGACGAGGAGATGGACGTGCCGATCGTCATCGAGTCCCGCGGCGTCCCGCGCCGACGGCTCGGCCCGACGGCCTGGAGCGGACTCGCCCGAATCGGGAGCTACACCGACACGGTGCGGGACGGGGCGCTCCACATCGTCGCCCACTGCGTCGTGAGCCGACATCCCACGATGTGACGGGTTGTCGGACACCCTGACCAGCCTGCGCTCGCCGAGTGGGCCCACCACCTAGGCTCTGCCACGCAGACCACGAGAAAGGACGCCAGCATGGCGACTCCAGAGGAACCGATCCGACTCGCACTCGTCGACGACCACAAGATGCTGCTCGGCGCCCTGACGGAGTGGATCCGTGGCGCTGCCGACGACATCACGCTCGTCGCCGCCGTCACGACCTGGCCCGAGCTGCTCACCAGCCCGTCGTTCCCGGTCGACGTGGTGCTGCTCGACCTGGACCTCAAGGACTCCATCCCGGTCTCGCTGAAGATCTCGACGCTCAAGACGGCCGGCGTGAAGACCGTCGTCATGAGCACGTACTCGGAGCCGAACGTGGTGCGCGAAGCCCTCGGGTCCGGCGCCCTCGGGTACCTCGTGAAGAGCGAGGACGCCGAGATGATCGTCGAGGCGATCCGCTCGGCCCAGCGCGGCGAGCAGTACGTCTCCGCCGAGCTCGACCTGGCGATCAACTCGGGCGACGTCGGTGGCGTGCCGAAGCTCAGCGCCCAGGAACGCCGCGTCATGGCGCTCTACGGCGGTGGCGAGCCGGTGAAGAGCGTCGCGTACCAGCTCGGCATCTCCGAGGAGACGGCGAAGAGCTACCTCAAGCGCATCCGTGAGAAGTACCGCGTGGCCGGGTTCGACGTCGGCACGAAGGTCGCCCTCCGGAAGCGTGCGATCACCGACGGCATCATCTTCGAGGACGGCAGCCCGCACGGCCTGTAGGTCCCTGGGTCGCTCGCCCGCGCTCGCCGGCGCTTGCCCGCGCTTGCCCGCGCCCGCCCGCGCCCGCCCGCTGAGATCGCACTCCGTGTCGCCTCGACTCCGGTCGTTCCGACGCGGAGTGCGATCTCAGTGGTTCCGGAAGGTCGTGCGGGCCCGGAGACGGCCCGCGCGCGTCAGACGAGCGGGATCGGAGACGTGATCGGGCCGGTCGTGGGGTGCGGGGCTGACAGGGCCGCGCGGCGGTTCGACCGACGCTCGACGGCGTAGCTGATCGACGTCATCACCACACCGAGCAGCGCGAGCACGATGCCGAGCCACCCCGGCGCCACGAAGCCGAACCCGGCGGCGATGACCGCGCCACCGAGGGCGGCACCGAGCGAGTTCCCGATGTTGAACGCCGAGTGGTTCAGCGCCGCGGCGATCGTCTTCGCGTCCCCGGCGACGTCCATCAGGCGCGACTGCACCGCCGGCGGGATCGCCGACGAGGTCGCACCGAGCAGGAACGCCCCGACGAACACGCCGACGGCCCACTGTGCGGTGAGCACCGTCACGAGCAGCGCACCGATCAGGGCGAACATGCCGACGTAGATCGTGCGCTTGACGCTGTGGTCCGCGAGGTGTCCGCCGAGGACACCACCCACGACCATGCCGAGGCCGACGACGACGAGCACCAGCGGCACCACCGACTCGGACAGCCCCGTGACGTTCGTGACGAGCGGCGAGATGTACGAGTACACCGCGAAGAACCCGCCGAACCCGACCGCGCCGAGCCCCATCACGAGCCAGACCTGGGGCACACGGAACGCCCGGAGCTCACGACCGATGGACGCGTGCTCGTCGCGGGCCGAGCGCGGGACGAAGGCAGACACGGCGAAGAACGTCGCGGCGAAGAGCACTGCGACGACGCCGTAGGCCACGCGCCACCCGGCGTTCTGCCCGATGAACGTGATCGCCGGGACGCCGATGACGTTCGCGACCGACAGGCCGAGGAGCACCATCGCGATGCCCTTGCCGCGCTTGCCGGGACCCATGATGTCGCCGGCGACGATCGAGGCGATGCCGAAGTACGCACCGTGCGGCAGGCCCGCGACGAACCGGGCGACGAGCACCAGGCCGAACGACGGCAGCAGCGCGCTGGCGATGGTGGCGAGGACGAACCCGACGAGCAGCACCATGAGGAGCCCCTTGCGCGGGAACTTCGCCGACATCGCGGCGATCGTCGGCGCACCGACGACCACGCCGAGCGCGTAGGCGCTGACGAGCCACCCGGCATGTGCGATGCCGGCGTCCGGGTTCGCCGCGTACTGCGTCGGCAGGAGCGCCTCGGCGATGTTCGGGAGGAGCCCCATCGCGACGAACTCGGTCGACCCGATGGCGAACCCGCCGAGGGCGAGGGCGATGAGCGCGAGCGCGCGACGCGCCGGCGTGAGCTGGGACATGGTGCCTGTTTCGGACGTGACGGACGGTTCGGGGCCAGCCACGGGGCTCACGGAGGAGGGGCTGGAGGTGCGGCGCAAGGCGGAGCGCGCCGGGCCTCCCGTCCGGGACGGCGTCGTCGCGACCGGCGTCGGCCGGTCCGCTCGACGGTGAACGGAAGAGACCGGTCCGACTGCACGGCCCGGTCGGATCAGTGTAGACCGCTCCAAACGGTCAACGGAACCCACCGGACCGAATCGATTCGATCGCCGTCGTTCAGGCTGCGCGACGCTCCGGCTGCCGGTGGGCGACCACGGGCGCGGGGATCTCGTCACGGTGCACCCAACCGGCACCGCACTCGGTGCAGGTGGCCCAGGCGTTCTGGTCGTCGGAGTCCACGTCGATGACGACCGTTCGCAGGTCGCAGTCGGGGCACCAGCCGTCGTGCATCATCACGATCTCCTCGTCATGTCGGTGACCGCCCGGTGCGACCATCTGCGCAACATGACACACCCGACCACCGACATCCTCGGGAGGGCGGCGGCGTGTCGTCGGCGCCGCGGCGAGGACTCAGGAGTCGAGCGCCGCTTCGAGCCGCTCGAGCTTGCCGTCGATCTCGCCCGTGTGCCCAGGTCGGATGTCGGCCTTCAGCACCAGGGACACGCGCGTGCCGTAGGCGCCGACGGCCTCGGTGGCGCGCTTGACGACGTCCATGACCTCGTCCCACTCCCCCTCGATCTCGGTGAACATCGACGAGGTGCGGTTCGGGAGGCCCGACTCGCGGACGACACGGACGGCCGCCGCGACGGCGTCGTGGACGGAGCCGTCGGACGAGGCTGACGGGCCACCGGAGGGAGCGACGGAGAAGGCGACGATCATGGGTCCATCCTGCCCTCCGCGACGGCTCCCGGCCCGTACTCGGCAGCGCCGGGCTGGGATCCGGCAGCGCCCGACCGGGACCCGGCGAGTGCACCCCGCCGCGCCCGGAGCCCGATCCGGACGACCAGGACGAGGGCCCAGACCAGGATCGCGACCTCGAGGGCGTTCCGGGTCGTGAGCACCACGAGGATCCACGGCTGCACGAGGAGCACCTGGTCGTAGTAGGCGGGGTAGATCAGCTGTGTCAGGAACGCCATCGGCAGCGCCACCATCGCAATCGGCAGGAACCGGCGTGCACTCCCCCGGCCGGCGATCAACCCCCAGACGATCGGCACCGCGAACCACCCGATGTACTGCGGCGACCCGACCTTGTTCGTGGCGATGAGCGCTGCGACGAGCACCAGTGCGAGCAGTGGCGCGACCTCGGCTCGACGGGCACCGCGGACGACGGCCCACACGGCGAGCGCGATGCCGCCGAGGACCACGAGCGCCATCAGCGGCGTGGATGCGGCCGCAGCCAAGTGGGTGCCGTTCCCCGAGACCTCGAAGGTCAGGATCTCCCGGTCGTAGAACACCGCGGCGCCCGGGACGTGCGCGGCTGCCGCCCACATGAACGGCGTCGCGAGCGGCGCCTCGATCTGGAGCGCCCGACCGCTCTGCTGCCCGACGAAGGACAGCAGATGGGCGGCTCCGCCGAACAACACGTCGACGAGGACGATCAGCGCGGTGACGACGAGCGCGCCGACGAGGACCCCGCGCCGGTGCCCGCGTCGTACGACGAGCAGCACCCCGACGAGCGCGGCCGGCCACACCTTGATCCACGCGGCGGCGGTGAACACGGCGGAGGCAACGGCCGGCCGGGACGCGACGAAGCACACGCCGACCATCGCCACCGCGGTCGCGACGGTGTCGATCCGCCCGAGCCCGATCGGCCCGAGCGCGAGGAGGAACACGAGCCACCACCAGACGACCCGCACGCCGAGGGCCCGGAACCGCCAGAGGAACGCGCACGCAGCGGCGTCGAGCAGGACCATCAGGACGAGCCACCCGGTGCCGATCGACGCGGCTCCTCCGAGCGCGGCGGCGGCCATGGGGACGATCGCCAGGATCGGGTACACCCAGTCCGAGTCGATGCCGACCCAGTAGTGCGACGTGAGCCCCGTCTCGATCCAGCGGCGATAGGTGATCGTGACGTCGCCGAGCGGCAGGTTCGCGGTCGTCGCGGTCAGCCACCACAGCACGGCGTGCACCGCGACGAACGCGACGGCGAAGCCCACGACCTCGAACCACCTGGACCTCAGCACCCCAGGATCGTAGCGGCGCGATCCCCAGGTCTTCCCGAGGATGACGTGTCACCGTCTCACCGTGACCACTCCACGCACTCGCAAGCGCACAGGCAAGCGCAGGGCCACCATCTGGATCTCGATCGCGGCGGCCGTCGTGGTCCTCGGCGTCGTCGGGACCGTGATCGGCACGACGGTGTACTCGAACTCCGAGAACGCGAAGGCCGAGGCGGAGCCGAGCGTCGCCGCGAGCCGTGCACCGTCGACACTCGACGCGAGCGATCTCACCGGCGACTGGACCGTCGGCAGTGGCTCCGAGGCCGGCTACCGGTTGCACGAGGTGCTGAACGGTTCCGACGTGACCGTCACGGGGCGGACGGACAGCGTCACCGGGACCGCGACGGTCGACGGCTCGTCGATCACCGCGGCGTCGATCGAGGTCGAGGTCGCCGACATCGCCACCGACTCCGCACAGCGCGACTCGTACTTCCGCGATTCTGCGCTCGACACCGCGGCGTTCCCGAAGGCGACCTTCACGCTGACGAGCCCGGTCGCGGACGCGGTCCCGTCCGGCAGCGGGACCACGACCGTGCGGGCCGCCGGCGACCTGACGCTGCACGGCGTGACGAAATCGGTCACCGCGACGCTGCAGGTCGGCCTGAACGGCGACGGCGTCGACATCTCCGGCTCGATCCCGATCACCTTCGCCGACTACGGCGTGCAGGCACCGAGTCTCGGCTTCGTGAAGGTCGACGCGGACGGCGCGGTCGAGTTCCTCGTCCACGCGACGCCGGCCCGGTAGCCAGGCGACGCGCCGCCGCGCGACCCCACGCTCCCCCGCTTCAGCGGTCCCAGGTCTTCACCCAGTCGATCTCGAGGTGCCCGGGCTTCCCGTAGTCCCCGATCTGGAACATGAACCGGTGCGCGGTCGTCGGCACGTGCTGCGTGACCGTGAGCACGAGTTCGCCGTCCACGAAGTACCGGACCGCGACGCCCGGGTCCCACTCGGTCGTGTAGGTGTGCCACTGCCGCCAGGTCGCGTCCGTGTGCAGGCCGATCGCGCTCCGCTCCTGACCGGGCACCATCGAGTGGCTGAACGCCCCGACGGTCCCCTGGAAGGTCCCCTCCGGGAAGTCCAGCTCCCCCTCCGACCACACGTTCGACGTCGGCCACAGCATGAAGGCGGCGCCGTTGCCGTCCCCACCGCTGGCGCGGGCTCGCACGCTGAAGGTCCCGCCGACGTGCGACCAGGCCCCGTCCGGCGTGCCGAACGTACCGGCCGCCCCGCGCCTCCCGTCCATCGCGACGTCCATGATCCCGTCGTGGGCGCTGATCACCTCTCCCGACCAGTACTTGCCGCTCATGCCGTCCGGGTAGGGCTGCCACGATCCCGCGTACGTTGCCGCGAACTGTCCGCCGGCGGCCGCCGGGGTGTCGAAGTCCTCCGAGAACGTCGGGGCCGCGCCGCCCGCAGGTGCCGTCGGCGTCGGCGTCGGTGCCCCGGCGGCGGTCGGTGCGGGCGACGCCGGATCGCCGACCCAGGGGCGGGCGTCGGCGCTCGTGACGGCACCGAGCGTCACCGCGGCGGCGATGACGGCGGAGAACACGAGCAGCGTCCGAGTGACCTTCATCGGTCGTCCCGGTGCTGGACGGAGTGCTGTGCGTACTGCATGGTCGTGGATCGCCTTCCGGGGACGGACCTCCGTGTCTGATCGGTCGGGTGTCGTCCCTCGGCTGTCTGTCTACGCGCCCTCCGGCGCTCCCACGAGGCCCTGCACCACCGCTGGCGGGATCGGTGCGGGCTCCAACGCGCCGTGCGTGTTCCCGCTGCGGTTGCGTGTTCCCGCGACCCTGCACGCGAGGCTGCAACCGCGCCGTGACGCGCGACCAGCGACACAGTCGCTGGGTGGATTCAGGTGGTGGTTGCAACACCTGTTTCTGTTGGTCGTGAGAGTAGTTGCTTGAGTGCTTCGGCGGGAG
>NZ_JBMPIT010000017.1:0-44131 GCF_049341845.1 Curtobacterium guangdongense
CGGCGCGCGGCGCGCGGGCGCGCGGGCGCGCGGGCGCGGGCGCGGCACGCGGCGCGCACGCGGCACGCGCCGCGGGCTCAGCCCACCGTCCAGGTGACGAGGCGGGGATCCGTCAGCTGCACCTCGTGCACCGGCCCGGTGACCCGCAGGGTCGCACGCTCCGTGGCGGTGCCCGGCAGGGGCACTGCAGCCGACCCGTCCGACAGCGCGACGATCCCGCCGGACTCGAGCGGGCCTCCCGGCCGGGACGCCGCCGCGTGGGACGCGACCCACACCTGCACGTCCCCCGGCTCGACGACCTTCCGCAGGTCGCGTCCACTGAACGCGAAGCGCTGCACCGGAACGGTGAAGCAGACGCGGCGGGACTCCCCCGCCGGCACGTCGACGCGGGCGTACCCGAGCAGCTGGACGACCGGACGGGTGACGCTGGCGTGCACGTCGTGCCCGTAGAGCTGCACGACGTCCGAGCCCTCGCGCTGCCCGGTGTTCCGGACCGTGACCGTCACGGTGAAGGTGCCGTCGGTCGTGACGGTGTCGTCGACGACCAGGTCCTGGTACGCGAAGGTCGTGTACGCCAGGCCGAAGCCGAACGGCCGGACCGGTGTCGAGTCGGCGGCCGTGACGTCCGAGGGACCGCCGAGCCTCGGGTGCAGGTACGTGTACGGCTGCGCGCCGGCGGCCCGGGGCAGCGAGACCGGCAGGCGGCCGGACGGCGCAGCGGCACCGGTGAGCAGGTCGGCGATCGCCAGTCCCCCGCCCTCCCCCGGGAAGAACGCCTGGACGACGGCGGACGGACGCGGTCCCGGCCCGTCGAGCGCCCACCCGATCGCGTACGGGCGCCCCGTGAGCAGGACCACCACGGTCGGGGTGCCGGTCGCGACGACGGCCTCGACCAGCTCGCGCTGCACGCCGGGCAGGTCGAGCGATGCGGTGTCGTTGCCCTCGCCGACGGTGCCGCGGCCGAACAGTCCCGCCTGGTCCCCCACGACGACAACCGCGACCTCGGCGTCCCGCGCGACGGCGACGGCCTCGGCGATGCCGGAGCGGTCGTCGCCTTCCACGGCACAGCCGACCGCGGTGGACACCGTGCCGCCGAGGGACGCGCGCAGTGCCTCGAGCACGGTGGGGATCGCGAAGCCGAGCGGCAGCTCCGGGTGGTCGGCCAGCACGTGGTTCGCGAAGGAGTAGCACCCCTGCAGGGCCTCGGCACGGTGGGCGTTCGGGCCGATCACCGCGACGCGCCCCGGCAGGGTTCCCAGGGGCAGGACACCGTCGTTCGACAGCAGGACGAGCGACTCCGCCGCCAGCCGCCGTGCGAGGTCCCGGTGCGCCGCGGTGTCCAGGTCGATGCCGGTGGGCGGCTCGTCCTCGAACACGTCGGGATCGAGCAGCCCGAGCCGCTCCTTCTGGCGGAGGACTCGCAGCACCGCACGGTCGACCAGCGCTTCGTCGACCAGGCCTGCGCGGACGCGTTCGACCAGTGGTGCCAGGTACGCGTCACCGGTGGGCAGCTCGACGTCGACGCCGGCCTCGAGTGCCATCGCGGCGGCCTCGCCGCGGTCGGCGGCGATGCCGTGCATGACCTCGAGGAACGCCACCGAGAAGTAGTCGGCCACGACGGTGCCCTCGAAGCCGAGGCGGTCCCGCAGCAACCCCGTCAGCAGGTCGGCGTTCGCCGCGACGGGCACGCCGTCGATCTCGGCGTAGGAGTTCATCACGCTCCGGGCGCCACCGTCGAGCAGCGCCATCTCGAACGGCGGCAGGAACACGTCCGCGATCTCCCGCGCTCCGGCGTGCACGGGTGCGTGGTTGCGACCCGCCTGCGACGCGGAGTACCCGAGGAAGTGCTTGAGCGTCGCGTCGACCCCGGCACTCTGCAATCCCCGGACGTAGGCGGTGCCGACCGTGCCGACCAGGTAGGGGTCCTCGCCGATGCACTCGTCGACCCGTCCCCAGCGCGGGTCGCGGACGACGTCGAGCACGGGTGCGAGGCCCTGGTGGACCCCGAGCCGGCGCATCGAGTCGCCGATCACGGCGCCGACCCGTTCGACGAGGTCCGGGTCGAAGGCAGCGCCCCACGCCAGCGGCGTCGGGAAGGTCGCGGCCTTCCACGCGGCGAGGCCGGTCAGGCACTCCTCGTGCACGAGCGCCGGGATGCCCAGGCGGGTCTCGCGCTTCAGGCGCCGCTGCTCGTCCCACAGCCAGGCGGCGCGCTCGTCGGGCTCGACCGGGCGGGTGCCGTAGACGCGCGTGAACTGGCCGATGCCGTCACGGGTGATGTCGGCGAGGGTGCGGCCGTCGGCCTGGGTCGTCATCTCGCCCTGCATGGGTGCGACGACGCCGTTCTGGTCGAGCCAGTACCCGACGAGCTGCGCCGTCTTCTCCTCGAGCGTCATGGCCGCCAGCAGGGCGGCGGCGCGGTCCGGAGCGGGCATCCGGTCCGATGGTCGGCTCGGGGCGGACGGGAGGCTCGGGTCGGCCCCGCCACGCGTCGCGTCCCGGCCGTCGGTCGAGGACGCAGCGTCGGTCGCGGACGCACCGTCGGTGGCGGCCCGGCCGTCGGTCGCGGTGACCGGCGTCGTCGACGCGGGGCGAGCCTCCCGGCCGCCCGTTGCCGACGCCGTCGCGTCGGTGGCGGTCATCCCTTCACCGCCCCGGTCAGACCGCCGACGATGCGACGCTGGAACACCGCGAAGAACGCCAGCGCGGGGATCATCGACAGGGACGTGAACGCGAGCACCCTTGCGGTGTCGACGGAGTACTGCGACGAGAACGCCTGCACCCCGAGCGGCAGCGTGTAGGCCGACGCGTCGTTGAGGATGAACAGCGGCAGGATGTAGCTGTTCCAGCTGCCGATGAAGGCCAGGATGCCCGTCGTGACGACGCCGGGCAGGGACAGCGGCACGACCATCCGGAAGAAGAAGCCCAGGCGGCTCGCCCCGTCGATGGACGCCGCTTCCTCGAGCTCGTCCGGGATCGCCCGCAGGAACGGCACCAGGATGATGACGGTCGTCGGCAGCGCGAACGCGATCTGCGGCAGGATCACGCCGGCCAGGGTGTTCGTCAGGCCGAGGTCCTTCACGAGCAGGTAGAGCGGCGTGATCGCGACGGTGATCGGGAACATCAGACCGGCGGCGAACAGCGAGTACAGCACGCCGCGGCCCCGGAACCGGTAGCGGGCGAGCACGAAGCTCACCATCAGCCCGAGCACGACGACGCCGACCGTGGTGGTGACGCCCGCGATGAGGGAGTTGCCGAGCTGCTGCCAGAACACGCCGCTCGACAGGACCTCGGCGTAGTTGCCGAAGTTCCACGGTGCCGGGAGCCCGGCGGGGCTCGCGGTGATCTGCGCGTTCGTGCGGAAGCCGCCGAGGACGATGTACGCGACGGGGCCGATGCAGACCGCGATGAACAGCAGCGCGATGAAGTACGTGCCGAGGTTGCGCTCGCGGCGGACCGGCCCGTCGCTCGGCCGCTTGTGGCCGCGTCGGGGAGCGACGATCGATGCGGTGGCGGTCATCGTGTGGCCTTCTCCGCCAGTGCGGCGACCCGTGCGCCGGCGGTGGTTGCGGTCATCGTGTTGCCTTCTCCGTGAGGGCGCCGGCGGTGTCGCGGCGCAGGACGAACCGCTGGTAGACGAGTGCGATCGCCAGCGAGATGAGGAAGATCACCACGGCGACGGCGTTGCCGTACCCGTAGTTGCCGGAGTTCCGACCGTTGGCGACCATGTACGTCGCCATGGTCGAGGTCCCGGCCGTCGAGGCGATGTACTGCCCCCAGATGATGTAGACGAGGTCGAACAGCTGGAGCGAGCCGATGATCGACAGGAACGCCCAGATGCGGATGGTCGGGCCGAGCAGCGGCAGGGTGATCCGCCGCTGGATCTGCCAGTAGCCGGCGCCGTCGAGCTGGGCGGCCTCGAACAGCTCCTCGGGGATGCTCTGCAGCCCGGCCAGGAACAGGATCACCGCGAAGCCGATGTACTTCCACGAGATGATCGCGAGGAGGGTCCAGATCGCGATGTCCGGGTTCGACAGCCAGTCGTTCCGCAGCGCCCCGAGGCCGATCGCCTGGAGCAGGTCGTTGACGGCGCCGCTCGTGGAGAGCATGAGGCTCCACCCGGTGCCGACGATCACCTCGGAGATGACGTACGGCACGAAGATGAGCACCCGGATGAGCCCTCGGCCCCGGATCCGCTGGTTGAGCAGCAGCGCGAGGATGATCGCGATGGGGCCCTGCACGAGCAGCGATCCGATCACGATGAACCCGTTGTGCAGCAGCACGCCGCGGAAGTCGGGGTCGGTGAAGATGATCTTGTAGTTGTCGAGGCCGACGAAGTCCGTCGGTGCCCCGTAGCCCTGCCACTTGTAGAAGCCGTAGTAGGCGGCGAGCGCCACGGGGAGGATCACGAACCCGACGAACATGATCGTCGCGGGTCCGGCGAGCAGGGCGATCTCGACCCGCTTGCGGACGTCGGCGACCGGCTTCTTCCGGCCCCGGCCGGCCGGGGCCGACGGCGTCGTGCCGCCGGCCCCGGTCAGGTCCTTCCCCGCACCCGTCAGCTCGCTGGAGCCGGACGGGCGGGGGGCGACTGATGTGGCCATGGGTGCGGTCAGCCCTTCGCCGCGGCCTGGTTGACCGTCTTGACGATGTCGTCGACGTCGCCCTTGCCGGCGAGCAGGTTCACCACGCTGGTGTTCAGCGCGTTGCCGACGTTCTGGCCGTACAGGGTGTCGAGGTAGTTCGACACGAACGGGGCCTTGTTGTACGCGGCGAGCACCGTCTTCAGGTAGGGCTCGGTGACGACCGACTGTGCGGACTCGTTCGCGGGGATGGCGTTGAAGGCCTTGTAGTACGCCTCCTGCACGGGCTTCTCGGTCATGTAGTTGAGGAACTCGGTGCACTGCTTCTTCGGGGCCTTCGCCGAGCACGAGTACCCGTCGACGGCGCCCATCATCGAGCCGGGTGCGCCCTTGCCGCCGGAGACCTCCGGGAAGGGGAAGAAGCCGAGGTCGGACAGCGGCTTGCCGTCCGGGGTGAGCGAGGAGATCACACCCGGGTCCCATGCACCCATGAGCTCCATCGCGGCCTTGTGGTTCGCGATGAGGCCGGCCGAGCTGCCGGCGCCCTGCTGCGCGGCGGTGGTGAGGTAGCCGTCGTTGAACGGCTTCGTGTCGAAGAAGTCCTTCGTGTCCTGACCGGCGGCCTTCCAGCAGCTGTCGGTGAACTTCAGGTCCTTCGCGGCGCCGTTGAGCGTCTTCTCGCTGCAGGCGCGGAGCGCGAAGTTGTAGTACCAGTGCGCCGCTGGCCATGCGTCCTTCGCACCGACGGCGACCGGCTGGATACCGGCGTCCTTGAGCTTGGCGATGTCCGCGTTGAGCTCGTCCATCGTGGTCGGTGTGCCCTCGATGCCGGCCTGCTTGAAGAGGTCCTGGCTGTACCAGATGCCCTCGGGGTTCACGTCGACGGGCATGGCGTACGTCTTGCCGTCGAGCTCGTAGCCCTTGAACGCACCGGCGCTGACCTCGGACTTCGCGGTCTTGCCGATGGAGTCGGTGATGTCCATGAGCTGGCCGGCCTGGGCCATCGCGTTCATCTTGCCGCCGCCGCGCTGCAGGAACACGTCGGGGGCCGATCCGGAGTTGAGCGCGGTCTGGAGCTTGCCGTCCAGGTCCTCGTTCTGGATCGCCTGGATCTTGATCGTCACGTCGGGGTGGTCCTGTTCGAAGTCCTTGACGGTCTTCTCCCAGAACGCCTTGCCGGGTCCGGTCGTGGAGTTGTGCCAGAAGGTCATCGTGACCTTGCCGTTGCTGTCAGCGGCGTTGCCACCGCTCGAGCAGCCGGTCGCCAGCAGTGCTGTGGCCCCGATCAGCGCGATGGCCGCCGTGGCTCGGATCTTCCTCGTCATCGTGGAGCTCCTGAAGTGTCGTCGTTGACAGCTGCGGCACGGGGTGCCGCCGCGGCATCGGGTGCCGCCGCGGCATCGGGTGCCGCTGCGGCATCGCTGCCGCTGCGGAGAGCGTGCCAGGCGCTGCGATGCTTTGTCAATCGATATCGATAACGTTTTCTATCGTGATGCCCGCGGTCGGTCGTGAGAGGGCATCGGCGGTACGGTGAGCACATGGAGACCGCTCCCGGTGTGGACAGCAGCCCTGGGCGGGCGACGATCGCGGACGTCGCACGGGCAGCCGGGGTGTCGATCCCGACCGTCTCCAAGGTCGTGAACCACCGCGACGGCGTCGCCCCCGCCACCATGCTGCGGGTGCAGGAGGTCGTGGAGCGCCTCGGCTACGAGACGTCCCTCGTCGCGCGGAGTCTCCGGAGCTCGCGCACCGGGGTGATCGGCATCCTCGTGCCCGAGTTCGAGCCGTTCTCCACGGAGCTGCTCCGCGGGATCTCGTCGGCGACGACCGGCACCGGCTACGAGCTGCTCGCGTACGCCGGACTCGTCACCGGCGCGAGCCAACCCGGGTGGGAACGGCGATCGCTCTCCCGCCTCTCCGGCACCCTCATCGACGGGGCCATCGTCGTGACGCCGTCGACCGCGCTGCCGAGCTCGTCGATCCCCGTGGTCGCGATCGACCCCCACACCGGGCCGGAGGGACACGCCACCGTCGACACCGACAACGAGGGCGGCGCACGCATCGCCGTGGAGCACCTCTTGGCGCTGGGACACACGCGCATCGCCCACATCCACGGCCGCGCCGACCTCGCGTCCGCGCAGCTGCGCGAGGCCGGGTACCGCGCCGCCCTCACCGCCGCGGGGATCCCGGTGGACGACGCACTCCTCCGGGCGGGCGACTACCAGGAGGGCAACGCGGCCGCCGTCGCCCGGGAACTCCTCGCGGGCCCCCACCGCCCCACGGCGGTGTTCGCCGCGAACGACTCCTCCGCCATCGGTGTGCTGCACGCGGCCGCCGACCTCGGACTCCGCGTCCCCGAGGACGTCTCCGTGATCGGCTTCGACGACGTCCCGCAGGCGTCGATGACGACACCACCCCTGACGACGGTCGCGCAGCCGCTCGCGGAACTCGGCGCCAGTGCGGTGGAGATGCTGCTCTCCATGCTCCGCGGCGAGCCGACCCCCGAGCACGTCCGGCTCGCGACGACCCTGCAGGTGCGACGGAGCACGGCGCCGCCGGCAGCCGACTGACCGCTCGGGACGATCAGCGGCGGAGCGTCTGCTTCGGGTACTCGCCGAACCGGTCGACGTACGCGGCGGAGAAGCGCCCGAGGTGTGCGAACCCCCACCGATGCGCCACGTCCCCCACCGTCACGGTCCGGGGATCGAGTGCGAGCAGGTCGTCGCGGACCCGGTCGAGCCGGATCTCACGGAGGTACGTCAGCGGTGAGACACCGAGGACCCGCGCGAAGGACTCCTGCACCGACCGGACGCTGAGCCCGGCGACGTCGGCCAGGTCCGCCACCGCGATCGAGTCGCGCATGTGGGCGTGGAGGTACTCGACGACGGACTTGAGCCGTGCGTTCCGTGGGCTCGAGAGTTCGGCGGGCAGGGCGTCCAGCCGCGGCGGGAACATCGTGAGGAACGCTTCGGCGGCCGCCTGCTTCGCCTCGGCCCAGGCATCGGACTCCACACCGTCACGCAGTGCGCGCGACAGCGCGCCGAGCGATTCGCGCCAGGGTCCGAGCGCCGCCTCGTCGACGACGTGGACGCGGTCGAACACGAGCGGACCGGGAGCGGCGCCGTACCGTTCGGCGGCGACGACCTCGACGAAGGCGCGTCCGAGGTGCACCACCCGCTGGTCCTGGTCGGTGCCGACGAAGACGTACTCCTGGTCCGACGGCGACAGCACGGGTTCGTCGTGCCGCAGCTCGAAGCGCGTCCCCGTCGCGTCGATGACGACGGAGCCGTCGGTGGTCCACTGCACGACGAGGTCGTCGCCAGGCGCCACGACTCCGCGCAGCAGACCGCGGACGCGTGAGCGACGGATCGTGACCTCGTCGTCGCCCACCGCGGAGTACCGGAACGAGTACTCGTCCGCGGTGCGCCGCGAACTCCACTGCCGGCCGATGCCGACGGCCGCGAGCTCACGGACCGCGGTCTCGGGATCGCGGGCCGAGATCTCGATGCGGATCATCTGGTCCATCAGCCGACCGAGCGCCACGCCGCGGGTCGGCACCCACGCGGGTCCGCGAGGCGACGGTGACGTCGTTGGGCATCACGGGCCCGGCGGTCACCGCGGCGGTCGACCGGCTCGAGCGGTCCGGGCACCTGCAGCGACGACCGCACCCGGAGGACGGACGCAGCCGGCTGATCGAGCTGACCGACACCAGCCGGGCACGCTCCGCAGCCGCGATGGACAGCACGAACGAGCATCTGCACGCGCTGGTGGCCTCCTTCTCGGATCGGGACCGGGCCGAGTTCGTGCGCGTCGTCGAGCGCGTGATCACGGCGCTCGACCGCGGCGCCCGCAGGCCCTGAACGGCAGAGTAGGGGGAGCAGTGCCTGCTGCTCGTCCGATTGTCCATGGAGCGCAACAAGGTGATTCTTCTCCCGGAATCCGGTCCGCCCGGAGCGCAGGGACGTAGCCTCGCCGCGGGGATGCATACGGGGAACCGATCAGGAGCGGAAGGACCATGAGCAGCTACGACACCGAGCCGGGCATCGAGCCGGTCCGCATCACGACGTTCCGGCGCATGCGCCGCAAGTGGAAGTTCGGCGAGGAGCAGACGGACGAACCCGGGCTCTTCGACGACCTCTTCACGGAGACGACGCGGCAGCGCTGATCGCCGACGGACGGGAGGCACTGTGCCGGCTGGCACCATGCCTCCCGTCCTGTGTGTGCGTGCGTTCCGACCCATCGGGCGCGCAATGGAAAGCCGAATCGCGCGTAGGAGGCGGGAAGATCCGACCTCCTACGCGCGATTCGACCTCCTACGCGCGAATCGGCCGCGTCAGCGCGGGATCACGCTGAACAGGAACTTCTTGCGGACCATGTACCAGGCGAGCAGGATCAGCGCCGAGTGGGTCGCGAAGCCGATCCAGGCGTTGCCCCAGTCGACACCGGGGATGGACGCGATGGCCAGCGCGAAGAACACCTGCCAGACGAACACGTAGAGACTCGCCTGCCCGATCGGGATCCACAGCCACCCGATGGCCGCCGCGATCGGCTTCCAGAACACCGTGAGGATCGCGTACGACACGATCGCGAAGAACGCGATGTCGACCAGTCGGCCCCACTGCAGGTCGACGCGCTGGTACGCGGTGTTGTACAGGTCGTCGTACATCGAGGCGGGGAACGGCACCGGCGTGAACCCGAAGTGGTTCGCTGCCCAGACGTAGACCAGGAAGCCGGCGTAGCCGCAGATCCCGACGCCGATGAGGACCTTGCCGAGCCGGCCGGTCAGCGCGCCGACGATCTGCCGCCGGTAGTACCCGAGCACCAGCCCGTGGGTGAACACGACCTGCCAGGTGAGCAGCGGGAAGACGGACTCGAACTGCGAGTTCAGCGGCTGGAACCCCGGGACGAGCGCCTGGAAGACGTACAGCGCCCAGCTGACGAGGAGCGCCGCCCACCAGAACCCGCGGCGGATCACCCAGAGCAGCGGCGGGATGAAGAGGCTCAGCACCACGAACAGGCCCATGATGTTGAACGGCCACGGACCCATCTCGAGCAGCAGGAACTGCCGGATCGCGTACCAGGGCGGCGGGTAGGCGAGCAGCTGCATCGCGTTCGGGTAGAGGTCGTAGACGCGCCCCTCGGCACCCACGCCGCCGGTGCCGGTCCCCCGGTCCGTGAACGTCGTGATCGCGCCGGTGTTCAGGAACGGCACGAAGCTCAGCGCGAAGACGACCGCGATCACCGCCAGCGTGACGAGGTACTGCTTTCGCGCACGCTTCCACGCCCCGAGCGCGGCCACCCACTCGCCGAACTTCTTGATCGCCAGCGGGTACGTCATGCCGAGGACCATGCCGGACAGGAACACGAACATCTCCGCGCCGGTGATCGCTCCGACGGCGTGCAGCGTGATGTACGAGTACGGGCCGCCGATCTCGATGTGCGTGATCACGACCGCCAGGATGATGAAGCCGCGGAACAGGTCGAGCCGCAGGTCGCGCCCAGGCTTGCCGTCGTCGGGGTACCGCCAGCTCGGCAGCAGCCTGCCGAACACCCCGCTCAGCAGGAACACGATCGCCAGTGCCACGGCGCACCAGACGATCCACGCCATCTGGTCGCCGCCGGTGTCGAGCTGCTGGTTCGTCGCCGCGTTGCCGTCCTGCGGGGTCACCCGTTCGGTGACCGGGCCGAACACGAACCGGTCGGCGGCCTCGAGGTCCGTCCGGAACGACCCGGCGATGCCCGGCACGGCCGTGTCGCGCCAGTCGGCCACGCGGTTGCCGGCTTCCGGCTCGCGACGGTTGGTCTCGAGGAAGGTCACACCCCGGATGAGCGGACGGTCCTCGAGCGCGGTGAAGACCTGTCGCCACCACCCCTGCTTGACGTCGAGCTCCGCGGCGCCCCGCAGTGAGTGGTCGTAGAGCGCACCAGTGTCGAGGAGCATCGGACGGTCGTGCCCGACGGCGAACCGGTCGTAGAAGTCACCGCGTGCTTGCGGCTGTTCGTAGCCCCAGGTCTCGTCGAAGCGCGCCTGGACCTCACCGGACTCCGGCACGTCGTTCGTGGTGAGCGGGACGTCGCGGCCCGCAGCCTCGGTCGCCTTGCCCTTGCCGAAGTAGTACATCGACATGCCGACCCAGTCGACCGATGCGTCGCCCGGCCAGTACGGCTCGTACGGGTCGTCGGCGGTGGTGAGCTGCCCGTCGCCGTTGGTGTCGAGCTTCGCGACGTCGGTCGCGGAGAGGTCCTGCAGTCGTCCGGCTGATTCGCCGAACGGGTACCCGGCGCCGTACGACGGCGACCACACCATCGCCGCGCCCGAGGTCCCCGCGTGCACCTGCCCCGCCAGCGTGCGGAACGCCGTGACGAACTGCGTCGGCTGCTGCCCCCACCGCACCCACGTGCCGTTCATCTGCGGCGCGAACCGGACGAGCACCGTCGTGTCGTACTGCCGGTGGATCTCCTGCAGCAGCTCGTTGGCGTGGCGCGCGTCTGCCCTGGTGAGGGACCGGAGCGACACGTCGGGTTCGAGGCTCACGACGAGGGTCGCGCCCTGCGTCGCAGCCGCCCGGGTCGAGCGGAACAGCTCTCGTTCGGCGCTCCGGTCGATCGGGTAGTCGATCTCGACGCCGTAGCTGGAGGGGGTCGCGCCGAGCCGGCCCTCGTACCCGTCGGGTGCGTCGGAGCCCCAGTCGAGGTCGGGTCCGAACCAGGTCTTCCCGGTGGCGGGCTGGGCCGGAGTCGACGCCGTGACGGCCTGTGCCGGCAGTGCTCCGCCGATGAGGAGGCTCGCCGACGCGACCAGGACGGCGACCGCGCGGACGAGCGCTGCCCTCACCGTGCGCACACCAGGGTCCAGACGTTGTGGCCGTCCTCGTGCCGGTGTTCGAGTCGGTCGAGCGCGGCGATCGCGAGCGCCAGACCACGCCCGCTCTCCGCGTCGACGTCCGCCATCGTCACGGCGCTGAGGTCGACGTCCGCCGGACGCCCGTTGTCGCGGAGCACCGCGGTCACGGCGTGCTCGGTCGCGTCGAGCTCGACCGAGTAGCGCCGTCCGGCTTCCTGGTCGGTGCGGAGGGTGTGCTCGACGATGTTCGCCGCGATCTCCGCCACGGCGGTCTCGAGCGCGAAACGGGGACGGACGTCGTCGATGCCGAGGCCGTCCCACCACGCGGCGAAGCGGTCCTGCACGGTGTCGAGCGACTCCACGGTCGCGGGGACGTCGAACGCGGCGCTCACAGCGGACCCCCCGCGGTGCTCGACTCGTGCTCGGACTGCACCGGGGTCGACGGGCCGCGGTAGAGCACGGCGCGGATCACGATGCTGAAGATGCAGAGGTCGAACACCACCCACGCTGTGTTCACGAGCGGAGCGATCCCGGACGCCTGGCCGCTGAGGTACCGGATGCCGATCAGGATCAGCGCCGCGACGAGCGCGCCCATCGCGAACAGCTGCGGGCGGACCAGGTCCCACCGTGGCTTCTGCTCGGTCTCGTCGCGCACCTTCGGCGTGACCCGGAACCCGAGCGGCTTGCCGCGGAACACGTTCTCGAACGCGCTGGTGACGCTCTCGATCCACACCGGGAACAGCGCGAGGGAGTACTGCTGCCCGCGCCATGTCGGTCTGCCGGCGGCCACCACCCAGAAGAGCAGCTGGTTGAGGACCAGGAACGGGATCAGCCGTGCGAAGAAGTCCACGCTGTACGCCTGCACGGGCACCACCCCGAACGACAGGCAGAGCACCGGCGCGGCGATGTAGACGATCGCCGCGAACCCCGACAAGTAGCTCCACATCGTGGAGAAGTACATGAGGCGCTGCCCGAACGACAGCCCCTTCTGCACGAGCGGGTTCTCGCGGAAGAACACCTGCATCGTGCCCTGCGCCCACCGGAGGCGCTGCACGAGCATCGTCGGCAGGTCTTCCGGCGCCAGGCCCTTCGCGAGGATCTCGTCGTGGTACGCGGACTTCCAGCCGAGGCCGTGCAGGCGCATCGCGGTCGCCATGTCCTCGGTCACGGAGATCGTCGCCAGCGGCATGATCGCCTGCGCCTCGTCGCCACGGTTGACGTCGACGGCCCGCGCGAGCACGGCGATCGACTCGATGGCGGCGACCGGTGACGCGCCGCGCTGCCCGAGCACGTCGAGCGCCGCGTCGTCGAGCCCTGCGAACGTGCCCGCATCGGTGGACATCGCCGCGAGCTCCTGCAGGTCGTCGCGCACCGACTCGAGGTCGGCCGCCGCGAACCGGAAGGCGATCGCGTCGATGCCGCGCTGGAACTCGTAGGTGACGTCACCGAGGGGCTCCCCACGGGTGATCGCGTCGCGGGCCCGGTCGACCACGGCCTCGGCGTCGTCGAGGGCCCCGAGCACGCGGTCGTCGGTCTCGGTCTCCCGCGCACGGGACAGCAGCTTGCGCGAGGTCTTGATCGTGCGCTGCACCGACGCTTCGACCTCGGCGACGTAGCGCGAGATCCCGAGCTGCATCAGCGCTTCACGACGGAGGATCGCGTTCGACCCGCAGAAGAACGCCGCGTTCCAGCCGTCCTTCGACTGCTGGATGGGGCCGTAGAACAGGGGCGCCTGACTGCCGAGCAGGTCGGCGTCCGGCACGTTCTCGAACCACTGCGGGGTCTGCACGAGCGCCATCTGCGGGTCCTTGAAGTACCCGAGGGTGCGGTCGAGGATCGCGGGGTCGGGGACCTGGTCGGCGTCGAGGATGAGCAGGAACTCGCCCTGGGTGGCCAGCAGCGCGTTGTTGAGGTTGCCGGCCTTGGCGTGACGAGGACGGTCGATCCAGTCCTGCCCCCGGGTGATCACGCCGATGCCGAGTTCCTCGGCAGCCCGGCGCATCTCGGGGCGGTTGCCGTCGTCGAGGATCCACGTGGCGTGGGGGTACGTGATCGCCTTCGCGGCGGTGGCGGTCCGCACGACGAGCTCGACCGGCTCGTTGTACGTCGTGATGAAGACGTCGACGGTGACGTCCGTGCTCTGCGTCGTGGGCGGTTCACCACGCTCACGCAGCCGCCAGGCGCCGAAGGCGAAGAGCAGCGAGTCGATCACGCTGTAGGTCTCGGCGAGGATCAGCGGCACCGCGATCCACCAAGAGTGCCAGTTCACGGACGCGGCCCAGCGCCACGCCACGTAGTTGATGCCGGCGAGCGACGCGAGGAGCGCGACGGTGCGCACCGTCACGATGCGACGGCGGGAGGTCCCGCGCCCGAGTCGACGGCGGTCCTGCCTGCTGACGTCGATCGAGGTCATCGACGGGCCCCGACGGGCCTCTTGCTGCGCTGCAACATGCCTCCTGATCACGGCTGCGGGTGGTTGGTCCGGCCGTCGGGTCGGTCTCGGCGTCGGGACCTGTCTACCCCAGGAGCGCCCGGCGCGTCAGCGTGCCGCCCCGATCTGGGGACGATCCGCACCGTCCACAGCAGGACTGGGACCCCCTGATGCCACCGCCACGAACCCGATGTCCGCAGCGAGCCGCTCGGCGACGAGGTCGAAGTACGCGGCGTGGTCCGACACCGACCCGACGTAGTGGCCGAACAGCTCGAACGACACCGTGCCGAAGAGCGACGTCCACGCCATCAGCGTCCGCATGACCACCTCGTCGTCGATGTCCTCCACGTACCCGAGCGCCCGGATGTACGCCACCGCATCGGCCACCACCGGCCCGGCCGCACCCGGCGACGGCCCGGCAGCATCCGGGCCCGACCCGGCCACCCCGGGTCCCGACGCGCCTGTCGGACCCGACCCGGGCCTCCCGGCCGTGCCGTCGAGCGCGATCCGGACCAGCACGAGCGTCGCGCGCGTGGCGGGCTCGATCGTCTCCTGCGGCGCCGCGTACCCGGGCACCGGACTGCCGTAGAGCAGCGCGAAGTCGCCGGGGTGCGCGACCGACCACTCCCGGATCGCGCGGCACGCAGCCACCCAGCGGCCGCCGACGTCGGCACGGTCGTGCGCCGCGTCCGCGCGTTCGACGGCTGCGCCGAGCTCGTTGTAGTCCTGCACGAGCAGCGCGGTGAGCAGGTCGTCGCGACTCGGGAAGTACCGGTAGGTCGCCGACGAGACCATGCCGACGTCACGTGCCACGGCACGCAAGCTCAGCTGCGCGGGCCCCTCGTCCGTGAGTCGTGCCCGGGCCGCGTCGAGGATGCGCGTCCGGATCGTCTCGCGAGCGAGGTCACGTGCGGTCGGAGTCCGGTCTGCCATGCCCCAACCCTGCCACGCGAGAGCACTGCACACAAGAGAGAGCACTGCTCTTGCTTTTGCCTCGGAGCGGTGTCATGCTCGAGGAAACGAGAGCACTGCTCTCCCAACGATCCGGAAGGACACACCATGTCGGAGCTCCACCTGGTCATCGGCGCCGGACCCGTCGGCCGACACGTCGCGGCACTGCTCGCGGCCCGCGGCGAGCGCGTCACGGTCGCCACCCGCTCGGGCCGGGACACCGGCCTGGGCCCCCTCGGGCCGGTTCCGGACCGCCGCGGAGCCCGCGGAGCGGCGGGCCGGCCGAGCCCGCGGGGAGAGGATGTTGGTCACGTCGCCCTGGACGCGTCGGATCCCGAGGCGCTCACCCGGGCCGCCGAGGGTGCGGCGGTCCTGTACAACTGCGCGAACCCGGGGAACTACACGCAGTGGGAGCAGACCTGGCCCCCACTCGCGGCCTCGCTGCTGACGGCGGCCGAACGAACTGGCGCCGTGTACGCGATCACCGGCAACCTCTACCCGTACGGCCCGGTCGCCACCCCGATGCGCGAGGGCATGCCGGACGCCGCCACCGACCACAAGGGCGTGCTCCGGGCTCGGATGTGGCACGACGCGCTCGAGCTGCACCGTGCCGGGCGGATCCGCACCGTCGAGGTCCGCGGCTCGGACTACGTCGGCCCCGGCATCGGCGAGAACGGACACATCACCCGCGTGCTGCCCTCGGCGCTGCAGGGCAAGGCGGTGACGATGGTCGGACGCACCGACCTGCCGCACACCTTCACGGACGTGCTCGACGTCGCAAGGACGATCGTCGCGGCGGCGGCCGACGAGCAGGCGCTCGGCAAGGTCTGGCACGTCCCGTCGAACCCGCCGAAGTCGCAGGTCGAGGCCCTGACCGACGTGCTGGCCGCCGCGGGGAAGCCCCCGGTGACGGTGCGGCGGTTGCCCGCTGGAGCGATCCGGGCGATCGGGCTCGTGTCGCCGATGATGCAGGAGATCGCCGAGATGAGCTACCAGTGGACAGCGCCGTACGTGCTCGACGACACCCTGTCCCGCGAGCACTTCGGCATCGAGCCGACCCCGTGGGACGAGGTCTGCCGCCGGACGGCCGGCCTCGCTTGACGCGGGCGGGCGTGCCGCCCACCTGGCCGAACCGCGCGTAGCAGGCGGAATCGCGCGTAGGGGGTCGGAAATCCGGACCTCCTACGCGCGATTCGACCTCCCACGCGCGATTCGGCAGCCGGCCCCGCCCGGCAGCGGCCCTAGATCACCAGCAAGCGGGAGAACTGCGCGGTGGACAGCTGCTGCGCCGCACCCCCGGCAGCCGGGACCCGCCACAGTCCCGCGGTCGGCGCCTGGTCGACGTCGATGAACACGTCGCCGGCCTCGTCCGCAGCACCCACGTTCGACCCGCGCGACCCGGCGGTCAGCCCGGACACGGGCACCGACGACGTCGTGCCGTCGAGCGCCCGGACGAGCAGCGACGGGATCGACCGGTCGACCGAGCACTGCCCGGAGTTCTCGGCCGGCGAGGTGCACCACTCCTCCGACTGCAGCAGCCGGAACGAGGACGAGTTCGTCGCGCCGTACTCGAACGCCAGCCGGGGCTCGGCCGAGACCCAGGTGGTCGCACCGGCGGGCAGCGCGGCCCAGATGTACGAACCCGCTCCACCGGGCGAGCTCCAGTCGACGTACAGCCCGCCGTGGCCGTCGGCGAGGAGCGCCCGCACGTAGCCGAAGGCCCCCGTCGCACCGGAGCTGATGGTCCTGGTGGTCGTCGTCCCCGCCGGGGTCCTGGTCACGACCGAGGCCGTCGTCGTCGTGCTCGTCCAGGTCGACACGGTGCCGTCCCGTCCGACGGCCCACAGGGTCGTGGTGCCCGAGTTCGGCACCGGCCCGAAGGACACCCACGGGGTCGCCGGCCCACCGGCCCTGGGGAGCTTCACGACCCCGCCCGTGACGCTGTCCACCCAGTACAGGTTGCCCGTGAGGTCCGTCCGGAGATCAGCGGTGAGGTGCAGACCCGTCGCGATGGTCTGTGCAGCGCCCCCGCCCTCCGGGTACATCACGATCGAGGTCCGGTCGGCCGACGGCACGAACACGTCGCCCTCGTCGTTCGCCGTGTAGCCGGCACCGTTCGGCGCGATCGTGGTCGGTGCGCCGGTGCCCGTCGTCGGGTAGCGGACGACGTTCCCCGCCGCGTCGAGCGCGAACAGCGACTGCCCCACCGGAGTGGGCGCGACCGGTTGGTACCGCACGGTCGCGGCAGGCCCGGCGCCCCGGGCACCGACCGCCCGCACGGTGAAGGAGTACGTCGTGCCGGCCGTCAGGTGGCCGAAGTGGTCGGACCGCGCCGATGCCCGCAGCAGGTCGACCCCGTGCCGCGGCTGGTGCTCGGCCGGACGGACGGTGACCGCCCACCCGATCACCTTCGCCCCGGACCGCGGCAGGTCCCACGTGACGTCGGCGTCGGTCGCCGTCCCGGTCACCGACACCGAGGTCGGCGTCCCCGGCGTGCTGGAACGTGGTGCTGCCTGCGCCGGGAGTGCCCCGGCGACGACGAGCACGGCCGCTGCTGCGGCGGTGAACACTGCTCTGTACACGATCGATCCCCTGTCCGCGCGGCTCCCTGCGTCGCGCACGCGGCCAGCGAAGCACCACGCAGCGCCGCGCGGAACCGCCGGAGGACGATGTGCGGTGCGATCTGCGGACTCCCGCAACCACGACACGGACTGGAGGCACTGCGCACGTCGTGCGCAGTGCCTCCAGTCCGTGATCGGTGGGGTCTAGTAGCGGGGCTTGCGCGCCGGACGGTCGTCGCGATCGCGGCGGTCGTCACGGTCGTCACGCGGTCCGCGGCGGTACCCGCCACCGCCGCCACGACGGTCCGGCTTGATCTCGATGAGCCGGCCGCTGATCCGGGTCTCGCTGAGCTTGTCGATCACGTCGCCCGGCATGTCCGTCGGGAGCTCGACGATGGAGAAGTCGGGCTGGATGCGGATCGCGCCGAAGTCGTCGCGGCGCAGGCCGCCCTCGTTCGCGAGGGCACCGACGATCTGGCGCGGCTCGACGCGGTGACGCCGGCCGACCTCGATGCGGTACGGGGTCATCGGGACCGAGCGACGGCGACGGTCGCCGCCGTCCGCCTCGCGCTCGCGGCCCTTGCGCTCGTCGCGACGCTGGTCGCGCTCGACCTGGCGCCGGAGGGCGTCCTCGGCCGGGTCGAGCAGCAGCGGGGTGTCTCCCTGCGCGACGACGGCGAGTGCTGCGGCGACGTCCTGCTCCGGCACGTCGTGGTGCTCGACGTAGTGGGCGATGATGTCGCGGAACGCCTCGATGCGGCTGCGGGACTCGAGCGCTGCCGTGATGGCGTCGTCGAAGCGCGTCAGGCGGGTGACGTTGACGTCCTCGATGCTCGGGAGCGTCATCTCGGTCAGCGGCTGGCGCGTGGCCTTCTCGATCGCGGTGAGCAGGCGGCGCTCACGCGGCGTGACGAAGCTGATCGCGGCACCGCTGCGGCCGGCACGACCGGTGCGGCCGATGCGGTGCACGTAGGACTCGGTGTCGACGGGGATGTCGAAGTTCACCACGTGGGTGATGCGGTCGACGTCGAGGCCACGGGCGGCGACGTCGGTCGCGACGAGGATGTCGAGCTTGCCGGACTTCAGCTGGTTCACGGTGCGCTCGCGCTGGGCCTGCGCGACGTCACCGCTGATCGCGGCCGCGGCGTACCCGCGGGCGCGGAGCTTCTCGGCGAGGTTCTCGGTCTCGCTCTTCGTGCGCACGAAGATGATGAGGCCCTCGAAGTCCTCGACCTCGAGGATGCGGGTGAGCGCGTCGACCTTCTGCGCGTACGACACGATGAGGTAGCGCTGCGTCGTGTTGGCGGACGTGGTCGTCTTCGCCTTGACGGTGATCTCCGCCGGGTCGTTCAGGTACTGCTTCGAGATGCGCCGGATCTGCGCGGGCATCGTCGCGGAGAACAGCGCGACCTGCTTGGTGTCCGGGGTCTCGGCGAGGATCGTCTCGACGTCCTCGGCGAAGCCCATCTTGAGCATCTCGTCGGCCTCGTCGAGCACCAGGTACTTCAGCTCGGACAGGTCGAGCGTGCCCTTGGCGATGTGGTCCATGATGCGCCCGGGCGTGCCGACGACCACGTCGACGCCACGGCGGAGCGCGGAGAGCTGGACGCCGTACGCCTGGCCGCCGTAGACCGGGAGGACGTGCACGCCGCGCATGTGCGACGCGTACTGCTCGAACGCCTCGCAGACCTGCAGGGCGAGCTCGCGCGTCGGGGACAGCACGAGTGCCTGCGGCAGCTTCGAGCCCGACTCCATGCGGGACAGGACGGGCAGCGCGAAGGCCGCGGTCTTGCCGGTACCGGTCTGCGCGAGGCCGACGACGTCGCGCCCCTCGAGCAGCGTCGGGATGGTGGCGGCCTGGATCGCGGAGGGGGTCTCGTACCCGATCTCCTTGACGGCCTTGAGGACGTTGTCGCTGAGCCCCAGGTCGGCGAACGTCACCACGGGCCCCTCGTCGGTGGGTTCGGTGGTGCTGGTCGTCTCGGAGCTCATCCTGGTACGGTACCCGGTTCGCGGCTCCGGTATCGACCGGTGATCCGCCCGAGCCCGAGCAGCAGGACCGACAGGACGGCCAGCGCGAGGATCAGGGCGAGCAGGTACAGCACCAGTCCGCCGACCCCGCCGACCGCCGCCGGGTTGTAGAAGGGGTACGGGTAGAAGCCGGTGATCGGCCCGCGGATGAGCGAGTACACGCTGTAGACGACCGGGAAGACGAGGCCGATCCAGGCGTCCCGCCACGCGAGTCGGACCGTCGGCGGGAGCACGAGCCAGTCGATCAGGACGATCGCGGGCATCACCATGTGCAGCGTGACGTTCACCCACGGGATGAGCGGACCGAGGTCCAGGCCGGCGAGCAGGGTGTTGAAGACCAGGCCGACGAAGACCATGTTCACGACGGAGCAGAACCGGACGATGCTCCACGTGCGGGTGTCCGGCACCCCGCGGGCGAGCCGGACCGCGCCGACGATGAAGACCACCGCGGCGATCGTGTTGCTGAGGTTCGTGAAGTACGAGAAGAAGTTGACGATGCCGAGGTCGAGGCGGATCGACACGCTGAGCTGCGCGACCTGTGCGACGAGGACGGCCACGGCGAGCACCAGCCGGACCACGATCATCACGCGCTTCGTCATGTGGCCAAACCTAGCGGGGAGGACCACGACCAGCGCGAGCAGATGACGGACGGGAGGCTCGTGGCGGTGTCGCCACGAGCCTCCCGTCCGTCTCCGGTCAGCTCACCGGGCCGTACAGGCTGGTCTCGGCCTGGTCGAGTTCCAGCTCCGCCGTCTGCTGGATGAGGGCCAGCAGGTCGGCGTCGAGTCCCGGCGCGAACTCCTCGAGCCGCTCGTCGGCGATGAAGGACGGCACGCCCTTCGGCGCCTGCTCGTCCGCCACCAGGTCGGTGCCGTCGCCGGACGGCGACGCCCCGCGGAAGATCTTCGCCGCCTCCGACGCCCCGTCGAGGTCGAAGCTGTACTGCTTGCTCTGCAGGCCCAGGTCGACGAGTGTCTTGACCTCCGGGAACCGCTCGGCGTTCGTCTTCGGGATCGGCAGCAGGGAGTTCCACGCGACGCCGAGCGACTCGAGCGCCTTCGCGTAGGCGTTCTCGTGGGCCTGGTCGCGGACGATCAGGTACGCGAGCGTGGCGCGCGCGGTCGGGTTGTCCGTCATCTCGTAGATGCGGCACTTCTGCAGGCGCCCCGTCGACTCGAGCATCAGGTTGTAGAGCAGGTCGAGCGGCAGGTTGCCGGAGTTGTAGACGTAGCTGCCGCTCCAGGGGTTGCCGGCGGCGTCCACCGGCAGCGCGCCCTGGGCACCGACGAGGTAGTGGTGGATGTTGCCGGTGTCGAGGGCGATGTTCAGCGGCGTCGCGCCCGTCGCTCCCGGGGTGTCCAGCGGGTCGGTCAGCTTGCCCGAGTAGCCGGGTGCGCCGTCGAGCAGCCGGGAGATCGTCGTCCCGATGAGTTCGACGTGGCTGATCTCCTCGGTCCCGACCCCCTGGATGAGGTCGCGGTACGGCTTCGCGGCCGGGCCGCGGAAGTTCATCGCCTGGAAGAGGTACTGCATCATCGTGCGCATCTCACCGAACTGACCGCCGAGGCCCTCCTGCAGTGCGTTCGCGGCAGCGGGGTCCGGGTCTCCGGCGGGGATCTCGTTGATCCAGGTCTGAGCGTGGAAGTACATGGGTCCTCCTCGTGCACGACGTCGTCGCCGTGCGGCCCTCACGCTCCTCGCCGCGGTGTGCGGCGCTGGTCAGGATGAGCCAGCAGGCGCACTCTCGGTCTCGTCGGTCTCGTGTGCGGCTGCGGCGGCGGCCGCGGCCAGGCGGTCGGCGCGACGGAACTCGCCGTTCCGCGCGAGGGCGGCGGCAGCACCCGCCGCGATCGACATCGGGACGAACAGGACGTACGCCGGCAGGAACGCGAGCGGGAGCGCGGCGAGGACCCCGGCGAGCGCCGACGTCGCGACGACGTGCAGCGTCCGGGACCGCACCGAGCGCATCGCCCGTCCGAGCAGCATCGTGAACGGCCACGCGACGACGGCTGCGAGCACCGCGGGCAACGACGACAGGGCGACGACCATGAGCATCCACAGCAGTACGTTGACGATCGCCTGCCACCACGGTTGGGGCTGCATCCCCCACCCCTCAAGCGCACCGGGGATCGACAGCGCGAGCACGACGGTGACGGGGAGGGTCACGCCGAGCAGCCACCCGAGCGCGCGGAGCACGAGCCACCAGCTGTCCGACCACGTCGGGTTTGCCGCCCCGGTCATGCCGCACGTCCCGCGACGATGCCGACGATCTCGGTCACGGTGGCGCGGAACGGCCGGATCCGGAGCATCGGGAGCGCGAACCGGAGCACACGGAGCATGGCGTCCACGAGCCGGTGCGTCCGGGCCTGCGCGTCGGAGGTGTCGTACGTCCAGAACAGCGCCAGCAGGAGGTACCCCATCCACAGCGCCGAGGGGAGGTCCTCGGCCAGGCGCCCCGGAAGCTGCTGTCTGGCGCCGCCGACGGCCTGCGTGAAGAGGTCGAGCACGAGGTCGCGTGCCTCGGACGACTCCGCCGCGAGCGGATTGATCGGCGAGTTCGGTGCGACCGCCGCGGCGAGGAACTGCGGCGCGATCGCGTGGTAGCCGGCGAGGTTCGTGAGCCCGGTGCGCAGGACGATGCCGATGCGCGCTGTGAGGTCGTCCGTGGTGTCGAGCAGCGGGAGCGCGGCCGCTCCGTGCTCGTGCTGCACGTCCACGTAGAGCTCCTGGACGAGGTGGTCCTTCGTCGGGAAGTGGTAGTACGCGTTGCCGACCGACAGCCCGGCCTCCTCGGCGATCCCCCGCATCGTCGTGGCGTCGTAGCCCTTCTCGCGCAGCGACCGGATCGCGACCGCGCGGATGGCGGCGCGGGTGCGTTCACGTTTGGGGAGCGGCGCGTCATCATTTTCGAACACGTTCAAAAAGTACACCCCATGCCGCGTCCGTGGTAGACGTACAGGGCGATCACCGCCACGACGAAGGAGTCCCGGTGCCGGATCCCCAGCTCGACGACGCAACCGCGACACGACTTCAGGAGCGCGTGGACGAGGTGGTCCCCGGCTCCTCGGCAGCCGGCGTCGACTTCCTCCGTTCGCTGCTCCCGGAACGCCCGGAGTGGGCAGCGCGGTTCCGCGACGTCGCCGAGCACGGGTCGGCGAGCACCGACTGGGACTGGTTCGCCGAGCTCGTCGCCGGTGGGCACTGGGCCGATCCGGCGTCGTGGCCCGCGGTGGACTGGCAGCCGGAGCCCCTCGACGGGTGGCCCCTCCCCGTCCCAGTGCCGACGGACCGGCCGGTGACGGTGCACCCGTCCGAGCTGGAACCCCGGTACGACGCCGTCGTCGTCGGCTCGGGTGCCGGCGGCGGCGTCGCGGCGTGCGGCTTGGCGGAGGCCGGTCGGCGCGTCCTCGTGGTCGAGGCGGGCGCGTGGCCGGACACCGCGACGCTCGCCCGCGACCACCTGCGGAACCCCCGCTCCGACTGGGGTCTGGCGCCGCTGTCCGGCCCGACCGACCCGCTCGACCTCCGCGTCGCGGACGACGGGCGCACCCGCCTGCCCATCAGCCCCGCCGACCCCGGGTGGAACAACAACGCGTTCACAGCTGGCGGCGGCACCCGCGTCTACGGTGCGCAGGCCTGGCGGTTCGCGCCGCTCGACTTCCGGATGGCGACGACGTACGGCGTCCCGGACGGCAGCGCGCTGGCGGACTGGCCGATCGGCTACGACGACCTCGAGCCGTTCTACACGCGTGCCGAGTGGGAGCTCGGCGTGAGCGGCGGGCCCGACGACGGCCGCTGGTCCGGACACCGCTCCCGACCGCTCCCGATGCCGCCGGTGCGGTCCGGGCCGTCGCGCGAACGACTCGCGGCGGCCGCGACGGACCTCGGTCTGGGGACGGTGCACGTCCCGCTCCTCGTGAACAGCACGCCGTGGCTCGGGCGTGGGGCCTGCGCGAACTGCGGGATGTGCGTCGGGTTCGCCTGCCCCGTCGACGCGAAGAACGGCTCGCAGAACACGATGCTGCCCCGGGCCTTCGCGACCGGCCGGGCACAGATCGTCCTCGAGACCCGGGCGGCCCGACTCCGCACCGACGCGGGGGGACGGGTCGTCGGCGTCACCCTCGTCGGCACGGTCGACGGGAAGCCCTGGCAGCAGGACGTCGACGCCGCCGAGGTCGTCGTCGCCGCCGGTGCGATCGAGTCCGCACGCCTGCTGCTGAACAGCCGGAGCGACCGGGAGCCGAACGGCATCGGCAACGGCAACGACCTCGTCGGGCGACACCTGCAGGGACACGTCTACGGCGGCGCGACGGGGGTGTTCGACGACGTCGTCGAGGACCTCGTCGGGCCAGGACCCTCGATCGCGACCACCGACCGCCGGCACGGCAACGCCGGCATCGTCGGCGGCGGGATGATCGCGAACGAGTTCGTCGCGACCCCGTCGAACACCTACCGGTACCTCGTCGGCGCGGGGCTCCTGCCGCGCACCGGCCGGGGGTCGACGGACGGCATGCGGCACCTCGTCCGCCGGACCATGCGGCTGATGGGCCCCATCCAGGAGGTCACCTCAGCCGACTCCCGCGTCCGCGTGGACGACCGGGTCGTCGACCGGCACGGGATCCCGGTCGCCCGGCTGAGTGGCTCCGTGCACGCCGAGGACCTCCGTGCCCGTGACGCGACGAGCGCGCTGGCCGCGTCGTGGCTCCGTGCGGCCGGAGCCACGACGGCCGTCGAGGTCGGCGGTACCCCCACCGGACCGTCCGGCGGGCAGCACCAGGCCGGCACGCTCCGCATGGGGTCCGACCCGACGAACTCGGTCGTCGACGAGTACGGACGGGTCTGGGGACACGACAACCTCCGCGTCACGGACGGCTCCGTGCACGTGACGAACGGCGGCGTCAACCCGGTGCTCACGATCTTCGCCACCGCCATGCGGACCGTCGCGCACATGACGGGCGGCTGACGGCCCGTGCCCGCTGTGTGCGGCTGCGCTTGTACTGTTCGTCGCCGCACAACGAAGAACACCCCGCGCCACGGATATCCGTGGTGCGGGGTGTTTTTCGTTGCGCTGGACGCTCCTGCCCGGTCCCGTTGCTCAGTCGTTCAGGTGCTGGATGGCGAAGTCCGCTTCTTCAGGGGTGAACTTCTCGCCGTATGAGCTCGTCAGCTGATCACGGATCGCCTCGGGCGACATCGCCATATCCGCCTGATAGGACTTCGCCTTCGCAAGCGCGTTGGCGTTCCAGTCCGCCTGCACGTTGTCGATCGCGTACTGCGCGGCTTCAGCCGAGAACTTCTCGCCGTACTCCGAGGTCAGTTGGTCGTAGATCCCCGCTTTGCTCATGTTCATGTCATGCGCATAGCTACCCGCCTTGATGAGTGCAGATGCGAAGTCCGCTGGGACTGCGGGGACATCCGCCTTGGGCGCCGTCGTCTCCTCCGGCTCCGGTGCGGTCGTCGCAGCGGCCGCAGGTGCTGCGGATTCATCGTTCCGAGGAGCTGCCTCCTCGGTCACGGCCACAGCAGGCTTGTTCGACGCCTGGTCGACCGCCGCGCCGATCCCGAGGGTCACTCCGATCGATGACAACACCGCAACCGCCCCGAGAACGAGCCCGGTCACCGCGAGCCCCTTCGGCTGCTTCCCTCGCAGTGCGAGCACGGCGAGAACGATCGCGACGATGCCGACGATCGCGCCGAACACGGGAATGAGGCCGAAGAGGAACGCCGCGATGCCGACGAGCAACGCCGCGAGCGCCAGACCCTTCGGGCCTGGAAGCGGTCGCTGAGGTCCAGGCTGACCGGGAAGGTAGGGCTGATTGGGGTTCGCAACGGGGGCTTGGTACTGGCCACCCAGAGGCGACTCGGGTGTCGTCATGTACACATTCTCACAGAAGCGGAGAATCATTCAGGTGCGGAAAGCCGCAATGTACACCCCCATTTCGCGGGCATGCCCGCAACGGTCACACATCTGTCGTCGCGCGGCCCGGATCCCGGCCACGGGGCGGACGGGAGGCTCGTGGCCGCGCCGCCACGAGCCTCCCGTCCGGCTGCTGGCCAGGGTGAGGCGATGGCGAGCGTCCGCGAGATCCAGGTCACCGTCGACTGCGCCGATCCGGCGCGCGTCGCGCGCTTCTGGGCCGACGTGCTCGGGTACGTCGCCGACGAGGACTCCGCGAGCGACCCGAACGGCGTCGGCCCGCGGCTGTACTTCCAGCGGGTGCCAGAGGGCAAGGTCGTGAAGAACCGCGTGCACCTCGACGTGCGGGTCGGCACCGGGCTGGTCGGCGAGGAACGGCTCGCGGTGCTCGAGGCCGAAGCGGCCCGCCTGGTCGAGCGAGGGGCGACGCGCGTGCGGTTGCTGCCGGCCGACGACGAGAACGAGTCGTGCCTGGTGATGCAGGACGTCGAGGGCAACGAGTTCTGCCTCGACTGACGCGGGACGCCGGCCCGTCGGCCCGTCGGCCCGTCGGCCCGTCGGCCCGAGTTTCGCGCTGGGCGACAGTCCTCGCGCGGTCCACGCCGTGATCTGTCGCTGAGCGCGAGACTCGGTCCGGAGAGGTCGGCGGGGCCTCGTCGGGTACGAGACTCCGCCGACCCGGTCGCATCCAGTGTCGCCGTCGACACGGTGCGACCTGCCGTGGTGCGGTGGGGAGTGCGTCGCCCCGGTGTCACCACGGAGTCGACCGACCGAGAGCGGATCAGGGGCCCTCGGCGGCCGGTCCTGACGCACCGACGAGCGTCGGGGCAGGCAGAACTGGTACGGCGGCCGGGGTCTGGGGCAGCTGTGCGGCCAGCCTACGACGATGCTCGCGGACGCACCAGAGCGCGTTGGCGCCAGGGGTATCGTCGGTGGCGTTCTCGTCCGACGCTGGGAAGGACACCGAGTCATGCAGCACCCCACCCCGATCACGCCGGGCCCCGGCCAGGAGTCCGTCTGGGACTACCCGCGTCCACCGAGGGTCGAACCCGTGTCCGACCGGGTCGTCATCAGGCTCGGCGGCGCGGTCGTCGCGGACACCACGAGTGCCGTGCGCGTCCTCGAGACGAGTCACCCGCCGGTGTACTACGTTCCCGTGACCGACTTCGCGGACGGCGCCCTGACCCGCACGACCGGCTCGAGCATGTGCGAGTACAAGGGCCGCGCGGCGTACTTCGACGTGCACGGCGGCGACACGACCGTCCCCCGCGCCGGATGGACCTACCCGTCGCCGGAGCCCGGGTACGCCGAGCTGCTCGACCGGGTGGCGGTGTACCCGTCCCGGATGGACTCCTGCGAGGTCGCCGGCGAGCGGGTCCGCGCACAGGCGGGCGACTTCTACGGCGGCTGGATCACGTCCCGGGTGGTCGGCCCCTTCAAGGGCGAACCGGGGACGATGGGCTGGTAGCGATCAGGACCGAGGAGCCGAGTGGTGCCGCCCGATCGGCACCATCAGCGGGGAGCCCGAAACCGGGTCCGTCGTGATGACGCTGTCGAGTCCGAACACCGTGCGCACGGTCTCCTCGGTGAGCACGTGGACGGGCGCACCGGCAGCGGCGACGGTCCCGCGGGCGAGCGCGACGAGGTGGTCGGAGTACCGGGCAGCCAGGTTCAGGTCGTGCAGCACCATGACGATCGTGGTGCCGTTCCGCAGGTTGAGGTCGCGGAGCAGATCGAGCACCTCCACCTGGTGCGCGACATCCAGGTAGGTCGTGGGCTCGTCGAGCAGGAGCACGTCGGTCTCCTGTGCGAGCGCCATGGCGATCCAGACGCGCTGGCGCTGCCCGCCGGACAGCTCGTCGACGTCCCGATCAGCCAACGCCGCGGTGCCGGTGACGTCGAGTGCCGCGCCGACGGCCTCGTCGTCCGCCCGGCTCCAGCGCTGGAACGCCCGCTGGTGCGGGTGTCGCCCGCGGCCGACGAGGTCGGCAACGGTGATCCCCTCCGGCACGATCGGCGACTGCGGGAGCAGCCCGAGCGTCCGGGCGAGCTCGCGCGCGGGGGTGTCGTGAACGGCTCGGCCGTCGAGCAGCACCTGGCCGCCTGACGGCCGCAGCAGCCGCGACATCGACCGGAGCAGCGTCGACTTGCCGCAGGCGTTCGCCCCGACGATCGCGGTGATCCGGCCGGCGGGCACGTCGAGCGACAGGTCATCGATCACGATGCGGTCGTCGTACCCCAGCGTCAGGGACGTGGTCCGGAGCTCGTGGGCGGTGGTCACAGCGAGGTCCCCCTGCGGTTGGTGCGGATGATGAGGTACACGAGGTACGGCGAGCCGAGCACGCCGGTGACGACGCCGACCGGGTAGCGGACGCCCAGGGCGTTCTGGCCGACCAGGTCCGCGACGAGCACCAGCGCGGCACCGACGAGCCCGGCGGGCACGAGCGGTGACGTCCCGGCTCCGACGAGGCGCCCGGCGATCGGCCCGGACAGGAACGCGACGAACGCGATCGGCCCCGACGCCGCGGTGGCGAACGCGACCAGCCCGACGGCGGCGACGATCACGAGCACCCGGGTCCGCTCGACGCGGACGCCCTGGGCGGACGCCGCGTCGTCGCCCAACCGCAGCGCGCCGAGGTTCCGTCCCTGTCCGAGGAGCACGGGTCCCAGGATCGCGAGGGCGACGGCGGACGGCACCACGGCCTCCCAATCGGCGCCGTTGAGACTGCCGGTCAGCCACCGCGTCGCCTCCTGCAGGTCCCACTGTGCCGCGCGCGACAGCACGTACGCCGTGACGGACTCGAGCATCGCTGCCACGCCGATGCCGATCAGGATGAGCCGTGTGCCCGCGACACCGCCGCGGTACGACAGCAGGTAGACGGCGACCGCGACGCCGAGGGCCGCGACGATCGCGAATGCCGAGACGGCGGTCCCGCCGAGACCGAGCGTGACGATCGCGAACGCGGCTGCAGCGCTCGCGCCGGAGCTGATGCCGATCACGTCGGGGCTCGCGAGCGGGTTGCGGAGCATGGTCTGGATCGCGACACCGGCGAGCCCGAACGAGAACCCGGTGACCGCGCCCATCGCGGCACGAGGTAGGCGGAGCCGGCCGACGGTGAACGAGGCGCCGGGGACGTCCTGCCCGGCGACCACGCGCACGACGTCGTCGAGGGGGTACCAGCGTTCGCCGACGACGAGCGAGGCCGTGAACGCGACCAGCACGAGCGCGACGAGCGCACCGATGACGACGCCGGCTCGGGCCGCGCGGCGACGACGCACCGCGCGGACGACACCAGCGGTGGGGACCGAGACGCTCACAGTGTCCGCACCTTCTTCCGACGGATGATCGCGATGAACACCGGGGCGCCGACGATCGCCGTCACGATGCCGACGTCGATCTCCTCCGGGCGGGCGATCACCCGTCCGACGACGTCCGCCGCGACGAGCAGCACCGCGCCGCCCACCGCCGAGAACGGCAGCAACCACCGGTGGTCGGTCCCGACGAGCAACCGGTACGCGTGCGGGACGACGAGCCCGACGAACCCGATCGGTCCGGCGACCGCCGTGGCGGCACCGCAGAGGAGCACCGCGCCGGTCGCGGCGACGGCACGGGTGATCGCGACCCGCTCCCCCAGGCCGGCGGCGAGTTCGTCACCGAGCGCGAGCGTGTTGAGCCCCTTGGCGGTGGCGGCGCAGAGCAGCGCGCCGACGACCAGGAACGGCAGCACCTGCACGATGCGGTCGAACGTCGCACCACCGACGCCGCCGATCTGCCACGACCGGACGCCCTCGGCGATGTCGCCGCGCGGCAGGGACACCGCGGTCACCAGGGACGCGAACGCCGCAGAGGACGCGGCTCCCGCGAGTGCGAGCTTGAGCGGAGTCGCGCCCCCGCGACCGAGCGAGCCGACGACGTAGACGAACACGGCGGCGACCGCGGCTCCCGCCACCGCGACCCACATGGTGCTGACCGCGGCGGACAGGCCGAACCACGCCATGCCGGTCACCACCGCGAGCGATGCTCCGGTGTTGACGCCGAGGATCCCCGGGTCGGCGAGCGGGTTGCGGGTCACGCCCTGCATGACGGTCCCGGCCAACGCGAGGGAGGCTCCGATCACCACCGCGAGCACGGTACGTGGCAGACGCACCCCCACCGCGGCCTCCCCCACGGTGCGCGCGTTGCCGGTCAGCCCGGCGAACACCTCGTCCGCGCTGACGGCGCGGGCGCCGACCGTCACGGACAGCAGGACCAGCGCCGCCAGCACGGCGAGGCTCAGCACGAGCCACACCGGCCGCTTCCTCGGCCGTGCGCGGGGCCAGTCGGCGCGGACGACTGCCACCTATGCCTTGTCGGCGGCGTCCGCCAGCATCTTCACGTAGTCGTCGAGGACCCACGAGATCGCGAGGGGCGTCGGGTTCGCCGCTGTGCCGATCGGGTCGCTCGAGGGCAGCGCCACGATCGCCTTGTTCGCCACGGCCGGCATCTTCGACAGCAGCGGGTCGGACTCGAGCGTCTGCACGAGGGAGTCGTCGCCGTAGGTCACGATGACGTCGACGTCGTCGAAGGTGTCGACCTTCTCGGCGCTGATCGTCTTGGAGAACTCCTTGCCCTTGGACGCCTCGGCGATGGACTTCGGGGCGTCGAGCCCGAGGTCCTGGAAGAAGAGCGCTCGGGTGTCCTTCGTCGTGTAGAAGCTGACCTTGCTGAGGTCGCTCTCGTCGACGTGGGTCAGGAACATCGTCTTCTTGCCCGCCAGCTGCGGGTACTCGGCGACGGCGGCGTCGATCTCGCCCTCGATGTCGTCGACGAGCTGGTCGCCCTCGTCCGCCAGGCCGAGCGCCTTCGCGCTCAGCTCGATCGACTCGCGCCAGTTCGTCGCCCACGCCGCCTCGGGGAATGCCACGGTCGGCGCGATCTCGCTGAGGGTCTCGTAGTCGTCCTCGGTGAGGCCTGAGTACGGCGCCAGGATGACGTCGGGCTCCGTGTCGGCGACGGCCTCGAAGTCGATGCCGTCCGTCTCGTCGAACAGCACCGGGGTCTTCGCGTCGAGCTCCTCGAGCTTCTCCGTGACCCACGGGAGCACTCCGTCGCCGTCGTCGTCGCCGAAGTTCGCCGCCGCCATGCCGACCGGAACGACACCGAGTGCGAGCGGCACCTCCTGGTTCTCCCACTGCACTGTCGCGACCCGCTTCGGCTTCGCGTCGATGGTCGTCGTGCCGAGCGCGTGCTCGATCGTGACCGGGAACGCGCCGTCGGATTCGGCTGCTGCGGTGCTGTCGGTGGACGGCGTGGAGCTGCACGCGGCGGTCAGCATGACTGCTGCCGCGGCTGCGACGATGGCGAGGGGGCGGAGCGGGCGCACGGGAGGTCCTTCCTGGGCGCGGTCGAGCGCGCACAGTGTCGTGGGGCGGTTGGTTCCGGCGCGCGACCGCGGATCGGGTCGCGACCGCCGGGCAAGGTAAGCCTAACCTAAAAACGGATCAGCCTGTACACCCCCACAGCTCGATCAAGCGTTCGCGAGCGGGTCGAGCTGCCCCTCGTGCACGTCGTCGGCGGCGGTCGACAGGCTGAGGTCGCGCCACCGCTCATCCTCGGCGAGCAGGTCTCTGCCGGCCGCGGTGGCGAGCGGCCAAGCGTCCGGCCCGACGAGCAACCGGAGCGGCGGCTCGTCCATCGCGGCCACGCGCAGTACCAGGTCCGCCACCTTCGCCGGGTCGCTCGCACCGATCAGCCCGGATCCGTGCGCGCGGATGACCGCCCCGACGGTGGGTTCGTACGCGGGCCGCACGGGGTCGACCCGCATCGACGACCCGGCCCAGTCGGTCCGCATCCCACCCGGCTCGAGCACCGTGACGTGGATGCCGAGCGGTGCGACCTCGGCCGCGAGGACCGACGAGAACCCGCCGACGGCCCACTTCGCCGACTGGTAGGCGGCGAGCCCCGGCGTCGCGAGCCGGCCGCCGACGGAGGACACCTGGACGATGTTTCCACTCCCCTGTTCGCGCGTGACCGGCAGGGCCGCGCGGGTGACGTTCACCACACCGAACAGGTTCGTCTCGACCTGGGCACGGAAGTCGTCGGGGTCGACGTCCTCGATGCTGCCCATGTTGGCGTACCCGGCGTTGTTCACGACGACATCGAGTCGCCCGAAGCGATCGACGGCGGTGGCGACGGCCCGTTCGGCAGCCGCCGGATCGGTGACGTCGAGCGCGACGGGGACGAGCGCCGGGTCGGTGAGGTCATCCAGCGCCGCGGGATCGCGGACGCCGGCGACGACCTGGTGCCCCGCGGCGAGCGCGGCGGTGACCACGGCGCGGCCGAGGCCGCGCGAGGCGCCGGTGATGAGGAAGACGGTCATGGCGATCTTCTGACTAACTGGTTGGTTAGCATTGATGAAACACCCGGAACGCAGCGTTGTCAACCAGGTGGTTGATAGCCTCACCGCATGACATCGCCGATGCCCCGTGACGCCGAGGCGACCCGCTCCCGACTCCTGCTCGCCGCGCGCGACGAGTTCGCCGCCGTCGGGATCGCCGGTGCCCGCGTCGACCGCATCGCTGCGGTCGCGTCGAGCAACAAGGCGCAGATCTACCACTACTTCGGCAGCAAGGAGCTGCTGTTCGACGCGGTGTTCGACGACATGGTCGCGGCGACGCTCGACGAGGTGCAGATCGACGCGGACGACCTCCCCGAGTACGCGGGGCGGCTGCACGACTCGTACCTCCGACGCCCGTGGGTGCAGCGTCTCGCGACGTGGTACCGGCTCGAGCGGGGCGAGGACAGCGTCATCGAGGCGGCCGCCAGGAGCAACGCCGGCAAGGTCGCGGCGATCGAAGGAGCACAGCGGGACGGCAGACTCCCGACCCGCTTCACCGCGACGGAGCTGCTCGGCCTCGTGATCCACACCGCCGCGTTCTGGAGCGGCAGCACCCCCGAGTACGGCGCGCTGATGCGTGACGTCGACGTCGCGCGGCGCCGCACGGTCGTCGTCGAGGCGGTCGCGGCACTGCTGCGCGACTGAGCCTCAGTCGATCCGCTCGTACCGCACGATCTCCGGCCGGAGCTTCAGCACGCGGATGAACGCACGCAACTCGTACGACCCGCCACCCACGGTGACCCGGTAGCGCTTGCCCTGCTCGACGTCGGCCGCGATGTCGTCCTGGTTGTCCCGCGTGACACCGCGGAACAGCGTGAGGTCGCCGCAGTCCGGCGAGGAAAACCGCACGAACGGCGAGTGCGAGTACCGGCCGGTCGTGATGCCGACGGCCGCCCCGTCCACCGCGCAGTCGAGCGTGACGGGATGCGTGCGGTCGTAGACCGGCAGGCCGAAGACGAACACCGGCACGGACAGCAGCGGCACGAAGACCAGCAGGAACGTGAGCCACCACCACACCCAGGCACGCCGCGGGTGCTGACGCACCCACTCCCGGCGGCGGTTCTCCAGCCCCGTCTTCGAGTACCCGTGTCGTCCGGCCACCGTTCCCCCTCGTGGTCACCGATATCCTCGCAGAGAGGGGGGAACACCGATGACGCACGTGGGGCCACGCGCCAGGCGACGGCCGTTCGACCGCACCCGCAGCGCCTGGACGTGGATCAGGACGATGCCGCGCGAGGACCGCAAGGGGCTCGCGCTCCTGGCCTGGTTCCTGCTGGCCGGACTGCTCATCCTCGCGAGCGGGCTGACGGTCTTCTGCGCACTGTTCGCGACCCCCGGCAAGTACGTCGCGCTGCACCACGACACCCAGCTGCGCGACGAGGGCCGGACCGTCTCCGCTCTGGTCACCGACATCCGCGAGACGCGGCACGTCGGCGACCCGGACTGGACCGAGTACACCCCGACCGTCAGGACCCGCATCGACGGCGTGACCACGTCGACGCGCCTGGACAACGACTCCGCGGACGAGGCAGGCGTCTACCGGGTCGGGCAACGCGTCCAACTGATGGTCGACCCGGCGCACCCGGACGAGCCTCGCGTCCGCAGCGACCGGATCCGCACCGCGCTCGTCGACGACGCCCGGACGTGGACGATCGTCCTCGTCGTCGGGGCGGCGGTGTTCGTCCCGCTCCTGACCGCGGCGATCCGCTGGGTCCGGCGCGAGGACCGGCGGACCGAAGCCCGTCGCCTCGAGCGCGCGGCCGAGCGCATCGCAGAGCGCGAGCGGGAACGCGACCAGCAGCGGGGAACGTGAGCACCCGACGTACGGGAGGCACGGTGCCGGCCCGCACCGAACCTCCCGTCCGCGACGTGGCTGGCTATGCTCGCGACGTGACGGATGCGCGGACCACCAAGCGGGCGGCCATCCTGGCCGCGGCCTCGACGCTGTTCGTGGACCGGGGCTACGCGGGGACGTCACTCCGCGACATCGGCCGCGCGGCCGACGCCGACGCGGCACTCGTGATCCACCACTTCGGCTCGAAGGACGGCCTGTTCCTGGCCGTCCTGGAGTCCGTCGGGCCGCAGCACCCGATCTCGGAGGGTCCACTCGACTCGCTCGGGGAACGCTTCATCCGGTTCGTGCTCGACGCCGGGCCCCAGGTGCGCTCGACCTTCCTCGCGATGCTGCGCGCGGCGGACTCGGACAGCATCAACGAGGAGCTCCGTCGGCAGCACGAGCTCGCCTTCGTGGGACCGCTCCGGGCTCGACTGATCGGCGCCGACGCGGACCTCCGCGCGTCGCTCGCCGCCGGCCTGGTCGGCGGGCTGCTCTACGCGCTCTGGGTGGTCGGCGACGAGACGCTGCTCGCCGCCGACCACGACCAGGTCGTCGCGAAGTACGGCCGGCTCTTGCAGGAGCTGATCGACCCCGCGTGAGTCGCGTCTGGGCTACTGGACGGACCAGCCGCCGTCGGAGGCGAGGACCGCGCCGTTGATGTTCACGGCGTCGTCGCTCAGCAGGAACGTGATCGACGCGGCCAGCTGCTCCGCCGTGGCGAGCGAGGGGATCGCCGCCTGGAACGGGCCGAGGCGTGCCGCACCGACCTCCGACACGTGCGCCGGCATCGGGATGCCCGTCGCGACACCGCCGGGGGCCACTGCGTTCACCCGGATGCCCTGCTGCGCGTACATGAACGCGGCGCTCCTGGTCAGGCCGATCACGCCGTGCTTCGACACCGTGTAGGCGTTGCCCGACGCGTTCCCGCGGAGCCCGGCCTCGGAGGCGACGTTCACGATCGCGCCCTTCCCGGCGGCGAGCATCACGGGCAGGACCGCCCGCGAGAGCTTGAACCCGCCGGTGAGGTTGATGCCGATGACCCGGTCCCACGTGGCGTCGGAGGTCTCGTGGAGGGGCGAGAAGTCGTCGTTGATGCCGGCGACGTTGGCGAGCGCGTCGATCCGGTCTCCAGCGGCGGCGACGATCGCGTCGATGTCCTCCTGCTTCGTGATGTCCCCGGTGACGGTGACGACCGCGCCGCCGGCGGCCGATGCACCGCCGCCCGTGCTGGCCGCGAACTCCGCGAGGCGGTCGACTGAGACGTCGACGGCGACGACCCGGCCACCTTCGCGGACGATGCGGGAGGCGGTCGCGCGCCCGATCCCGGACGCTGCGCCGGTCACGACGACGGTCTTGCCCGCGAACCGGCCTGCGGTGACCTGCTCGGTCCAGCCCGCGTCCTCGGTGGATTCAGGCATCTCACCACCGTTCGCAGCCCGGACGAGGTCGTCGACGGCCGATTGCGGCAGCTGCCCGCCGGACAGCACGACGAGCTGGTTCAGCGCCATGCCGCGGGCGGGCGTCAGGACCTCCGGGTCGAGGCCGGCCGGCGCGAGCAGGTCGCGGAGCAGGGCTCCCCCGGTGGGGTCGTCGAGCCACGTGCCGACGGTGGAGGAGCCGGTGAGCGGTGCGGACATGTGCGTTTCCCTTCGTCACCACCACAGGTCCGGCCCGGTCGGTCGACGAGCGTCGTTGCTTGGTGGCACTCGAATTCAACACTGTTGAACCGACTCTCCGACAGTGCTGATCCCGTGCGGTCGCTGGGAGTGCGCGAACGCCAGTAGTCTGAGCGTCCCGACAGCCACGATCCCCAGGAGGACCACGCATGTCAGTCGGCCTGCTCGCCGTCGTCGACGACATCCTGTCGGCCGCCCTCAAGGCCAGCGCGAAGACCGCCGGCGTCGTGATCGACGACGCCGCGGTGACCCCGCAGTACGTGCAGGGCCTCGAACCAGCGCGCGAACTGCCGGTCGTCGGGCGGATCGCCCTCGGCAGCCTCTTCAACAAGTTCGTCATCATCATCCCCCTGGCGCTCCTGCTCACGGCGTTCGCCCCGTGGGTGCTGCCGTGGCTGCTCGTCCTCGGCGGCACGTACCTGTGCTTCGAGGGCGCCGAGAAGGTCATGGAGTGGTTCGGCTTCCACCACGAGAGCGGTGCCGCGGAGACGACGACCGAGCCCAAGCTGGTGTTCGGCGCGATCCGGACCGACCTCATCCTGAGCACCGAGATCATGCTCATCGCTCTGGCGAGCCTCGACACCGGCCTCGGGTTCTGGGCGACGCTCGGCGCGCTCGCGGTGATCGCCCTCGCGATGACGGGGGTCGTCTACGGTGCCGTCGCGCTGCTCGTGAAGGTCGACGACGTCGGCCTCCAGATGATGAAGAGCCCGGCCCGTCGCACCCGGCGACTCGGCGCCAGGATCGTCGCCGCGATGCCGGCCGTCTTCCGCGTGATCAGCATCGTCGGCACCGTCGCCATGCTGTGGGTGGGTGGTCACCTGGTGATCGCGAACCTCGCCGAGACCTTCTGGCACGGCCCGCTCGACGTCCTGCACGCCGTCGAGCACGCGATCGAGGCCGCCGGCCCGGTCGTCACCTGGACCGTCGACACCGCGCTGTCGGCCGTGGCCGGCCTGGCCCTCGGCCTGGTCGTGGTCACGGTCGTGACCGGCATCGGCCGGCTGCGCGGACCGGCTCACTCCACCCACTGACGGACGGGAGGCTCGTGGCCGGTTGGTGGGGAGCCTCCCGTCCGTCAGCTGGTCGCCGCGCGGAGGCCGTCGACCGCGATGACGGCGAAGCGCCGCGCCGCCGCGAGCCGCTGCGCAGCTGGCGCGCGCGACACACCCCGTCCGGCGAGCAGCACCAGGACGAGGTCGTCGAGGACGAAGTCCACGCGGAGCGCACCGGCCGCCTGCGCCCGTCGCGCGAGGCCCGCGAGGATCCGCAGCAGTTCGGCCCGGTGGCGAGCGAAGTCGACGGCGTCGGGGAAGTCGTTCGTGAACGCCTCGACGAACGCGTGGTTCCTCGCGTTCAGCTCGCTCGAGTCGACGACCACGGACCGGAGCCCACGCCACGGATCCGGGTCGGCCGCCCCGCGTTCGACGATCGCACGGCACTCCCGGAGCTCCTCGGCGAACGCCGCGCCGACCAGGTCCTGTTTCGTCGGGAACCGTCGGTACAGCGTCGCCGGCCCCACTCCAGCGCGTCGTGCGACCTCGCGCATCGTCACCCCGAGACCGACCTCGTCGAACAGCGTCCTGGCCGCGTCGAGCAGGCGGTCGCGGTTGTCGAGCGCGTCGGAGCGCAAGTGAGGCATCGGGGCAGGCACGTCTCTCACTCTACGGAAGTGGACGCCCGCGTCCACTACCGTCGATCGCGCCGACCGACTGGTGCCGGCAGAACATGAGGAGGACGTCGTGCGCGCAGTGTCGATCGAGGAGTACGGGCCGGCGGAGGGCCTCGTCGTCTCGGAGCACCCGGACCCCGTCGCCGGAACCGGCTCGGTGCTGATCGAGGTCGAGGCGATCGGGGTCGGCGGGGTCGACGCGGTGATCCGCCGCGGGACCCTCGGGAGCTCGTTCCCGGTCGGGATGATCCCGGGCAGCGAGGTCGCGGGGACCGTCACCGCGGTCGGCCACGGCGTCGACGGCGCATGGATCGGCCGACGGGTGTGGGGCTTCACGGGCACCAGCGGGGCGTACGCCGAGCTGGCCGTGGCCCGGCTCGAGGACGTCTCGGTACTCCCGGACGACCTGTCCGCCGTCGATGCGGTCGCGGTCGGCAGCGCCGCGACGGTCGCGCACTTCGCGCTCCGGCACGCACGTCTGACGGCAGGCGAATCGGTCCTGGTCCGTGGCGCGGGCGGCAGCCTCGGGATCGCGGCCGTCCAGCTCGCCGCGCAGGCCGGCGCCACGACCATCGCGGTCACCACGTCGTCGCCCGAACGGGGCCGGCGACTGCTGGACCTCGGTGCCACCCACGTCCTCGACCGCTCCGGCCACCCCCTGGACGACGGCCCGGCTCCGTCGGCCTTCGACGTCCTGATCGACGTCGTCGGGGGCCCCGACCTGCCGTCGTTCCTCGAGCTGCTCGCGGCGAACGGGCGCGCGGTCTCGATCGGGGTGGTGGGCGGCTACCCGCCGGCCGACTTCGGCATGACGCTCATGCGACTGTTCCAGCGGTCGCTCTCGTTCGCGACGTTCAGTCTCGACACCGTGCCTCGTGCCGAGCGCAACGACGCCCGCGCCGCACTCCTCGCCACTGCCGGCGCCGGAGGACCGACGCCGGTCGTCGAGGCCTTCCTGCCGCTCGACGCCGTCGTCGACGCGCACCGACGGATGGACGCCGGGAGCGTCTTCGGCCGGATCGTGCTCATGGTGCGCTGAGCGAGACGGACGGGAGGCACGGTGCCAGCTGGCCCCTGGGCCCACACCGGCCGGTTCCGGACCGACGCGCCAGCGGCGGGTCGGCCGTGACCGGTGGGGAGCCTCCCGTCCGTCGTGAAGCCGGTTCAGGACGTCACTGCCCACCGAATCCGGTGGTCGCGATGCCCTTGATGATCTGCCGCTGGAAGAACAGGAACACGATGATGAGCGGCGCAGCCGCGAGCATCGCCGTCGCCATGTTCTGTGCGTACTGGATGCCGAACGCGCTCTTCACGGTCTGCAGCCCCACGGGCAGCGTCATCAGGTTCGCCTGGTTCGTCACGAGGAACGGCCAGAGGAAGTTGTTCCACGCCCCGATGAACACGAAGATCGCCACGGCGGCCAGGATCGGTCGCGACAGGGGCAGCACGATCGTGAAGAACACCCGGAGGCGCCCGGCTCCGTCGACGCGCGCCGCTTCCTCGAGCTCGACCGGGATCTGGTCGAAGAACTGCTTGAGGATGAACACCATGGCCGGCGCGATCACCTGCGGCAGGATGATGCCGAGGTAGGTGTCGACGAGGTTCATCGCCAGCATCTCGTAGAACAGCGGGATGATCAGCACCTGCGGCGGCACCATGATCGAGCCGATGATCGCGGCGTAGAGCCACTTCCGACCGGAGAAGTCGAGGCGGCTGAACGCGTACGCCGCCAGCGTCGACAGGATCACGGTGACGAGGGTGACGACGACGGACGTGAACAGCGAGTTCCAGATCCAGACCGGGATCTGCCCCTGGGTCAGCACCTTGACGTAGGCATCGATCGTGAAGCCACCGGCCGGGATCCAGGACTGCTGCGCGGCCGCAGCGTCGGTCTCGGACTTCAGCGAGGTGTCGATCGCCCAGAGGATCGGCAGCAGCCAGCTAACCGCCAGCACGATCAGGACGACGAGCGCACCGATACGTGCGGGCCCCCACTTCGGCCCGTGGTGCTTCGTGGTCCTGACCCGGACGGTCGTCGTGGGGGTGCTCGTCTGGAGCGACTGCGGGTCGATGGTGGCGGTGCTCATGCTGCCTGTCCCTTCGTGGCGGCACGGACGGCGGCGCGCTTGCGACGCGCGTCGGCCCGATCGGCACGGGCGATGGCGTCACCACGACGCCCGGCGGTGAACTGTGCGATCGAGATGATGACGATCATCGCGAAGAAGATGTACGAGATCGCGGACGAGTAGCCGAAGCGGTACCCGGTGAACCCGGACTCGAAGATGTACTCGACGATCGGCCGGGTGGAGCCGTTCGGTCCGCCGGTGGTCATCTGGTAGATCTGGTCGAACACCTTGAGGGACGCCAGGATCTGCAGGACGACGATGAGTCCGGTCGTGCCGCGCAGCTGCGGGAGCGTGATCGACCAGAGCTTCCGCCAGGTGCCGGCTCCGTCCAGCGACGCCGCTTCGTACTGCGACTCCGGGATGTTCTGCAGGGCGGCCAGGTACAGCAGGAAGTTGAAACCGACGGTCCACCAGACCGTGGTGCCGACGACGGCGTACATCGCGATGTTCTGGTCGTTGAGCCAGTTGCTCGCCGGGAGTCCGATCGAGGTCGACAGATGGTTGAACAGCCCGAGTTGCGGGTTGAACAGCCACAGGAAGATCTGCGAGACGACGGTCGACGCGAGCAGGTACGGCATGAAGAAGGACAGTCGCCAGAGCCACTGTCCCGGCAGGCCGGTGTTCACCAGGAGCGCCATCGCGAGGGCGACGACCACGAGCGGGATCGTCGACAGGACGGTGAACCAGACGGTGTTGCCCATCGAGCGCCACATGTCGGCATCCCCGAAGGCCTCGAAGTAGTTCGCGAAGCCGACGAGGTGGTTGCCGGCACCGGTGAGGCTGGTGGCGGTGAAGCTGAGGTAGAGGCCCCAGACGATGGGGACGACGAGGAACGCGACGAAGAACACGACGAAGGGGGCGACGAACGCCCACCCCGCGCGGTTGTCGCGCTTGCGCTTGACGGTCCGGCCCCTGGCACGGGACGCGTCGCGCTCCCCGGCACTGACTGCGTGCGGGGTCGGACCTGCGGTTGCTGATGCCACGATGTTCTGGACTCCTTCGTCCGTCAGCCGGCCGGGTTCGGCTCGGAGAGCTTCTTGTTCACGACGCCCATCAGCTGGTCCCATCCGGCTTCGGGCTTGGTCTGGCCGAGCAGCACGCCCTGCAACGCGTTCCCGACCGCGGTCTGGAAGTCGCTGCCGGCGCCGGTGAACCACGCCTGCGGGTCGTAGTTCGCGATGTCCGCGGCGCCCGCGTAGTGCGCCTGGGGCAGCAGCTTCTTGTACTCGGCGCTGTCGGTGACCGGGTTGTACGCCGGGATGTGCCCCGCCTGCGCCCAACTGAGCGACCGCTTGACGATCGCGGCGACGAACTCGTGCGCGTCACGGCGCTTCTGCTCGTCGACGACGTTCTGGTGCGGGAGCACGAAGGTGTGCGAGTCGGCGTAGGCCGCTGGCTCGGAGTACATCGTCGGGATCGGCCGGGCGTCGAACGGGAGCTTCGCGTCCTTCATCGACGGGGTGTCCCAGACGCCGGTGAACATGATCCCGGACTTCTTCGAGACGAACTCGGCGAGGGCGGTGCCACCGTCGGCCGCGTTCGCCGCGATGTCGCCGTCGAGCATCTTCTTCATGAAGTCGAGCGCGGCCATCGCCGCGTCCTTCTCGTACTCGGCCTTCTTGCCCGGCGTGAACACCATCGTGGCACCCTGCTGCCGGTAGAGCGTGTAGAGCATCCGCCACAGGTTGGCGCCGTCGTTGAGGTACCCGTACGAGATGCCGTGGGTCTTCGTGACCCCCTTGATCGCACGACCGACCTCGAGCAACTGCTCCGGGCTCGAGATGTCCACGATACGGCCGTCGCTGCCGAGCGCCCCGGCCTTGTCGAGGATGTCCGTGTTGTAGAACTGCACGAACGGGTGGGCGTCGAGGGCCACCGCGTAGTGCTTCCCGTCGACGAAGGTCTTCTTCCAGACAGCCGCGGGGTAGTCCGACTCACGGATGCCGAACTCGGCGAGCAGGTCGTCGTCCCACGTGTCGAGGAGACCACCGGGCGCGTAGCCCTCGAGGCGGCTCGCGTGCATGATCGCGAGGTCCGGCGCACGGCCCCCGACGCTCGCCATCGCGAGCTTCGTGTAGTAGGGCGTTCCCCAGGCGAGGACCGTCTGCTGGGCGGCGACTCCGGTCGCTGCGTCGGCACGTTTGACGAGGTCGGCCATCTTCGCCCCGTCACCGCCGGTCAGCAGGTGCCAGAACTGGAGTCGGTCGGCGCCGGAGGCGGCGGTCGATCCGGTCGCGCAGCCGGTGAGGCCGCCGGCGAGCACCGCGCCGCCGAGGATCGATGCGCCGCCGACCAGCAACTGCCGGCGGGAGAGGGGGGACATTCGGGTTCACTCCTTCGTGAAGTGGTACATCGTTGTAGTGACAGACGTGGCTGCACACGCCTGCCGGTCGGGGCGGTTCAGGGACGAGCAGCTGCCTCGATTGCGGCGAGCCGGGTCTGGATCTCGTGGAGGCGTTCGATGTCGAACTTCTGTCCGCGGGCGAAGTCGTACACGCCGTTCTGCTCCTGGAACACGTCGGTGAGCTGCGTGTAGCAGTACCCGAACATGTGCTCGTTGCCGAGGAGCGCGGTCACGAGCCCCTCGAAGCGGGCGTAGAACTCGTCGAGGGAGCGGACCCGCTCCCCGTAGCCCCACGACGTCGTGCCTGATTGCTCAGGGGCATCGGCGGCCGCAGCGGCCTCGGCGTTCCACCAGATGCCGCCGAACTCGCTGCAGAAGTAGGGCTGACCGTTGTACGGCAGGCTCCACGGGCGAGCGCCCTCCACGTGGCGGTCGCCGTCGTCCTCGGTGTTGGTGAACGCCGTCCGCGTCGTGGGATCGAGCATCCCGAGCGTCGCGCTGAACGTGGCCGGGTCCTGGTCGTAGTTGTGCGAGTCGTAGACGTCGGTCTCGAACACGCGGTGCGCGTAGCCCGACGCGTCGAGCACCGGACGGGTCGTGTCCATCGCCTTCGTGGCGAGGAACATCGCGCGGGTGACGTCGTCGAGGACGGTGATCCGGTCGGAGATGTGCTGACGCGTCTCGTTGAGCGGGCACCACCCGATGATGGCGGGGTGTGAGTAGTCGCGGTCGAGCGCTTCGAGCCACTCGGCGACGTAGCTGGCGTCGGGCTGCTGCCGGTCGTCGCTCGGGCCGGTCGTCTTGCATCCCCAGTCCCCGAACTCGCCCCACACGAGGTAGCCCAGTCGGTCGGCGTGGTACAGGAACCGCTCTTCGAAGACCTTCTGGTGCAGGCGCGCACCGTTGAACCCGGCCTGCATGCTGAGCTCGATGTCGTGCACGAGCGCAGCGTCCGACGGCGCGGTGAGGAGTCCGTCGGCGTAGAGCCCCTGGTCGAGCACGAGCCGCTGGAAGACCGTCTCGCCGTTGATCAACACCGACCGACCGACGATCGCGACGCTTCGGAGCCCGGCGTAGCTGCCGACGGAGTCGACGAGCTCGCCTGCCGAGTCGAGGAGCTCGATGCGCACGTCGTAGAGGAACGGGTCCTCGATCGACCACACGCGCACCCGGTCGACAGGGATGCGGACGGTGGCACGCGGCGTCAGGGTGAGGTCGGCACGGACCTCGTGGGTGCCGATCTCGCCCCGGTCGTCGGAGAGGACGACGCGCACGCGTCCGCCCGCGAGTCCGGTGTTCAGCGGGACCTCGATCGCGAACTGCTCGCCCTCGAGGTCCGGCGTGATCCGCGGACGGAGGATGGCGATCTCGGGGACCGGCTCGAGCCAGACCGTCTGCCAGATGCCCGTCGTCCGGGTGTAGTCGGCGTCGTGGTTCGCGTACTCGGTGGACTGCTTCCCGCGTGCCTGCGGTGCGTCCTTCGAGTCACGGGCACGGACCGTCAGGGTGACCGTGTCGCCGGCGCGGACCCCGGCGCGGGCGGTGAGGTCGAACGTGAAGCTCGTGAACCCGCCGCGGTGCCGACCGACCTCGTGACCGCCCACCCACACGGTCGCGTCGTGGTCGACCGCGCCGAAGTGCAGCAGGACGCGGCCGTCCCACTCACCGGGGACCGTGACCTGCCGGCGGTACCAGACCGCGTGGTGGAAGTCGACGTCGCCGATGCCCGAGAGCGTGGACTCCGGCGCGAACGGCACCGTGATCTCCCGCGACAGCTCGGCATCGGGAGACGACAGGCCGCGCTCGAAGCCCGAGTCACCCGGGTCGAAGTCGAAGCCCCACCGGCCGTTGAGGTTCATCCACCGCTCGCGGGTGCACTGCGGCCGGGGGTACTCGGGGCGGGGCGTCGGGGAGGTCGTGGTCATGGCTCTTCCTTGAGTTGGTACCAGGGATCGCCACGACGCTACAACGTTGCAATCGAGGTGTCCAGCACGGCATGTCCCGCTCCGAACCACGAAACGGACACAGCACCGCGGCGATCCGCGGTGCTGTGTCCGTCACGTGGTTCTGGAGAAGGGGGACGAGCCCGCGATCGAGCGAGCTCACCGCGGCCGGGTCCGGAGTGCCACCGACACCCGCAAGGACCCAACCGCCGACCCGACTCGCGGGGTCGTGTACGACACCCCCACGGTGAAGCGCCCATCGGAGCCCTCTGCGCCGCACGTCAGCTCGAGACCGGCACCATCGGCAGGGGCACACGGGCCGGTCTGTCGGAGCCGCAGATCGGAGCGACCGAGGATGCCGCGGAAGGCGGCGTCGTCGAGGGTCGGCGGGGCCAGGTACGTCCTCGTCACCGACGGACACGGATGCCCGAACCCGGACAGCTGCAGGCAGAGTCCGGCCCCGCGGGTCAGTTCCTCGTCCTGGAGTTCCCATCCCGACGGCACCGCGATCCGGTCGGCGATGCGGCGGACACCACCGTCATCCGAGGCTGCGACACCGACCCACATCCCGCCTCCCACCAGGGCCGCCACGACCGCGACGGCGATGACCCATCTCGTCTGCACCTGCTCCCCCTTGCGTCGCCCGATCCTCGCAGAGCAATCCAGACCACCGCTGCCGCACGTCCGGGGCACACGACGGTCAGGCCTGTTGCATAACGGAACGGTAACGAGGGAGAACCGGTCCAAACCATTCCCGGGACGGTGCCGAATCCCATGCACAGACCGGGAAACACCCGGAGCGCTCACCAGCCGCAGATAGCTGGTTCTCCACTCCTTG
>NZ_JBMPIT010000018.1:0-34789 GCF_049341845.1 Curtobacterium guangdongense
CGTGTTGGTGTGGTAACCCACATCGTCCCGGAGGTCTTCTTCTACGTCACCCGTTCACAACGTCCCAGGGAACTACAGCTAGGCGGCGGGCGCCTCGGCGGCCGCCGTCGCGCCGTAGACGGCGGTCAGGATGCTCTCGACCCACTGGATCAACGCGTCGTCGGGGAGGGCCTCGCCGTGCGGACGCGGCATCGGGATGCTCGACGCGTTCTGCTGGGGGAACCACTTCGCGCCGGGGAACATCCGCTTGAGCCGCACCTGCGACGAGTCCGCGAGCTCCTTGCCCGCGACGCGCAGGTTCGATCCCATGACGACCACGTCGGACAGCCCGACCTGCTGTGCCATGCGGCGGAGCCGGGACACCTCGACCAGGGTCTGCACGGCCTGCGGGGGCTGGCCGTAGCGGTCGGTGAGCTCGTCGAGCACCATGTCGATCGAGTCGTGCTGCGACGTCGGTGCCGAGGCGGCGGAGAGCTTCTGGTACGCCTCGAGTCGGAGCCGCTCGGACTCGACGTAGTCCTCGGGGATGTGCGCGTCGACGGGGATCTCGAGCCGGAGCTCGGTCTGCCCCTCGGCGACGTCGCCGCGGAACTGCGACACCGCTTCGCCGATCATGCGGAGGTACAGGTCGAACCCGACGCCCGCGATGTGGCCGGACTGCTCTCCGCCAAGCAGGTTGCCCGCGCCGCGGATCTCGAGGTCCTTCATGGCGACCTGCATGCCCGCGCCGAGCTCGTTGTTCGCCGCGATGGTCTCGAGGCGGTCCTGCGCGGTCTCGGACAGCGGCTTGTCGGCGTCGTAGAGGAAGTACGCGTAGCCGCGCTCCCGCCCACGACCGACTCGGCCACGGAGCTGGTGCAGCTGCGACAGGCCGTACTTGTCGGCCCGGTCGATGATGAGCGTGTTCGCGTTCGCGATGTCGAGCCCGGTCTCGATGATGGTCGTCGAGACGAGCACGTCGAAGCGACGCTCCCAGAAGTCGACCATGACCTGCTCAAGGGTCTGCTCGGACATCTGCCCGTGTGCGACGGCGATGCGGGCGTCCGGGACGATCTCGGCGAGGTGCGACGCGACCGACTGGATGTCCTTGACCCGGTTGTGCACGTAGAACACCTGCCCCTCGCGGAGGAGCTCACGCCGGATCGCCGCAGCGACCTGCAGGTCGGACTGCGGGCCGACGAAGGTCAGGATCGGGTGCCGGTCCTCTGGTGGGGTGGCGAGCGTCGACATCTCCCGGATGCCGGTGACGGCCATCTCGAGCGAGCGCGGGATCGGCGTCGCGGACATCGCCAGGACGTCCACGTTGGTCTTGAGCTTCTTCAGCTGGTCCTTGTGCTCGACACCGAAGCGCTGCTCCTCGTCGATGATGACCAGGCCGACGTCCTTGAACTGCACCCCCTGCGACAGGATCCGGTGCGTGCCGATGACGATGTCGACGGTGCCGTCGGCGAGCCCCGCCAGCGTCTCCTTCGACTCCTTCTCGGTCTGGAACCGGCTGAGGGCGCGGAGGTGCACCGGGAACCCGGCGAAACGCTCCTGGAAGGTCTCCATGTGCTGGCGGACGAGCAGCGTCGTCGGGACGAGCATCGCGACCTGCTTGCCGTCCTGCACGGCCTTGAACGCCGCACGGATCGCCACCTCGGTCTTGCCGTAGCCGACGTCACCCGACAGCAGCCGGTCCATCGGGATCGGGCGCTCCATGTCGCGCTTGATCTCGTCGATCGTGGTGAGCTGATCGGCGGTCTCGGCGAACGGGAAGGCCTCTTCGAGCTCGCGCTGCCACGGGGTGTCCGGGCCGAACGCGTGCCCCTTCGACGCCATGCGCGCCGAGTAGAGCTTCACGAGGTCGACGGCGATGTCACGGACGGCCTTGCGCGCCTTCGACTTGGCCGACGCCCAGTCCGAGCCGCCCATCTTCGACAGGGTCGGGGATTCGCCGCCGACGTAGCGCGACAGCTGGTCGAGCTGGTCGGTCGGGACGAACAGCTTGTCACCCGGGAACCCACGCTTCGACGGCGCGTACTCGAGCACGAGGTACTCGCGCTGGGTCTTCACGGCGTTGCGGCCGCCGCTCGACACCTCGCGCGAGACGAGTTCGACGAACTTGCCGATGCCGTGCGTGGCGTGCACGACGACGTCGCCGGGCTTGAGCTGCAGCGGATCGACGACGTTCTTCCGGCGGCTCGCGAGCTTCCGGACCGTGCGGGCACCCTGCTGTGCGCTGCGGCCGTAGAACTCGGCTTCCGACAGCACCGCGATCCGGGGATCCGGGATGGCGAAGCCGTGCTCGACCGCGGCGGTCGTGACGATCGCGACCCCGGGCTGCGGCGGCGCGGTGACGGCCTCGGCACGGGCGGCGACCCCGGCGTCGGCGAGGACCTGCACGGCGCGCTCGACGAGCCCCTGCCCCTGCGCGGTGACGACCACGGCCCAGCCGTCGTCGGTGAGTTCCTTGACGTGTGCGACCGCCCCGTCGGCGCTGCCGGCGAAGCTCGGGACGGCGTCGGCGCGGACGCGGACGTACTCCCCTGCCTCTGCCGCCGCATCCGCGTCGCTCAGGGGCTCGTCAGCGCCGCTGTCGAACGGCGAGATCGTCCACCAGGTGCGCTGCCCACGGGTCTGCTTGAGTTGCGGGACCGTCAGGAAGTTGCCCGCGTCGAGGTCGATCGGCGCCTGGGCCCCGGCGACGGCGGCACTCCACGCGGCCTGGAGGAACTCCTGGTTCGTCTCGGCCAGGCTGTGCGCGCGCCCGCTCACCCGCTCGGGCGAGAAGACCGCGATGGTCGCGTCGGCGGGCAGGTAGTCCGTCATGGGGACGAGTCGTTCCACGAGCGCCGGGGCGAGGGACTCCATGCCCTCCACCGGGATGCCCTCCGCCACCTTGGCGAGCATCTGCGACAGGTTCGGGAACTCGTGCAGCATCTCGCGGGCGCGCTGTCGGACGTCCTCGCTCAGCAGGAGTTCGCGCGACGCGGTGAGCTCGACGGAGCCGAGGTCGTCCTCGGTGGTGCGCTGGTCGGCGACCGAGAAGGCCTTGATCGCCTCGATCTCGTCGCCGAAGAAGTCGACGCGCACGGGGTGGTCGGCGGTCGGCGGGAAGACGTCGAGGATCCCACCGCGGACGGCGAACTCCCCACGGCGGGTGACGAGGTCGACCCGGGCGTAGGCGAGGTCCACGAGCTGCGCGGAGATGCCGGCGAGGTCGTTGCCGCGCGAATCGGTCCGGAGCACGACGGGTTCGAGCGAGGTCAGGTTGCTCGCGATCGGCTGGAGCGCCGCACGGACACTCGCGACCACCACGGTCGGCTGGCGCTCGGCCGGCGGAGCGTCCTGCCACTGCTGCAGCGCACGGAGCGTGGCGATGCGGGTGCCGACGGTCTGGGCGCTCGGGGAGAGGCGCTCGTGCGGCAGGGTCTCCCACGCCGGGAACTCCAACACGCGGGCGTCCGGCAGGTAGCTCGTCAGGGCACCGCGGACCGCCTCGGCTTCACGTCCGGTGGCGGTGATCACGAGGACGCACTGCGGCTCCTTTCGCTCGGCCATGAGTGCGGCGAGGAGCGGCACACGCAGGCCGTCGACGACGGAGAAGTCGGCGTCACGAGGAGCGGCGCGGAGGACGCGATCGAACGCGGAGGCGCGCGAGAGCGCAGGGATGATGCCCGAGATCGTCACTCAGGACATGGTACCGGCGACGTCCGACAAGGACCGCGGCGTGCGCGGGCCGCGAACAGCCAGGCGGATCAGGAGGGTGCGTGCACCCGCTGCTGGGCGGCGAGGAGGCCGAGGTCCGCGATCGCCTCGACCGCGTCCGCGGCGTCGGCGAGCAGGTTCGGCAGCGTCTTCTTCTCGGTCGGCGAGAAGTCGCGCAGCACGTAGTCGGCGGGGTCCTGGCGACCCGGTGGGCGGCCGATGCCGACGCGCACCCGGGAGAACTCGTTCGTGCCGGTGGCCTTGATGATGTCGCGGAGCCCGTTGTGTCCGCCGTGCCCGCCGTTGCCCTTGAGGCGGACGGTGTCGAACGGAAGGTCGAGCTCGTCGTGCACGACGACGAGGTCGGCCGGGGTGGCGCTGTAGAACCCGAGCACGCTCGAGACGGGGCCGCCGGAGGTGTTCATGAACGACCCCGGCTTGGCGAGCACCAGGCGGGGGCCACCCGGCACCAGGCGCCCCTCGGCGACCTGGTTCGGGGTCTTGTGCTTCTTGAACGTCGCACCCATCCGGGAGGCGAGTTCGTCGAGGACCATCTGGCCGACGTTGTGACGGTTCCCCGCGTAGCCGGGCCCGGGGTTCCCGAGCCCGACCACGACGAGGATGCGATCCGTCACGACGTCGACCAGGTGTCCGCGAAGGGTGTTACTCGGACTCGACCGGCTCGGAGCCGCCCTCGGCACCGGCTTCGGCGCCGGCCTCGGCAGCTGCCTCGTCCGCGGCGTCGTCGTCGGCGGTGCCACGCGGGGTGACGATCGAGACGACGAGGGTCTCGCCCTCGGTCTCGAGCTCGGCGCCCGACGGGAGCTCGATCTCGGACGCACGGATCTGCGCGCCGTCCTCGAGGCCCTCGACGTCCACGACGACGTGCTCCGGGATGTTGGTCGCCTCGACGAGGAGCGACAGGGTCGACTCGTCCTGGACGTGGATCGTGCCGGAGAAGGACTCGCCCTCGACGACGACGGGCACGGAGACCGTGACCTTCTCGCCGCGGCGGATCACCACGAGGTCGATGTGCTCGATGACCTGGCGCACCGGGTCACGCTGGACGTCCTTGACGAGGGCGAGCTGCGCAGCACCCTCGATGTCGAGGTCGACGATCGCGTTGGCGTGACGGACGAGCAGCATCGTCTCGTGGCCCGGGAGGGTGATGTGCTGCGGCTCGGTGCCGTGGCCGTAGACGACCGCGGGGATCTGGTCGTTGGCACGGATCTTGCGCGCAGCGCCCTTGCCGAACTTGGTGCGGACTGCCGCTGCGAGCTTGGTGTAGTCGGCCATGGTGCCTCCTGGTCTCGTGGACGACACCGGGGTGCCGGCATCGTGGGGTCTGTGGTGTTGCAACTCGAACGCGTGCACGCGTGAGGAACGCTCCCAGAGCTTGGCCGGGTCTCCCACCGCGTCGATCACGGCCGCGCACGCGCGGCCCTCGCCGAAGTCGTCAGCAACTCTACCAGCACCGACCCGGGCGTGTCGCCACGGCTGTGGACGGGGGCTGGAGGTCGAATCGCGCGTAGGAGGCCGAATCGCGCGTAGGAGGCCGGATCTTCCGGCCTCCTACGCGCGAAACGGCTTCCTACCGCGGGTGCGATGGGTGGGAACGTGCGGAGCGGCGTACGGGAGGCTCGTGGCGGGGCCGCACCGAGCCTCCCGTCCGGCTCGTGACCGGTCTAGTGCCCGGCGGCCTCCGCCTCGGACGGCACCTTCAGGAAGCTGAGGACCACGAACGCGGCCACGTAGAGCGCGACGAAGGTCCAGACGACGCCTCCGGCGCCGCCCCACGGCAGCACCACGCTGACGACGGCGTTGCCGAGGAAGGTGGCGCCTCCCGCGGCGGTGGCGTACATCGCCATCGCGGCGCCGCGGCGCTCCTCGCCCGCGAAGGCGGGGACGATCGCACCCATCGGCGTGAAGCCGGCGAGCATGATGCCGAACACGGTGCCGGCTGCGGTCGCAAGCCAGAAGCCCCACTCGGAGCCGGCCGGCACCAGGTGCGGGACGTACCACCAGGCGAGCAGGCCGATCGCCGAGGCGCCGATGCCGAACCACTTCACCGTCCGGATCCACCCGATGCGGTCGCCGAGCGCGCCGAAGAACGCGTTGAACAGGATGTTGCCCGCGTACACGATCACGGTCATGGTCAGCCACTTGGACTGTCCCCAGCCGAGCTCGGTGCCGATGATCGCCGGCATGATCACGAACATGCCGAACTCCGGCGCGGTGTTCACGAGGCGGATGAGCACCGCGAGGAGGACCTTCGGGCGCTTGACGCAGACCTCGATGCCGCTGGCGATGACCCGGGCGGCGGAGTGCTCGCGCGGGGCGATGCGACCGAGGCCGGTGCGCTCGTGGACGCCGAACCGGACGATCGCCCAGCCCACCGCGACGAAGACCAGCGAGAGCGCCATCGACCAGGTCTCGCCGAGCTGGCCGCCGCCGAACGCGGGGATGGTGCCGATCGCGATGAGCGACCCGAGCGTCGGCAGGCCGCCGGTGAACACGACGTAGAACCAGCCGACGGCGGTGGCGTTCCGCTCGCGGGCGACGGTGTGGTTCACCCAGCAGAGGAACGAGAACGCGAACAGCGGGAAGCCGAGTCCGCGGAGGAAGTACGTCAGGGCGATGAGTCCGACGGACCCGGTGGGCAGCGCGGCCAGGAACGTGAGCTGGAAGACCACCCACATCGCCGCACCGATCGTCATCACCCGACGCGGCCCCCAGAGTTCGGAGAGCACGCCGGCGGAGTACGACGCGACGAGGACCGCGACGCCGTAGATCCCGATGACCATCGCGGCGCTGTCGGTCCCGCCGGAGCCGAGCGACGTGGCGATGTGCGGGGAGATGAAGTTCGACTCGATGCCGTCACCCGTCATGAAGACGAGCACGCCGAGGAACCCCCAGCGGAGCTGGTGCGGGATGCCGAGGCGGGCGACGAGGCCTTCGCGCGCTGGCCCTCGGGGCGTTCGCGCTGCGTGCGGTGGTGCGGCGTTGTGTGGAGCGTTCTGTGGAGCGGTCACTCCACCGGGCGGTGTGAGCGTGGTGCTGCGGTCACGGTTGACGTCCGACATGCGTCGTCTCTCCTGAAGGGGCCCCGGAGTGCTCGACCCGGCATCGCGGCATGTCTCCGGGGTGCGCCGCGCGCCGATCCCCCACGCCTGCGCTGTGGCTGCGGGCGGCGGGTTCGTCGGCGATGATGCGAGTCCTGTACCCGGGGCTCGGCCCCGGCGGACCATCGCCGGCCCGAAGCATGGTGTCCGACATTAGACCGCTCCAACGACGTTCGTCAAAGACGACAACTGTTGGGTAACGATGTGGGGTGCGGGGTGTGCGCGGGGGCCGTTTCGCGCGTAGGAGGTCGATTCGCGCGTAGGAGGTCGTTCGTTCCCGCCTCCTACGCGCGATTCGTCATCCCAGGTCGGGTGCGATGGGTGGGAACGCGCGTGGACGGCGGACGGGAGGCGCGGGGCGGGGACGCACCGAGCCTCCCGTCCGTGGTCCACGCGCCGGGCGCGGGGCGCTCCCCCCATGGCAGCTCCCCGCGCCCCTCGCGCGGAGCTCCTCAGCCGACGCCTGCCGGCGCCTTCGGCGCGAGCCGCTCGATCGTCCGGTCGAGGCGGGCGTCGACGGCGAGCTGGTCCGGCTTCGTCGCCGCGAGGACGGCGGCGTCGGAGGCGGTGACGTGCAGCAGCCGGTTCCACTCGGCGTCGTACAGCGTCTTCCGGTAGCCCGACGAGGTCTGGCACGCGACATCCCGCTTCGCGACCGCGATCTCGACGGACCCGATGCCCGTCTCCACCGACCCGCCCGTCGGCCCGACACCCATCGACGGTGTCGGCATCCCGTCCGGAGCGGCCGGCAGGTCAGGGACCCCGGACGGCTCCATGCAGGTCCGCCAGCGCTCCGCGGCCGAGACGACCGCCGCGTCCCGCCGTGCGTCGAGGGCGGCGAGGCGCGTGAGTCGCTTCGCCAGCGCCGACGCCTCCTGCACGTGCCCGGTCGCGGTGTTCCCGAGCGTCTTCCGTGCCACGTTCCAGCACCGCGCGGCGACACCGTCGGGCAGTGCGGCGAACGCGGCGTTCCGGTCCGCGTCGAACCCCCACGCCGTCATGCCCTGCCGGTTCGCCCCGGCGGTCGACGGCCCGTGGTACCCCCTCGTGCCGGCGACCGCCGCCGTGAGCGGCCGCGTGGTCGCGAGGGCCGGTGACGGGTTCCCGCGGGCATCGGTGTCGGACGCGTCGCTGTCGGCCTGGAGCCCGGAGACGGTCGCCCACGGCGGCGGGTCGTCGATGCCGGCCTTCCGGAGGCACGGGTCGGCGAGCAGGTCCTCGGCGTAGCTGCTCTTGCTGTCCGCGGGCATCGCGTAGGCGTCGAGCGGCATCGTCCAGGCGGCGCTGTCGCGCTCGACCGTGGGAGCGACCGCGACGTCCGCCGGCTCGGGCAGACCGTGCACGACGGCGGTGGCGAGCCCCGCGACGACGAGTGCGAGCGTTCCGGTCTTGGCGACGCGGGTGGTGATCTGCATGGTTCCCCCTAGGCGCGGACGAGGCCGCGTTCGTGTGCGGTGATGACCACCTGGATGCGGTTCCGGAGGCCGAGCTTCATCAGCACGGAACGGACATGGGTCTTCACGGTGGCCTCGCTGAGGAACACGCTCGCGGCGATCTCCGCGTTGCTCAGTCCCTTCGCGACGAGGAGGAAGACCTCGCGCTCGCGGGCGGTCAGGGCGTCGAGGACCTCGTCGCGGCGATTCGGCTCGACGGTGATCCCCTGCGCGCGGAGCAGGTCGAGCGCCTCGGCCTCGGTCGGTGCCGGTCGGCCCTCGTGGACGTCCCGGATGGTGGCGGTCACGACGTCGGGGAGTGCGTCCTTCGTCAGGAACGCGGCGGCACCGGCGCGGAGTGCGGCGAGGACGGCGTCGTCGCGGCGGATCGTCGTGAGGGCGATGACGCGCGGACGGTCGTCGCTCTCCGCCAGGCGTGCGAGTGTCTCGATGCCGTTCATCACGGGCATGCGGAGGTCGAGCAGCAGGACGTCCGGGCGTTCGGCGGCGCAGAGTTCGAGCGCCTCGGCCCCGTCGGCGGCCGTCCCGACGCAGGTCATGTCGTCCTGCGCGTCGACGAGCATCCGCATGCCGGAGGCGAAGAGCCGCTGGTCGTCGACGACGGCGACCCGGATGGCGGTCATCGTGCCGCCTCGAGGTCAGCAGCAGGTGCCACGGCGGTGACCGTCGGCAGCCATCCCGTCACGACCCACTCGTGGTCGGCGTCGCCGCTCCCGGCACGCAGCCACCCGTCGGCGAGACGAGCACGTTCGCGCATGCCCTCGACACCGGAGCCGGAGCCGTCCAGCTCGACGAGCGGCGCCGCACCGGTCGACGTCACGACGACGCCGAGACCCGGTCCGCGCCAGTCGAGGTCGACCCGAGCGGACGCCGTCCGCCCCTGGTGCTTGAGCACGTTGGTCAGGCTTTCCTGCACGATCCGGTGCACCGCCCCCTCGACGTCCGGGAGCACCGGGCGCGGCTCACCGTGCTGCTCGAACACGGCGTCCATGCCGAGTTCCCGCATGTCGGCGACCAGCCCGGGCACGTCCTCGAGCCCGTGGCGCGCGTCCTCGCCGGCACCTTGGATGCGCTCGACGAGCGAGCGGACGTCCCCGAGCGCCGACCGGCTCACCTCGGCGATGTCGCGCAGCGCCCGCGCGGCGTGCTCGTCCCGCACCGCGATGGCGGCTGCACCCTGCGCCTGCGACACCACGACCGCGAGCGAGTGCGCCAACGAGTCGTGCACGTCACGAGCGATCCGTGCACGCTCCTGCTCCGCCCGGAGTTCGGTCGTCGTGACCTCGGTCTGCCGCTGCGCCTCGACGACCCGCACCCGGGCCAGACCGATGCGCCAGGTGGCCCCGATCGCGACGCCGACGGCCCACCCCACACCGCACACCCCGATGATCGCGAGCGTGATCATGACGAGGTCCGACCGTGTCCCGCCCGCGGTTCCGACCCACAGCGCCCACACGTCCGGGTCCGCCTCCGTCGGCACGGCCATCGCCCACGCGGCAGCGGCGGACGCCACGGCGATCACCGGCAGCGCGACGTAGCGGAGCAGGTCCGACCGTCCGGCGCCGACGATCCCGACGACGATCGCGATCGCGAGGTACTCCGGCCAGGTGGTGTCGGTCGGCCGGTGCAGCAGGTGGAGCGCCTGCAGGACGGGCACGACGACGATCATCCCGAGGGCGGTCGCGGGCATCCAGTTGGCGAGGCCGATCGCCACGGCGAACGCCGACACGACGATCACGTGGTCGGCGAGTCCCGACCGCCCGGCCTCGGCGACGATCCAGAGCACGAGGTACACGGCACCGGCAGCGGGTGCCACGAGGTGCCGGAACCGGCGGATGGTGGAGGTCATGACGCCGAGCGTATGGCGGCCCACCAGCGGTCAGCGAGCCGCCGCGGTGCTTTTCATCCGAGGTGATGAGCCCGCGGGCGCCACGGTGTCCGGCTGCGACTCGGTCAGCGTCCGAGGTCGCGGCGGTGCTGCTGCGCGGCCGCGAGGAGCTCCCGCGCTCGGTCGCTCGCGGCCTCGGCCTCGTCGCGGGCGTGCTCGAGACGCTCGATCTCCGCCGTCGCCCGCTCGAGGTCGCGCTGGAGCTCAGCCCGGCGCTCATCGGCGGCTTCGAGCTCGCGCTCGGCGCTGTCGAGTGCGGCGTCGGCATCGCGGGACTCCGTCCGCGCGGTCGTCTCGGCCTGGCGGGCCGCCCGGCGGTCGGCTGCGGGATCGCGCTTCGGTTGCGGTTCCGGTTCCGGTTCCGGTTCCGGTCTGGAGGCTCGGCTCACCTTCCGCGCGCGCCTCGCCTCGTCGATGGGGATGGGTGGGGCATCGCTGCCGGACCAGGCGTCCGGCACCGCGTCCGGGACGGCGATGGCGCCGTCGAGGTCGACGTCGTCGAACCCGGCGCTCTCGAGGGGCTGCACGAGGAGCCCCGACCGCACCGCGGCCCCCGCGTGCGGGTCGACCATGGCCGCCTCGATCGTCGCGCGGACCTGGTCGAGCACGGCGGCGGTGACCGGGTGCCCGGCGTCCTCGGCGAGTGCCGCGCCGGCCTGCGCAAGGGCTCCGACGACGCTCGAGCGCTGACGGCGGAGCGCGGCGATCTCCTTCGGGTCGGCGCCCGCCTGCGCGTCGCGGATGACCGGCCCGAGGTCGACCGCTTCGTCGAGGGCCCCGTCCTGCGCCAGGAGGTCGACCACCCATGCGGCCGGCGCGGGCTTCCGGAGCTTCCCGATCGCCGCCGCGAGGTCGCGGTCGTCCTTCCGGGCGCTCCGCTGCCGTGCGGTGCGCTCGGCGACGAAGTCCGCGGGCGCGCTCCGGAGGAGGTCACGGGCAGCCTCCGCGAGCGTGTCGATGTCCACGCCCCGGAGGCTACCCGTGCACTCCCGCGCTCAGTGCCCGCTCACCAGTCGTGGACGGTGCCGTCGGCGAGGCGGTTGAAGGGCAGGTAGGCCTGCTCGTAGGGGTACTTGCCCGCCTCGTCCACGTCGAGCGAGACCCCGAGCCCGGGTTCGTCGCCGGGGTGGAGGTACCCGTCGGTGAACGTGAAGGTCTGCTGGAAGACCTGGTTCGTCTTGGGGCCGTGCTGCATGTACTCCTGGATGCCGAAGTTGTGGATCGCCATCCCGAGGTGCATCTGCGCCGCGAGGCCGACCGGGGAGATGTCGGTCGGCCCGTGGAACCCGGACTTGATCTGGTACATCGCCGCGTAGTCCATCGTCTTCTTCAACGGCGTCACCCCGCCCATGTGCGTCACGGCACCGCGGACGTAGTCGATGAGCTGGTCGCGGATGATGTCCTTGAAGTCCCAGATCGTGTTGAACACCTCACCGATCGCCAGCGGCGTGGTGGTGTGCTGCCGCACGAGCTTCAGGGATTCCTGGTTCTCGGCCGGGGTGCAGTCCTCGAGCCAGAACAAGTCGTAGGGCTCCAGCGACTTGCCGAGCTTTGCGGCCTGCAGCGGCGTCATCCGGTGGTGCCCGTCGTGCAGCAGCGGCAGTTCCGGACCGAACTCGTTCCGGACGGCTTCGAACACGGTCGGCACGTGCCGGAGGTACGCCCGGGTGTCCCAGTCCTCCATCGCGGGGAACGCCCCGCGCTGGGCGGGTTCGAAGTCGTAGCGGACGCCCGCGTTGCCCTCGGTGGTCTTGTTCGAGGCGATGCCGTAGATCGACTCCAGCCCGGGGACACCGGTCTGCACGCGGATCGAGCGGTAGCCCTCTTCCTGGTGTTCCCGGATCGAGTCGAACAGCTCGGGGAGCTCCTTGCCGGAGGCGTGCCCGTAGGCCATCAGCCCGGTCCGGGAAGCACCGCCCAGCAGCTGGTAGAGCGGCATCCCGGCGACCTTGGCCTTGATGTCCCACAGCGCCATGTCGACCGACGCGATCGCGGCCATCGTGACCGGGCCGCGGCGCCAGTACGAGGACCGGTAGAGGAACTGCCAGGCGTCCTCGATGCGGCTGGCATCCCGGCCGATCAGCAGCGGCACGACGTGCTCGGCCAGGTACGCGGACACGGCCAGCTCACGACCGTTCAGCGTCGCGTCACCGAGACCGGTCACACCGTCCGCGGTCGTGATCTTCAACGTCACGAAGTTCCGATCAGGGCTCGTGACGATGACCTCCGCCTGCTCGATGAGCTGGCCACGGTCGGCCGATGCCCAGGTGTCCGGGCGCCCTGCGGTGGCGCCGGCGGTTCGGTCGTCCGTCGCGCCTGGGACGGGCGTCGCGGGGTCGGTCGTGGTCATGCTGGTACTCCTTCGGTTGCGCGGGCACTGGCCGCGCGGATGCGGTCGGCAGCGGCGGTCACCGCGGCGACGACGGGGGTGGTGTCGAGGTCGGGGGCGATCACGGCGAGGACGTCGTGCACGTCCGAGCCTGCACCGGGAGCGCCCGGGTCGTTCACGAGCTCCGGCTGCGTGGTGACGTGCAACCACCATGCGGCGATCAGCGTCGCGGCGCCGGGGCCGATGCCGGCCGACGGGTCACGGGTGAGGCGGTGCCGGAGCACGTCGACCACCCGGACCGGGAGCTTCTCGGAGCCGGCGGACGCGATCTGCGACAGCGTGTGCCGGATCCGGGGGTTGGCGAACCGGTCGACGAGCGCCGAGCGTGCGTCGGCGATCTCGGCGGCCGGGAGCGGGAGCTCCAGCGCGGCCTCGTCCCAGAGCTGCTCGACGGCGGCACGGCAGGTGGGATCGTCCATCGCGTCGGCGACGGTCTCGTGCCCGAGCTGCAGGCCGAGGTAGGCGAGCAGGGAGTGCGAGCCGTTGAGCAACCAGAGCTTCCGCTGCTCGTACGGGGTGACGTCGTCCACGACGCGCGCCCCGGCGGTCTCCCACGCGGGACGGTCGATCCCGTCGAAGCGGTCCTCGACCACCCACTCCGCGAACGGCTCGGTGATGACGGGCACGCGGTCACCCGGCAGGGCCCCGTCGAGCTCCGCGAGCCCCTCGACGTCCGCGTCGGTCGTGGCCGGGGTGATCCGGTCCACCATCGAGCTCGGGAACGTCACGTGCTCGCCGATCCAGTCGCGGAGGCCGTCGTCGTCCACGGCACCGAGGACCGCGTCCCGGAGCACCGAGCCGTTGTGCGTCAGGTTGTCGAGGCTCATCAGCGCGATGCGACCGGCACCGGCTGCCCGACGGGCGTCGAGACCGGCGACGAGACGGGCCGGGACGTCGGACCCCGCCCGGTAGCCGTTCTCCGTGACCGTCAACGTGACGAGCGTCGTCTCCGGCGAGGCGATCGCGACGCGGAACGCCGCGTCGTCGCTGCCCGGGTGTGCGGCGACGATGGTGTCGACCACCGATGCGGTGTCACCGTCCGCCGCCCGGGTGACGAGCGTGTACCGGCAGTCCTGCGCGGTCAGCGCATCGGCGACGTCGGGCGATCGGCCGGTGAACGCCGTGATCCCCCACGCCGCACCGTCCGCCCGCTGGGTGTACCAGGCGACGTGTGCCCGCGCGAACGCCCCCACCCCGACGTGCACGATCCCGGTGTGCACAGCGCCGGCCCGGCGGTCGGTCATGCCGACACCGGGGCCAGCGAACGGAGGTAGGCGAGGTTGTCGGCCGTGCGGGTCTCGAGGGGCAGGTCGGTCGAGAAGTCCTCGATGGTGACCCAGCCGTCGTAGCCGTGGGTGGTGAGGGCGTCGAAGTAGTCCGACACCGACGCCTGCCCGGTCCGCAGGGGCGCCCACTCGTTCTGCCAGATCGAGCTGCCGTCGGCGCGGGTGTCCCCGGTGTCGACCCAGCGGGCGTTCTTGACGTGCACGTGCGCGAGGTAGGGACCGAGGAGCTCGAACGCGGCGAGGTGGTCCTCGTAGCCCTCGATGACGAGGTTCCCGAGGTCGTGGATGACCCCGACGTGTTCGGGGTCGAGGCCGTCGACGAGCCGGAGGGCTGCCGACGCCGACGGGGTGATCGTCATGTGGTGCAGTTCGACGAGCGCCTTCACACCGAGCTCGGTCGCGCGGGACACGGCCCACTCCAGATCGGCGCGGGTCCGGTCGAAGACCTGCGGGTAGGTCTCCCCCGTTCGCTCCTTCTCCTGCCGGTACATCGGCATGCTGACGCGGACCTGCCGCGCGCCGAGCTCGCTCGTGACGCGGAGCATCGTCTCGACGCCGTCGCGGTTCGAGGCCTGCTGGTAGCCGCCGATGCCCGAGTACTCGAGCCCGGCCTGGTCGGTGATGCGAGCGATCTCGCCGACCTGGTCCTGGATGCCGGTGAACTGCCACGTGGACTTGTTGCCGGCCCAGAACGAGCGGCCGTCCGGCACGGTGGTGCCCTCGGCGGGACGGTCGTCGACGATGCGCCACTCGATGCCGTCCCAGCCCTGCGCCGCGAGGGTCTCCGCCGCCTGGGACGGTGTCCAGTCCGGGGTCGATGCGGTGAACACGGAGAACTTCATCGGGTGGCTCCTTCGGTTGCTGCGACGACCGGGACGACGTGGTCGTACTTGCCGTCGATCACGTCGTCGATCCGCACCGGCTGGCCCAGCGTCGCGCTGACGTACAGCCCACGGACGGTGGCGAGCGACACCAGCGCGGCGTCGACCGTCACGCCGGGCTCGCGGCCGTCACGGATGGCCGCGACGATGTCCGCATACTGCCGACCGTGCCCGGCGAGGAAGTGCTCGGACTCTTGCGGACCGCCGACCACGTGCTCGGGTGCGACGATCTCGGACTTCTGGTCGACTGCATCGGCGACGGCGGTGGCGTTCGCCGTGGTGGACGCCGACTCGAGCGTCGCGGCGTCCGGCGCGACGTGGAAGTACGCCAGCCGGTCGTCGTCGACGATGGCGGACCCGTGCGTGCCGTAGATCGCGTAGCGGGCGGAGAGGCCCGGGTACGCCGCCGTGGTGCAGTGGATGACCCCGAGGGCACCGTTGTCGAAGCGCACGGTGGCGACCGCGGTGTCCTCGACCTCGATCCGGTCGTGTGCGAGCAGGCCGACCTGGGCGGAGATCTCCACCGGGCGACCGAGCGTCCACACGAGGAGGTCCACGGTGTGCACGCCCTGGTTCATCACCGCGCCGCCGCCGTCGAGCTCCCAGGTGCCGCGCCAGTCACCGGAGTCGTAGTAGCCCTGCGACCGGTACCAGGCGACGCTCGCCACGCCGGACGTCACGCGACCGAATCCGCCGCCGTGCGCCGCGGTCGCGACGGCCTGCGATGCCGGGTCGAACCGGTGCTGGCTGATGACGCTGACGACGAGCCCGCGCTCCTTCGCATCAGCGGCCAGGCGGGCGATCTCACGGGCACGGGGCATCGTCGTGTCGAGGGGCTTCTCGATGACGACGTGCTTGCCCTTCGACAGCGCGGCCTCGGCGAGCGCGACGTGCATGCCAGACGGGGAGCAGATCGCGACGACGTCGATGTCGGTCTGGGCGATCGCTTCCTCGATGGTCTCGGTGGTGAGCGGGCGTGGCGCTCCCGATGCCTCGATCTCGTCGGCGGCACTGGTGGCCGCCGCCGGGATCGCGTCGACGAGGGCGACGACGTCGAGGTCCGGGTTCGCGAGGGCGACTCGGGCGTGGTGTCGTCCGATGACGCCGGCGCCGACGACTGCCAGCTTCAGTGGGGTGGTCATCGCAGGGTGACTCCGATCTGGTCGGTGAGCTTCCGGAGGGCTCGTCCGGCGCGGCCGAACGCGGCGGGCCCGGAGAACCCGCCGAGGGAGGTGAAGTCGCTGAGGTGCGGTTCGAGGGACGCGTACCCGGTGTACCCGGCGTCGCGCAGAGCGGTCAGGGTCTCGAGGAGTTCCCCGTCGCCGTCCCCGGCCGGCACCACCGAGGAGTCGGCGGCGACGGCGTCCTTGACCTGCAGGTAGTCGACGTACGGCGCGAGCTGCGCCCAGCCGTCGGTGAAGGGCTTGACGCCGCACTGCACGTAGTTCGCGTTGTCCCAGGCCAGGCGGAGCGCCGGCGACCCGACGCTCTCGACGATGTCGAGCACGCGCGACGGGACGTCGCCGTAGATGTCCTTCTCGTTCTCGTGGAGGAGCACGACCCCTTCGCGCTCGGCGAGGTCGGCGAGCGCCCGCATCCGGGTCAGCACGGCGTCGCGGACGCTCTCGGCGGTCCGGCCCTCGTAGTAGAAGGAGAAGATCCGGATGTACTTCGTGCCGAGCGCGTGGGCAGCGCGGATCGCGCGACCGAGCCGCTCGACCTCGTGCTCGACGGGCTCGTCGACGGACACCTTGCCGATCGGCGAGGCGATCGCGGAGACGGTCTGCCCACGCTCCTCGAACAGGCGGTGCAGCCCGGCGAGCTGGTCCTCGTCGAGGTCGACGACGTTCACCCCCCACGCGCTACGGACCTCGATCGCGCTCGCACCGAGCGCCTGGAGGACAGCGACCTGGATCGCGGGGTCGGCGTCGATCTCGTCGCCGAAGCCGCTGAGTTCCCAACTGGGCTGTGCAGACGTGGGCTGGGTCATTTCGTTCCCTTCATGTGACCAGGGTGACCGACGGGGCGGACGCGCGCCGGGCCTCCAGTCCGATCTGTGGACAACTCGCGCTACTTCACACTGCCGGCGGTCAGACCGCCGACGAGGTAGCGCTGGAAGATGAGGTAGAGCGCGACCACGGGAGCGGCGCACACGATCGAGGCGGCCATCATCTGGCCGTAGATCGGGACGGCGCCGCCCTCTTGCGCGGTGCCGAGCACCTGCAGCACGACGGCGACGGTGCGGGTGTTCGGGGTCGTCATGATCGTGGAGAACAGGACGTCGTTCCAGCCGAGCAGGAAGGCGAAGATCGCGGACACGACGATGCCGGGCCACGACAGCGGCAAGACGATCTTCGTGAGGATCTTCGTCGACGAGGCACCGTCGATCCGGGCGGCTTCCTCGAGCTCCTTCGGCAGCCCGCGGAGGTACGTCACCATCACCCACGTCGAGAACGGCAGCGCGAACGTCAGGTACGTGACGAACAAACCCCACCGCGTGCCGATGATCTGCACACCCGTGGCGCTCGCGATGTTCGAGAACACCACGAACACCGGCAGGAGCAGGAGCGTGCCCGGGATCGACTGCAGCGCGAGCAGGCCGCGGAGGAACGTCAGGCGGCCGAGGAACCGGAACCGGACGAGCACGTAGGCGGTGGAGACCGCGAGCGCGGCACTCGCGACGGCGACGGCCCCTGCGGTCAGGATGCTGTTGAGCAGCCCGGTGCCGAGGGCGACCGTCGACCAGATGTTGACGTAGTTCGCCAGGGTGAACTCGGTCGGGAAGTACTCGCCGCGAGCGACCGCGACGTCCGAGTTCACCGACCCGAACACGATGTAGAGGACCGGGACGGCGATGAAGGCGATGATGACGGCGATCACGGTGATCAAGAGCCACCGTGGGAGCAGCCGCGTGACGTCGGTGTCGTACGGACGCTTGTGGCGCTTCGCGCCGCCCTGCGAGGTGATGCTCTCGGTGAGCGTCGCGGTGGGGCGGGTCCGGCTGGACGTGAACGCGCTCATGCTGCTGCTCCTGTCTGCTGGCGCTGCAGCCTGCGCTGCTTGCGGCTGGGGCGGGCGTCGTCGCCGGTGTCGAGCTGGACCGCACGCAGGTAGACGAACAGCGGGATGGCGACGATCACCAGCGAGCAGATCGCCATCGCCGCGGAGAGCCCGAAGCGGAACGACTGGAAGCTCGCGATGTACGTCAGGACCGGCATGACCTCGACGCTCGAGGGCAGCGGGATGCCGAACAGGACGAACGGCAACGTGAAGTTGTTGATGTTGTGCAGGATCGCGATGATCACGGCCAGGCTGAGCGGCCCCCGCAGGTACGGGAAGATCACGTAGCGCAGCTTGATCCACCAGGTCGCCCCGTCGAGCGACGCGGCTTCGTGGACCTCGAGGTCCACTGCCTGGAGGCCCGCCAGGCTGAGCAGGTACACGAACGGCCACGACGTCCAGACCATGACCGCGGCGAGCGCCCAGTAGGACGCCGATCCGTTGAGCCAGAGGACGTCGGTGTGGAAGATCGCGTTCACGACGCCCTGCGGCTGCAGCATGGTCCGGAAGAAGGTGCCGACGACGAACGCGGGGAGCACGTACGGGATCAGGTAGATCGAGCGGACGAGTCCACGGCCGGGGAACCGGTTCTGCGTGGAGATCGCCGCCGCGACCCCGATCGGCACGGTCACCGCGGTGACGAGCACCGCCAGGGACGCCGAGATCCAGATCGAGTGCAGGAGCGGCGAGTCGGTGATCGCCTCGGCGAAGTTCGCGAACCCGACGAACGGGGCGCTGAACCACTGGCGGAGCGTGTACTGGTCGAGGTCGAGCATCGCGATGAAGACGCCCACCAGGAGCGGCACCACGATGACGGCGAGCATGAGGACGCCGCCGGGGAGGAGCATCCAGAGCGGACGTTCCTTCTTGTACAGCGGCGTCTTGCCGTGCGGGCGGACCGGTCGGTCCGTCGCCGCGGGCGGCCTGGTCTGTGTGGCGGTCATCACAGACCTCCGTTCTTCTGACGGTTCAACGTGGACTGGGCGTCCTTCTGCGCGTCCTGCAGGCGCTTCCGGAGCTGGTCGTCGGTGACCTCGCCGCTCTTCAGCGACGGGATGGACTGCACGACGACGTCGACGAGCGACAGCTGGATGTCCGACCACGCGCCGGTGAAGGCGGTGGGCTTCGAGAGCTTCCCGGCGTCGATGATGGGTTTCAGGGTGGGTTCCTGCGCGGCGAGCTCGGCCGCGGCGGCGGCGTTCGTCGGCAGCTGGCCGAACAGCTTGTAGTACTCGAGCTGGGCCTGCTTCGAGGTCGTCTGCTTGACGAACTGGAACGACAGGTCCTGCTTCTTCCCGTAGTCGGCGACGACGAAGTTGTCGCCGGAAAGGATGCTCGCGGCGTCGATCCCGTCGGCGGGACGCTCGGTCGCTCCCGGCGGCACGGTCGGCAGCAGCGCGAACTCGTACTTGCCGTCGACCTTCGTGTTCGTGAACGAGTTGATCGCGGTCGTCGTGGTCATCGGGAAGAACGCGGCCTTGCCGTCGGCGAACTGCGCGAGGGCCTGGGCGTTGTTCCAGCCGATCCCGGCCTTGTCGACGACGCCGTCCTTCGTCACCCAGTCGAAGTAGGTGCGGTAGGCGTCCTGCACGGCCTTCGTGTCGATCTCGGCCTTCTGTCCGTCGACGATCGTGTTGCCGGCGTTCTGGGCCATCCCCCAGACGAACTTCCACGGGTCGAAGCCGTCCGCGTAGGCGACCGCCATGCCGTAGTGCCCGTCACCGGTGGTGGCCTTGGCGTCCTCGGTGAGCTGGTCCCAGGTGGTGGGCATCTCGGTGATGCCCGCCTGCGCGAGGAGGTCCTTGTTGACGGCCATCACGAACGGGCGGCTGGCGAGCGGGATGCCGATCTGCTTCGAGGCGCTCGGCCCGGAGATGCCGAGGGACGCCGGGTCGAACCGGTCCTTGCCGCCGACGGCGTCCCACTGCTTCTCGCCCATCTCGACGAACGCGCCGGTGGCGTAGGCGGTGGGGGTGAACGTCGTGCCGATGGCGTACACGTCGGGCCCCTGGCCGGAGATGACGCTCGTCTGGATCGCGGTCAGTTCCTCTTGCGCGGAGGAGTACGTCTCCCATTGGATGTCCGCGCCCGTCGTCCGCTTGAACTCGGCGGCGGTGTCCTGCTGCCACTGCTTGCGTTCCTTGGGGTAGGTGGTGTCCGCGCCCATCATCACGCGGAGGGTGTTCGGGTCGTCGCCGCTGCCGTTCACGACCGCACACCCCTGCAGGGACAGTGCGGCGAGGGCGACCACGACCGCGGAACCGATCAGGGTCCGTCGCTTCATGGGGGTTTCCTCCTCGAGACCTCCTCCCGAGCGGCGCTGCTCGGGACGTCCACCACTTTCTCGCTGGTGGCAACATCCGGCAACCGGTTGCCACTTGTTGCCAGACCCGAATACCTTCGGGTCACCGATGCACCGTCGCACCGGGTTCACCGTTGGAGGTTGCGTGACCGAGATCGACACGTCGCGCCGGGTCACGATCCGTGACGTGGCGGACGCCACCGGGGTCGCCCCGTCCACCGTCTCCCGCGCGCTGTCCCTGCCCGACCGCGTCAACCGCGCGACGCAGCAGCGCATCCAGCAGGCCGCCCGTGAGCTCGGCTACGTCCCGAACTCGCAGGCCAGGGCACTGACGTCCGGCCGGACCCGCGCGGTCGCCGTCTTGGTGTCCGACATCACGAACCCCTTCTACTTCGACGTCATCCGTGGCACGCAGCACCAGCTCGCCGCAGCGGGGTGGACGCAGTTGCTCGTCGACACCGAGGAGTCGGCCGACGCCGAGATGGCCGCGCTGAGCGCCATCTCCGCCAAGGCCGACGGCGTGGTCCTCACCGCGTCGCGACTGTCCGACACGCAGATCGCCCGGTACGCCGAACGGTTCCCGCTCGTCGTCGTCAACCGTCGTCCGAACGGTGTGCCGTCCGTGCTCATCGACACCCCGGGCGGCGTCGAGCAGGCCGTGCAGCACCTCGCCTCGCTCGGACACCGCGACGTCCTCTACGTCGCCGGTCCGGACAGTTCGTGGTCGAACGAACGGCGATGGAAGGCGCTCGTCCGCGTCGCGAAGCGGCTCGACGTGCGCGTCGCCCGCATCGGCCCGCACGCACCGTTCGTGGACTCCGGCGCAGCAGCAGCCGACGCAGCGGTCAACGCCGGTGCCACCGCGTGCATCGCCTTCAACGACCTCATCGCGATCGGCATGCTCGGCCGGCTCCGCGAGCGCGGCGTCCGCGTCCCCGAGGACATGAGCATCGTCGGCTGCGACGACATCTTCGGCGCCGACTTCTGCAACCCGCCGCTCACCACGATGACCTCGCCCATCGAACGTGCCGGCCGCGTGGCGATCACGATGCTGCTCGGCCGTCTCGGCGCGATCCCGTCCGAGGAACTCCCCGGCGAGCGCATGCGCGGTGCCGTCGCGCTGCCCACCCACCTGACCGTCCGCGAGTCCACCGGGCCCGCGCCGACCACACCGTCCGTGCAGTCCGCGCAGTCCACGCGGTCCACGAAGTCCCCGCAGTCCCCGCAGTCCCCGCTGTCTTCCCGAAGGAGTCGATGATGACCACTGCCGCCCTCCCGACGCTCGCGCCGCACCCCGACCGGCTGTTCCCCGCGGACCCGGCAGCCACCGCGGTGGCCCGCACCGTCTACGACGCCGTCAAGGACGCGCCGATCATCTCCCCGCACGGGCACGTCGACGCGTCGATGATCGCCGCCGACGAGCCGTTCCCGGACCCGGCAGCACTCCTCATCACGCCGGACCACTACGTGCTCCGGCTGCTGCACGCGAACGGGGTCGACCTGTCCGCGCTCGGGAGGGACCCCGCGCACACGCCGGCCGGACGGGACATTTGGCGTCAGCTGGCAGCCCACTGGGACGACTTCCTCGGCACCCCGGTCCGCTACTGGTTCGAGACCGAGCTCCACGACGTGTTCGGGCTGACCGAGGCGCCGTCGACCGCGAACGCCGACGCACAGTACGACCACATCGCGTCGGCATTGCTCGAGCCGGGCTTCCGGCCCCGCGCCCTGTTCGACTCGTTCGGCATCGAGGTGCTCGCCACCACCGACGGCCCGGCCGATGACCTCGCCGCGCACGCGCGGCTCGCCGCCGACCCGACCTTCCACGGCCGGGTGGTCCCGACGTTCCGTGCCGACGCCGTCTTCGACCCGTCCCGGTCGGACTGGAGGCTCGTGGTCGCGTCGATCGGCGAAGCCGCCGGGATCGACACGGGAACCCACGACGGGCTGCTGGCAGCACTGCGCGCGCGTCGCCAGTACTTCATCGACCACGGCGCGACGGCCACCGACACCGGAGTGCTGGACGCCGGATCGACGCCGCTGTCCGCCTCGGAGCGCGAGCGCATCCACGCCGCGGCGCTCCGCGGGGACGTCCCCGCCGCCGATGCCATCGCGTACCGGCACGACATGCTCTACCGCTGGGCCGAGATGAGCGTCGAGGACGGGCTCGTCATGCAGCTCCACCCCGGCGTGATCCGGAACCACCACACGCCGACGCTCGAGCGGTTCGGACCGGACACCGGGCACGACCTGCCCGCGGTCGGCTCGTTCACCGAACCGCTCCGGCCCCTGCTCGAGTCCTTCGGCACCGCGGCCGGGTTCCACCTCGTGCTGTTCACGGTCGACGAGACCGTGTTCTCCCGCGAGATCGGGCCACTCGCCGGCTTCTACCCCGCGGTCTACGCCGGTGCGCCGTGGTGGTTCATCGACACCCCGGCGGCGATCGGTCGGTACCGCTCCGCGATCACCGATTCGGCGTCGTTCACGAAGACGTCCGGGTTCATCGACGACACGCGGGCGTACTGCTCCATCCCCGCGCGACACGACATGGCCCGCCGTGCCGACGCCGCGTACCTGGCGTCCCTCGTCGTCACGCACCAGATCTCGGAGGAGGACGCCGTCCACACCGCTCGCCGGATCGTGTCCGACATCCCGAAGGCGACGTTCAAGCTCTGAGCGTCCGGCGCATGAGCACACGCGGGAAGCCGTTCAGCACCGAGGTGGTGTCCGCCGCGTGGTCGAAGCCCGCGCGCTCGAACAGGGACCTGGTGCCGACGTAGGCCATCGTGAGGTCGACCTTCGACGAGCCGTTGTCGACCGGGTACCCCTCGAGCACCCGCGCGCCGTGGTCCCGTGCGAACGACACCGCTCCGTCCAACAGGTCGTGCGAGATCCCCGTGCCGCGGTGGCCGGGTCGGACGCGGATGCACCACACGCTCCACACACCGCGGTCGTCTGCTTCGTCCACGTGCGGGATCTTCCGGCTGCGCGCGAACGTGGTGTCACGGCGAGGGTGCACGCCGGCCCATCCGACGACCTCGTCACCGTCGTACGCGAGCACACCCGGTGGTGGGTCCTCGGCGACGAGCTCCCGCACCCGGTCGCCACGTGCCGTCCCGCTGAGCTGCTGGTTCTCCCGCGACGGGATCCGGTAGCTCAGGCACCAGCAGACGTTCGCATCAGGGCGCTTCGGACCGACCATCGTCCGGACGTCGTCGAACGCGGTCGCCGGGCGCACCACGATGGACATGCGCCGAGCTTGTCACGCGGTGGCGACGACCGCCCGGACCTCGTCGAGCGCGTTCCGCATCGCTGGCTCGGCGTCGTCCGGCCAGTGGCACTCGAGTGACACCGAGCCGCGGTAGCCGCCGTCCTGCACCGCTCGGAGGAACTCCGGCCACGGCCAGCCCCGGGTACCGGGGGCCTCGCGGTCGCGGTCGCAGAGGTGCACGTGTCCGATGCGGTCGCCGTGCGCGCGGACGACGTCGAACGACTCGGACTCCGTCTGCACGTGGAACAGGTCGGCCACCACGCCGACCCCGTCGAGGTCGAATTCGTCGAGGAACCGGACGGCCTCGTCGATGGTGTGGATCAGGTTCGCCTCGGACCGGTTCAGGGGTTCGAGGACGATGCGCAGATCGTGCTCGCGTGCGGTGTCCCGTGCGACGCGGACGACGCGTGCGAACCGAGCTCGCGCATCGGTGTCCGACATCCCTGCCGGCGCGGTCCGAGCGGTGCCCGAGCCGAACACGATCTTCGCGCCGGGTTCGGCGACCGAGGCGATGATCGGCAGCACCGCCTGGAAGTACCCGTCGACGACCGCGGGGTCACCGGTGAGGAGCGGCAGGTCCGGCGGGACGAAGAGGGCGAACGACCCGAAGCGCTCCCCCGCGTACGCCTCGTTGCGGTGCCAGCCGTCGTCCCCCCGCACGACGAGGTTGCCGCTGATCGAGGGCTCGACGTGATCCGCCCCCGCTCGCCGTACCGCATCCGTCAAGTGCTCGCCGGCGACGATGCCGATCCCATTGAAGGCCATGGGTCCATCGTGCTCCCGGAGCGCCGCGGTGCCGGGAGTTGCCATCCGTTGCCGTCAGCGATCCGCGACGTGGTCGACGAGTTCGGCGGCGATCGGGCCGACGTCGTCGAGCCGTCCTTCGGCGATCGCCACGATGAACTCGTACGCCTGGTCGTTCGACATCGTGAGGGTCCGACCGTTCACGCCGAGGAAGACGATCAGCAGCATGAGGCCCAACCGCTTGTTCCCGTCGACCAGCGCGTGGTTCCGCACGACGGAGTGCACGAGCGCCGCCGCCTTGTCGACCAGGGTCGCGTAGGCGTCACGACCGTCGACGGTCGTCGCGGCGCGGGCCAGTGCGGCTTCGAGGAGTCCGGGATCCCGCACGAGGACATCGGGGCCGACGGAACGACGGGCGATGTGCAGCGCCTCGTCGAGGGTCAGGTGGATCATCGCGCGAGGCGGTCGAGCGCTTCCGCGTACCGAGGCAGCTCGCGGTCCAGGATCCCGTCGATGAGATCGCTCCGGCTGTGCTGCTCGATGTACTCGCGGATGGCTTCTCGGGCGACGTCCTGCATCGAGCGCGCTTCGAGGTCCGCGCGCTGCCGGAGGGCAGCGGCTTCGTCGTCGTCGAGCCGCAGGGTCATTGCCATGCGGTCGATGGTATCAGCGGTGGTATCAGCACGGGTGAGGATCATCAGGCCTGCCAGCCCGGGGTGGCGAGGCCGGTCTCGTAGGCGAAGACGACGAGCTGCGCACGGTCGCGGGCGCCGAGCTTGATCATCGCGCGGGAGACGTGGGTCTTCGCGGTGGCGGAGCTCACGAACAGCCGCTCGGCGATCTCGGTGTTCGTGCACCCCGTCGCGACGAGGCGCATCACCTCGCGTTCACGGTCGGTCAGGACGTCGAGCTCCGGGGACAGGGAGCTGGGCTTCGCGTGGGTCGCGAACGCCTCGACCAGGGAGCGTGTGGCTCGCGGCGACAGCAACGACTCCCCCGCCACCACCGTTCGGATCGCGCGCAGCAGCTCGGCGGGTTCGGTGTCCTTGACCAGGAACCCGGCGGCGCCGCCACGGATCGCGTCGAACACGTAGTCGTCCTCTTCGAAGGTGGTGAGGATCACGACGTGCACGTCGGCGAGCGCGGCGTCGGCGCAGATGCGTCTGGTGGCGTCGAGCCCGTCGCTGCCCGGCATCCGGATGTCCATCAGGACGACGTCGGGCCGCTCACGCGAGACGACCTCGACAGCGCCGTCGCCGTCGCCCGCTTCCCCGACGACGGTCATGCCCGGCTCGGCATCCACGAGCGCTCGGAGCCCCGCACGCACCAGCACCTGGTCGTCGACGAGCACCACCCGGATCGGATCGGTCACGATGTGCCTCCTGACTGCTCCGGGCCGGACAGCCGATCGCCGACCGGCAACCGCGCGAGCACCGTCCACCCGCCGTCGGGGGTCGGCCCGGCACGCAGAGTGCCCCCGACGGCGGTCGCTCGCTCCCGCATGCCGATGATGCCGTTGCCGGAGTCACCGATGCCGCCACTCGTCGCCCGCGCCCCGAGGTGGGGTTCGGACGTCGCGGGGACGTCGGACACGGAGACCTCCACGACCTCGGCGCCGACGTCGACGAGCACGCGCGCGGTGTGCTCCGGGACGTGCTTCATGACGTTGGTCACCGACTCCTGCACGATCCGGAACGCGTTGCGGTCGACGATCCCACCGACGCTGCCGAGGTCACCCCGGACGTCGAGACCGACGTCGATCCCGGCCGCACGAGCGCGCTCGACGAGGTCGGGGACGCGATCGAGCCCAGGGGTCGGGTTCCGTTCGGAGCTCCCGGGCTCTCCGTCGACCGAGCGCAGTACGCCGAGGATCGTCCTGAGCTCGACGAGGGCCTGCCTGCTGGAGTCGCGGATGTTCGTCAGCGAGTCCCTGGTCTGTTCCGGGAGCTCGTTCCCGAGGTGCAGCGCCACACCGGCCTGCAGGTTGATGAGCGACATGCTGTGCGCCACGGAGTCGTGGAGCTCCCGGGCGATGCGCACGCGTTCGTCGTCCGCCCGGGCCCGGTCCGCAGCTGCTCGGGCACGGCGGGCTTCTGCCACGCGGGCGACGCGGACGCGCACGAGTTCGGTGATCGCGATCGTCGCGGTGAGCCACGCGAGGCACAGCGACATCGTCGTCACGGTCGGGAACGCTGCACGACCCGCGAGCGTGTCGGCCGTGGGCAGCACGACCTGCGCGATGCCGGCCGCGACGTAGACCGGGACCCGGTTGCCGCGGAACCACGCGTTCGCGATCGCCATCGTCAGCGCCGCGACGAACGGACCCCTCGGACTCACGACGAGGGCGTACCCGATCGTGGTGGCGAGGGTGACCGCCAGGACCGTCAGCGGCCAGCGGTACCGGAACGGCAGCGCCACGACGCCGGCGACGAGCAGCGCCACCGCCAGCGGACCGACGACGATCGGGTCGAACGCCGCACCCCCTGCGCCGTGCCGAGCCCAGGGCGGACCGGTCCCGTCCGCGAACCCGCCCGACCACCGGGAGGCCGCAAGGGTGCCCACGATCTGCACGACGGCGACCGGGATCACCCGGCCGACCCGCGCGAAGCGTCGTCGAACCGGCCAGCGGGTGTCGGCGTCGCGGAGATCGGAGGTCATGTTGTCGAGCCTATGGTCGGTCGCCGGGCCGGGCATCCCGCGGGAGCGGGACCTGTGGACTACTCCCCCGGGAGTAGTTGGCTGGTGAGGAGGGGGTGCACTACGACTGCGGGAGCAGGCGGAAGTGGGGCTGCGGGACGGACGCGTGGCGAGCCTCCCGACCGGAGCCTTGGAGGGTCGCATCTGCGGCACCGCAACCGACCCAGGAGGTCCCCATGCTCACCACCCTCGCGACGGCCGCACCGTACTGGCACGGCGGCGGATTCCCGTTCTTCGTCTTCCCCGCGTTCTTCTTCTTCGCGTTCCTCGTCGTCTTCCTGGTGTTCGGGGTGCTCCGACGCGGGAGCTGGCGAGCACTCTCGGACGCCCGGTCGGTGCTCGCCGACCGGTTCGCCCGCGGGGAGATCGGTGCCGAGGAGTACCGCGCACGCCTCTCCGAGCTGAGCCGGAAGTAGCGAGCTCCTCCACCGCACGGGTGCCGGTGAACACTGTCCACAGGTTGCCGTAACACCCGTGCGGTCCCAGGTCCCGGTCCGTAAGTTGGGCCCGGAACGTCAGGACAAAGGAGACTCACGTGGCAGACAGCAACGCACAGGCCAACATCGGTGTCATCGGCCTCGCGGTCATGGGATCGAACCTCGCGCGCAACCTCGCTTCGCGCGAAGGGAACACCGTCGCGGTCTACAACCGCACCTACGCCCGCACCGAGGAACTGCTGAAGGAGCACGGCGACGCCGGCTTCATCGCGTCCGAGGACATCGACGGGTTCGTCGCCTCGCTGTCGAAGCCGCGCACCGCGATCATCATGGTGCAGGCCGGCAAGGGCACCGACGCCGTCATCGAACAGCTCGCCGAGCGCTTCGAGCCGGGCGACATCATCGTCGACGGCGGCAACGCGAACTTCCACGACACCATCCGCCGCGAGCACGACCTCCGCGAGAAGGACCTCAACTTCGTCGGCACGGGCATCTCCGGCGGCGAAGAAGGCGCGCTGAAGGGCCCGTCGATCATGCCCGGCGGTTCGAAGGAGGCCTGGGAGACGCTCGGCCCGATCCTGAAGTCGATCGCCGCCGTCGCCGAGGGCGAGCCCTGCGTGACGCACATCGGCACGGACGGCGCCGGGCACTTCGTGAAGATGGTGCACAACGGCATCGAGTACGCCGACATGCAGCTGATCGCGGAGTCCTACGACCTGCTCCGTCGCGCCGGTGGCCTGAGTGTCGAGGACCTCGTGCAGGTGTTCGACGAGTGGAACAAGGGCGACCTCGAGTCGTACCTGATCGAGATCACCGGTGAGATCCTCAAGCAGCGCGACGCCGACACGGGCAAGCCGCTCGTCGACGTCATCCGAGACGAAGCCGGCTCCAAGGGCACCGGTGTCTGGACCGTGCAGAACGCCGTCGGGCTCGGGATCCCGGTCTCCGGCATCGGCGAGGCGGTGTTCGCCCGCGCCGTGTCGTCGAAGCCGGCGCAGCGTGCGGCGGTCCAGGCCTCCGTGACGTCCCGGCCGGACATCGCCGAGGTGCCGGACACGTTCGCCGACGACGTCCGCGCGGCGCTCTACGCATCGAAGGTCGTCGCGTACGCGCAGGGCTTCGACCTCATCATCGCCGGAGCGAAGGAGTACGGCTGGGACATCGACCTCGGCGCGGTCGCGAAGATCTGGCGCGGCGGCTGCATCATCCGCGCACAGTTCCTCAACCGCATCGTCGAGGCGTACGACAAGAACCCGAAGCTCGAGTCGCTGCTGGTCGACCCGTACTTCGCGAACGCCGTGGCCGAGGGCGAAGCAGCCTGGCGCCGCATCGTCGGGATCGCCGCGGCGTCCGGGATCCCGGCGCCGGGGTTCTCGTCGGCGCTGTCGTACTTCGACTCGCTCGCGTCCGACCGCTTGCCCGCCGCGCTCATCCAGGGGCAGCGCGACTTCTTCGGGGCGCACACCTACCAGCGCATCGACAAGGACGGCACGTTCCACACGCTGTGGTCCGACGACGACCGCCGCGAGGTCGAGCAGGAGCCCTCCACGCACTGATCGCCGCACCACCGAACGGGCCTCGCCACACGGCGGGGCCCGTTCGTGCGTGCGTGGCTCGCGTGCCGCTGCTGCTGCTGCTGCTGCACAGAGTTTCGCGCTCAGCGACCGTTCTCGCGCCGATCAGCACGAAATGTGTCGCTCAGCGCGAAACTTGCCCGGCGGCCGCGACCCCCGCCCGCACTCAGGCGACGATGCGCTCCCGCGCCAGCTCCGCCAGCAGCCGCTCGAGCTTCGGCCCGCGCCCGAGCAACCGCCGGGACCCGGGTGCCGTCCGGACGTGGAACGTCGCGACCGCGATCGTGTCGTCCGGTCGGACGTAGTGCATCGCGACGGCGCAGGCCCCGCGGTCCCCCGGTGCCGGCACGTCCTCGAGCCCGACGTGCATCACCCGGCTCCAGCGGATCACGAGCAGCCGGGTCGCACGCCGCTCGTCGAGCTCCCACAGCGACGCCTCGGTCGCACCGAAGGCCCACGTCACACGTGACCCGAGGGTGATCTCGGACCGATCGCCCTCGACCATCGCACGGAGTTCGGCGGTGGGCGCCGCCGGGACGAGCCACACGGTGGGGTCGATGCGACGGATCGCGAGTGCGAGCGACTCGTCCTCGCGCCGACGCCGGAGCCCCTGCATCCGGAGCACCCCCGCCAGGATCACCCCGACCCCGAAGACGATGACGGCGATCTCGGCGATGCCGAACGCGGTGAGGTCGGCTTCCGGGCTCCGTGCGACGACGATGATCCGCGCGACGAGCAACGCGGCCCAGACGGCGACGATGACCCAGCGGACGGCCGCGAGGCGACGGTCGGGCGTCATGGGCCGGCGGGCACGTCCGTTCCGCGGGACGCGGTCGGGTCGGCTCAGCACGTGTCGATCCTCGCACGGCAGCGCGGGGAACCCCACCGGAGGACGCTGAACGCTCGGCAACCTCGTCGGTCCTGCCCGTTCACAGCCCGGCGGACCTAGCATCGGGTCGTGCCCACCAGCCGATTCCCGATGCGGCCGCGACTGCTGGCCGCGGCCGTCGGCGTCGTCGCCGCGCTCGCCTTCCTCGGTGCCGCCGAACTCGGTGCCCTCGTGCTCGGCGGAGCCGGCAGTCCGCTCGTGGCGGTGGGCTCCGCGGTCATCGACCTGGCGCCGGCCGGTGCGAAGGACCTCATGGTCAGCCTGTTCGGCACCGGCGACAAGGTCGCACTCTTCGTGCTGATGGGTGTGCTCATGGTCGCGATCTCGGCCGCGGCGGGCATCCTCGAACGCGCGCGTCCGCCGTTCGGAGCACTCGTGTTCGCGGCCGGCGGTGCGTTGTCGTTGCTGGCGGTGACGACCCGGTCGGGCTCCGGCATGTGGGACGGTGCGCCGACCGTGCTCGGTGTCGCCGCTGCGGTGATCGTCCTCCGGCTCGTGACGGCCCGGCTCCGGCGGTGGGAGTTCGCCGGCGCGACACCCACGCGCTCCGAGGCTCCTCTTCCGGAACGCCGGGCGTTCATCGTCTGGTCGGTCACGGCCGGGGCCCTCGCCCTCGTGGTCGGGACCGGTGCGCGGATCGGATCCGCCGCGATGCAGCGCGCCGCGGCGATCCGTCGCGCGGTGCACCTGCCCGCTCCGGTCACCACGGCACCACCCGTGCCGTCCGGTGCATCGCTGGACGTCGCCGGGATCACGCCGTACGTCACGCCGAACGCGGAGTTCTACCGGATCGACACCGCGCTCCGCGTGCCCTCGATCGACCCCGCCGACTGGAGCCTCCGCATCCACGGCGCCGTCGAACACGAGGTGACACTGACCTGGGACGAGCTGCTCGCACTGCCGCTCGAGGAGCACATGGCGACGATGAGCTGTGTCTCGAACGAGGTCGGCGGCGACCTCATCGGCAACGCCCTGTGGCTCGGGTACCCGATCCGCGAGCTGCTCGCCCGTGCGACGCCGACCGGTGACGCGGACATGGTGCTCTCCCGGAGCATCGACGGGTTCACCGCAGGCACACCGCTCGACGTCCTGCAGGACGACGGCACCGACGCGCTGCTCGCGGTCGGGATGAACGGCGAGCCGTTGCCCGCCGAGCACGGCTTCCCGGTGCGGATGGTCGTCCCGGGGCTCTTCGGGTACGTGTCCGCGACGAAGTGGGTCGTCGAGATGGAGGTCACCCGGTTCGCCGACGCGCAGGGCTACTGGACGCCGCGCGGATGGTCGGAGCGCGGGCCGGTCAAGCTCGAGTCCCGGATCGACACCCCCGCGAACGGCAGCACCGTGACGGTCGGCGACCGGGTCGCGATCGCCGGCGTCGCATGGCAGCCGCACACCGGGGTCAAGGCCGTGCAGGTACAGATCGGCGACGGCGGCTGGCAGGACGCCGAGCTCGCCGACTCGGTGTCCGCCGACACGTGGCGGCAGTGGGTCTACCGCTGGACCGCGACCGCCGGGGACCACCGGGTGCAGATCCGCGCCGTCAGCGCGGACGGTGAGGTGCAGACGAGCGTCCAGCGGCCGCCGGCGCCGAACGGGGCGACCGGCTGGGACTCGATCACGCTGACCGCGCGCTGACCGTACACCGCGCGGTCCAGTCAGGATCGGACGGGAGGCTCGGTGCGCGTCAGGCGGGTCGGCTCGCCACCACGCAGGTCCCGTCCACGGCGTCGTCCCGCGCGATGCGCGTCGCGAACCCGGCGTCGGCGAACGCCGCCGCTGACGCGGCGGACTGCAGCTCCGACACCTCGATGACGACGGCGCCACCCGGACGCAGCCACTCCCCCGCCGCTGCAGCGATCCGGCGGTGCAGGTCGAGGCCGTCCGAACCGCCGTCGAGCGCCACGCGGTGCTCGTGCTCTCGGGCCTCGGACGGCATGGTCGCGATGGCGTCGGTCGGGACGTACGGGGCGTTCACGGCGATGACGTCGACCGCACCGCGGAACCGGCCGGGCAGTGCCGCGAAGAGGTCCCCGGCGACGACGATGCCACGGTCGCCGATGTTCTCCGCCGCGACGTCGACCGCGTCCTGGTCGATGTCCGCCGCGACGAGGTCGAGCGCGCCGACCCGTTCGAGCAGCGCGACACCGATGGCCCCGGCGCCACAGCACAGGTCGACCACGCGGTCGTAGCGGTGCAGCAGCGCCGCGGCCTGTGACACCACGACGGTGGTCCGGGCGCGGGGCACGAACACACCGGGGGTCACCCGGATCCGGTGCCCGTCGAAGGCGGCCCAGCCGAGGACGTACTCGAGCGGCTCTCCGGCGAGCCGACGCTGCACGAGCGTCCGGAGTCGGGCGGCGTCGCCGTCGCCGGCGTCGAGCAGCAGGTCGGCTTCGTCCTCGGCGAAGACGCTCCCCGCCGCCCGGAGCCGAGCGGCGAGGGCGTCGCGCGCAGGGTGGATCAGGCGGCTCCGTCGAACATCGAGGTGACCGACCCGTCGTCGAAGACCTCGTGGATGGCGCGGGCGAGGAGCGGCGCGATCGGCAGGATCTCGAGGCGGTCCCAGCGCTTCTCGACCGGGACGGGCAGCGTGTCCGTCACGACGACGCGGTCGATGAACTCGCTCTGCAGGAGCTCGGTCGCCGGGTCCGAGAACACGGCGTGGGTCGCGGCGACGACGACGCCGATCGCCCCGGCTGCCTTGAGGGCCTCTGCGGCCTTCGCGATCGTCCGACCGGTGTCGATGAGGTCGTCGACGAGCAGGCACCAGCGGCCGGAGACGTCACCGACGATCTCGTGCACGGTGACCTGGTTCGGGACGAGCGGGTCGCGACGCTTGTGGATGATGGCGAGCGGGGCGCCGAGCTTCTCGGACCAGATGTCGGCGACGCGCACGCGCCCCATGTCCGGCGAGACGACCGTCAGCGTCGACGGGTCGAGGATCTCCTTGAAGCGCTCGAGCAGCACCGGCATCGCGAACAGGTGGTCGACGGGTCCGTCGAAGAACCCCTGGATCTGCGCGGCGTGCAGGTCGACGCTCATGATGCGGTGCGCGCCCGCGGCCTTGAACAGGTCGGCGACGAGTCGCGCCGAGATCGGCTCGCGGCCACGGCCCTTCTTGTCCTGGCGGGCGTACGGGTAGAACGGCGCGACGACCGTGATGCGCTTCGCCGAGGCGCGCTTCAGGGCGTCGACGATGATGAGCTGCTCCATGAGCCACTCGTTGATGGGGGCGGTGTGCGACTGGATGACGAACGCGTCGCAGCCGCGGACCGACTCGTCGAAGCGGACGTACAGCTCACCGTTGGCGAAGGTGCGCGCATCGGTGGGGACCAGGTCGACGCCGAGTTCTTCCGCGATCTCCGCCGAGAGCTCCGGGTGTGCTCGTCCCGAGACGAGGACGAGTCGTTTCTGGCCGGTTGCCTTGATTCCGGACAAGTGCCGTACTCACTCCCTGACCCAGCAGGGCCGTGTGTGTCGAGGGTCCGACGACCGATGGCCGTCGCGGTGGTTCATTCGCCTCGCGCGCGCCGAGCCGCCTCGGCCGCCGGCGTACCGGGTCGGTGTTCGTCGACCCATCCGTCGGTGTTGCGCTGTGGGGCGTAGCTGATCGCGAGCGACCCGGCCGGCACGTCCTTGCGGACCGTCGTGCCTGCACCGGTGTACGCCCCGTCACCAATCCTAACCGGGGCGACGAACACGTTGTGCGAGCCGGTGCGGACGTTCGACCCGACCTCGGTCCGGTGCTTGTGCACGCCGTCGTAGTTCGCGGTGATCGTGTTCGCCCCGATGTTCGAGTCCTCGCCGATCTCGGCGTCCCCGATGTAGGACAGGTGCGGGACCTTGCTGCCGCGACCGATCTTGGCGTTCTTCGTCTCCACGAAGGTGCCGATCTTGCCCTGGTCACCGAGGATGGTGCCCGGCCGGAGGTAGGCGAACGGACCGACCGACGCACCGTCGCCGATCACCGCGAGGGTGGCATCGACCCGGTTCACCGTGGCCCCTGCCCCCACCTCGGTGTCACGGAGCGTGGTACCCGGCCCCACCACAGCCCCGGCGGCGATCGCGGTGGCGCCGATGAGCTGCGTGTCCGGCAGGATCTCGGCGTCCGGCTCGATGGACACGTCGAGGTCGATCCACGTCGACGCCGGGTCCTGGATGGTGACCCCTGCACGCTGGTGTGCGCGGACGATGCGGGCGTTCAGTTCGCGTCCGGCGTCGGACAGTTGCGCGCGGTCGTTGATCCCGGCGACCAGCCACGGGTCGGTGAGCGTGACGACGTCGATGTGCCCGCCGCGTGCCGCGATGAGCGCCGGGGCGTCGGTGATGTACTTCTCGCCTTGCGCGTTCGCCGTGGTCAGCGACGGCAGTACGGCACGCAGGTGCACGGCGTCGAAGGCGTAGATGCCGGCGTTGGTCTCGGTGATCTCCCGCTGCGCGTCCGTGGCGTCCTTGTGTTCGACGACGCCCACGAAGGCACCGGCGTCGTCGCGGACGATCCGCCCGAGACCGGTCGGATCCGGTGCGATCGCGCTGACGAACGTGACCGCGTTGCCGGTGCGCCCGTGCACGTCGGCGAGCTGCCGGAGCGACACCGCGTCGAGCAGCGGGACGTCACCGGAGAGCACCACGACGGCCCCGTCGAAGTCGGCGGGCAGCGCGGCGACCGCGACCTCGACGGCGCGCCCCGTGCCGGGGACCTCGTCCTGGTCCACCACGAGGGCGTCCGGCATGCGCTCGGCGACCTCGGCCGCGACCAGGTCGCGCTCGTGCCGCACGACCACGGCGATGTGCTCCGGCTCGAGGGACTCGGCCGTCCGCAGGACGTGCGCGATGAGGGGCAGCCCGGCGAGCCGGTGCAGCACCTTCGGGGTCGAGGACTTCATGCGCGTGCCCTGCCCGGCGGCGAGGACGACGACGGCGATCCGCTGGTCGGTCATCCCCCCATCCTGGCCCACCCGGCCACGACGCACCAAGGCACCAGCAGGACGGCACGCGACCAGACCGGGAGGCGGGGGGGGGGGGGGCACCCCCCCCCCCCCCCCCCCCCCCGGGGGGGGGGCCCCCCCCCCCCCCCCCCCGGGGAGCCGCCAAACCGCGGGGGG
>NZ_JBMPIT010000019.1:0-34334 GCF_049341845.1 Curtobacterium guangdongense
CGTGTTGGTGTGGTAACCCACATCGTCCCGGAGGTCTTCTTCTACGTCACCCGTTCACAACGTCCCAGGGAACTACATCTAGCGCGGGCGCTGTTTCGCGCTGAGCGACAGTTCGCGGGCTCCAGGGCCCGAGGATTGTCGCTCAACGCGAAACCTCGGAGGCCGGTGGCGCGCCGCGCGGCAGCATGGTGACGCGCTGGCGCGCCCTACGCCTCGCCGCGCGTGCCGTCGAGCGTCGCCGCGCTGCCGCCGATGGACCCGATGACGGCCTCGAGCGGGCTGCCCGACCCGTCACGCTTCGACAGCCAGTCCGGCAGGGTCCGTGCAGCGCCGTCCGAACCCACGGCGTGCGGGGGAGCGATGCCCGCCCACGCGACGCTGAGCCCGTCCTCGCCCTTCAGGAACGCATGCGCCCGGACGCCCTGTGTCGCCCGGCCCTTGCCGGGGAACTCCGACAGCGACGACACCTTGGCGCGCCCGGTGTCGGTGCCGGGGAGCGCCGACGACGACGTGGAGACCGTGGCGACGACGGCGTCCTCGGACGGGGCGACAGCGCCGAACCAGATGACCCGGGCGTCGGCGGCGAGGGAGACCCCCGCGACACCGCCGGCGGGGAGCCCCTGCGCCCGGACGACGGACGCGCCGAAGCGCAGCAGCTGCGCGTTCGAGGTGATGAACACCAGGTCGTCGGACTCTGGAGACTGAGCGGCACCGACGACGGCATCGCCTGGCTTCAGGCCGATCGCGACGAACTCGGGCTTGTCCGGCCACGCTCCCGGGACGACACGCTTCACGACGCCCTGGGCTGTGCCGATCGCGAGCGAGTGCTCAGTGGCGCCGGACAGGTCGACGATCGCGACCACGGCCTCGTTCCGGGGGATGCCGAGGTAGTCGTTCACGCGGACGCCCGCGTCGAGACGCACTGCCGCCGGTGGGACGGCCGGGACGTCGACGGGGGAGAACCGCACGATGCGTCCGGTCGAGGTCAGCGCGCCGACCTGTCCGCGCACCGTGCTGACCACGGTGGCGAGGACGGCGTCGTGCTTGGATCGCTTCGGCACCCGCACGATGCCGAGCTCCGACGTCGGGATGTCGACGCGGATGAGTCGACCCGTGGTGGACAGGAGCACGCGGCACGGGGAGTCCGCGACCTGCAGGTCCTCGGGGTTCACCACGGCCTTCTTGCCACCGCGGACGGGTGCGTCGGCTTCGGTCAGGAGCGTCCGGCGTGGTGTCGCGAACTTGTCCGACACCTCGGTGAGCTCGAGCGCGACCTGGGCGCGGAGTCGTTCGTCGGAAGCGAGCAGTTCCTCGAGCGCGGCGATCTCGCTGAGGAGCTGGTCGCGCTCGCCCTCGAGCTCGAGGCGCGAGAACTTCGTCAGGCGGCGGAGACGGAGCTCGAGGATGTACTCGGCCTGCACCTCGGACAGGTCGAAGACGTCCTGCAGGCGGGAGCGCGCGGCTTCCGAGTCGTCCGAGGACCGGATGACCTCGATGACCTCGTCGATGTCGAGGATCGCGACGAGGAGGCCCTCGACGAGGTGCAGTCGCTCCCGTCGCCGCGCGAGGCGGTACTCCGAGCGCCGCGTGACGACCGCCAGCCGGTGTTGCACGTACACGTCGAGGAGCTCGCGCAGTCCGAGCGTGCGCGGTGACCCGCCGACGAGCGCGACGTTGTTGATGCCGAAGCCCTCTTCGAGCGGCGTGTGCTTGTACAGCTGCTCGAGCACGGCGGAGGCGTTGAACCCGGACTTGATGCCGATGACGAGCCGGAGCCCGTGGTTGCGGTCGGTGAGGTCGTTGACGTCGGAGATGCCGACGAGCTTCTTCGACTGGACGCCGTCCTTGATCTTCTCGATCACGCGTTCCGGACCGACGAGGTACGGCAGCTCGGTGACGACGAGGCCGGTCTTCCGCGGGGTCAGGTTCTCGACGGCGACCTTGGCGCGCGTCCGGAACGTCCCGCGGCCGGTGGCGTAGGCGTCGCGCACGCCGGTGAGCCCCACGATCGTGCCACCGGAGGGGAGGTCGGGACCCGGCACGAACTCCATCAGCTCTTCGAGCGTGGCCTGCGGGTTCATCAGCAGGTGCTTGGCGGCCTCGACCACCTCGCCCAGGTTGTGCGGTGCCATGTTGGTGGCCATGCCGACTGCGATGCCCGACGCGCCGTTGACGAGCAGGTTCGGGAACGCGGCCGGGAGCACGCCCGGCTGCATGATCTGGTTGTCGTAGTTCGGGACGAAGTCGACGACGTCTTCGCCGAGGCCCTCGGTCATCGCCATCGAGGGCTCCGCCAGGCGCGCTTCGGTGTACCGGGCAGCGGCCGGACCGTCGTCGAGCGACCCGAAGTTGCCGTGCCCGTCGACCAGCGGCACACGCATCGTGAACGGCTGAGCCATCCGCACCAGGGCGTCGTAGATCGCGCCGTCGCCGTGCGGGTGCAGCTTGCCCATCACCTCGCCGGTGACGCGGGCGCTCTTCACGTGGCCGCGGTCCGGTCGGAGGCCCATCTCGGCCATCTGGTACAGGATCCGGCGCTGCACCGGCTTCAGTCCGTCGCGGGCGTCGGGGAGCGCGCGTGAGTAGATGACGGAGTACGCGTACTCGAGGAAGGAGCCCTGCATCTCCTCGGAGACGTCGACGTCCTCGATGCGCTCACCGTCGGGCAGACCGACTGCGTCCGTGCGTGCCATGGGACCTTTCTGGGAGGATCGGGGGGTGCCCCAAAGCCTACCGACGGCCCCCGACGACACCGCGAACCTCGCCGACGTGCTCCCGAGTTGCCTGGTGGCGCTCGGTGCCGTCGACGACGCATGGGTGCGTGAGCACGGCCTGGAGGCCCGGATCACCCTCCGCCCCGCCCGTTCCGCGGTCGTCGTCCTGGTGGACGGTCTGGGAGCCGGTGCGCTCGGCGCGCGTGCCGGGCACGCCCGGTTCCTGGCGGCCTCCCGGAAGCGCCTGCGGAGCGGGTTCCCCACGACGACCGCAGCCGCGCTGTCGACCCTGACGACCGGCCGGTCTCCCGGCACGCACGGCGTCGTCGGGTACAGCGGGTGGAACCCGGACACCGAGGTCGTCATGAACATGCTCGGCGGGTGGGACGACGGGGTCCCGGCCGGCTGGCTCCGGTCGGCGACCCTCTTCACCGCGGCGTCCGAGGTCGGCGTGGACCCCGTCGTGGTCGGCCCAGCCCGCTACCGGTCGTCCGGGATGACGGCGAACGTCCTCGGCGGCGCGCGCTACGTCCCCGCCGACACGATCGCCCAGCGCGTCGACGCCGCGATCGCGGAGACCCTCGTCGGCAGGTCGCTCGTGTACCTCTACGTACCGGAGCTCGACTCGATCGCCCACAAGCACGGGTGGCAGTCCGATCGGTGGACCGCGTCGCTCGAGGCGCTCGACGCGGAACTCGCGCGCCTGGACGCACGCGTCGCGGCCGGTGTCGGCATCGTCGTCACCGCGGACCACGGCATCCTCGACGTGCCGGAGGAGTCGAACATCGCGATCGACCCCGACCTGCTCGTGGACGTCGTCGGCGTTGCTGGGGACCCCCGCTGCCGGCAGCTCACCGTGGCGCCCGGCACCGACGTGCCAGTCCTCGTCGAGGCCTGGCGCACGAAGTACGGCAAGCGGGCGTACGTGGCGAGCAAGGACGAGGCGATCGCGGCGAACTGGTTCGGCGCCGTCGCCGACGAGGTCCGTCCGCGGATCGGCGACGTGGTCGTCGTCGCGCGCGGTTCGTGGGCGTTCAACGACGATCGCGACCTCGACCCGCGGAAAGACCCGAAGCGGATGATCGGCCAGCACGGCGCGCTCACCGACGACGAGGTCGGCGTACCCCTGCGCCTCGCAGGGGCCTTCGCCGGCTAGTCCTCTTCCGGAAGGGCTAGTCCTCTTCCGGACGGGTGCCGAACACGATCTCGTCCCAACTGGGCATCGCTCGGCGGTTGCGCTTCTTGCGCTCCTGCCGTCCCTCCGACTCCGGCGCCGACGACGGACGCTGGTCCGACTGCGGTGCGGTGTCCGACTGGTCCTCGAACCCCTGCAGCGGGATGTCGACGACGCTGATCGACCCTCGCGACTCGTCGTGCTGCTGGTCGGCGAACGACACGGACTCGCGTTCCCCGCGGCGACGGCGGAGCGCCTCGAGCAGGTCGGCGGTCTCGTTGCCCGGTGCGCGTTCCTCGATCTGAGCCGCACCGATGCGGGGGAGCGGCGCCCGGAGCGGGGCGCGCTCGGCCACCTCGGGGTTCGTGACGTCCTCGTCCGGCTCGTCGACACGGAACGCACCGGAGTCGAACCGGGTGCCGTCGGTGTCCTGCTGGTCGAACTCGACGGCGCGGAGCCGCGGTGCGAGCCCCTCGTCCTCGGTGTGCGACAGCCGGTGCGCGTCGCCGTTGTCCGGCGTCAGCGTGGAGGTCTTCGGGTCGAAGTGCCACTGGGCGTCGTGCTCGACCTCGGCGGCGGTGTAGCGGACCTGCACCTGCCAGCCGTTCTCCGCGTGCTTCCAGCTCGACCACGCGACACCGGTGGCGTCGCCGGACTCGAGCCGGGCGGAGATCGCCTCGCCGAAGGTGTCCGGGGTGGCGTCGTCGACGGGCGTGACCGGGACGCGGTGCGCGGCGTCGAGGATGAACGCGCGCTCCGCGAGGACGGGGCCCTCGAAGCGACGGACGTACTCGACGTCGACGTCGAGCGCTGCTGCGACCTCGGCTGCGTCGGCACCACCGCGGATGCGGGCCTGGACGTCCTTCGGTGACACGCGCTTCTGCGGCGTGCCGTCCGGGTTCGCCTGTCGGACCTGCCCCGCCAGCGACGATGTGACGGGCAACCGGAACTCGCTGCCGCCGTCGGTCGCGAGCAGGAGTGCCCCGGATTCCACCCCGATGACTCTCACGTCTTGCATGGTTCCGCCTTCCCAGCGTCGCGTACGGTCGTGCCTCGTACCCGGGAAGTATGCAGCGCGTCGGACCGGATTCCGGGGAGGCGCGCGCCGCGCGCCGTCATCGGATCGTGGATGTCGTCGAGCGTTTCCTGGCCGACGGGAATGGATCGGGCCAACGCCTGGTTGCACGGGCACGACGAGCCACCCGACGTTCAGTTTGCATCAGGGCGGCGCGTGTTGGATACTGTCGCCGCCGATCTCCGGCGACGACCTCTCGATACGAGAAATGGATGGGCATGGCCACCGATTACGACGCCCCCCGGAAGACCGACGACAACTCCGACTCGGAGTCGATCGAGGCCCTCAAGGAGCGCGTGCCCGACAAGATGTCGGGGGTCGTCGATGATGATTCCGACAACCCGGGCAGCTTCGAGCTGGCCGGTCAGGACCTCAGCGACGTCGACCTCGACGTCGTCGTGCTCCCCCCGCAGGTCGACGAGTTCACGTGCGTGGAGTGCTTCCTCGTGAAGCACCGCTCGCAGCTCGATCACGAGTCGAAGCTCGGCCCGGTCTGTGCGGAGTGCGCGGCGCTCTAGGCACACGCAGATGAGGACGGCCCGCATCCCTTCGGGGATGCGGGCCGTTCGACGTCTGCGGCGCGGCGGCGGGCCGGTGAGTGCGCAGTCGTGGCGACGCGGGGTGGGACGAGTGCGCAGTCGTGGCGATGCGCGGCGGCGGCGGAGCGCAGTTTCTGCGCACTCGACCGGGCGCGGCAGACCGGCGGGGCCACCGGACGGGAGGCTCGTGGCGGCCCGGCACCGTGCCTCCCGTCCGGTGGTGGTGGCGAGACGAGTGCGCATTCGTGGCGATCCGCGGCGGCGGCGGGCCGCCGCTTCGGCGCACTCGATTTGACGGGTCGGCCGGGCGCGGACGGGAGGCTCGTGGCGGCCCGGCACCGTGCCTCCCGTCCGGTGGTGGCGGGGTGGGACGAGTGTGCAGACGTGACGACGCGCGGCGGCGGCGGGCCGCCGCTTCTGCGCACTCGACCGGGCGCGGACGGGAGGTCAGTGGCGGCCCGGCACCGTGCCTCCCGTCCGACGGGTGGCGGCACGAGTGCGCAGTCGTGGCGACCTGCGGCGGTGCCGGGGCGCCGTTTCTGCGCACTCGGTCACGCGGGTGCGGCGACCAGGGGCGGACTGGAGGCTCGTGGCGGGCCGGCACCGAGCCTCCCGTCCGGCGGTGGCGGCGGGCCGGTGAGTGCGCAGTCGTGGCGACGCGCGGCGGGGCCGGGGCGCCGTTCCTGCGCACTCGATCTGGCAGGCGTGCCTCAGGAAGCGAGCGCGGCGGCGACCTTCTGCGGGTTCCGCACGCTGACGAGCCAGTACGGCGTGGGGTCGGCGTCGTCCCGGACCTCGACCTTGACGACGCCCTTCACGTAGCCGCGGAAGAGCGTCCAGGCGCGCGCGTCGAGCTTCGGGCCGCGCTGCGTCGTCGCCTCGGCGCCGGTGTAGCCGGCGACCTCGCCCACGAGCGTGCGGGGCAGGTGTGCGCGTCCTGCACGGAACTCGGTCTCCGTCACCTCGATCACGGGTGCGAGGACCCACAGGAGCACCAGGACGGCGATCTCCATGCACGCGGCGACGATGATGCCCGTCGCGATGTTGATCGGCAGGAAGACGAGCAGGCTCGCCGGGATGACGAGCGCCGTCGCCAGGTACAGGATCGGTGGCGCCCAGAGGCGTTCGCGGTACAGGGTCACGACCCCATTCGATCACGACTCGGGGCAGGTCACGGAACGGTCACGGTCTGCACTACCCTCGACACGTGACCGAACCAGTCGACGTGCCCTGGACCGGGGAGAACGCTCCCGGCTACGCCCACCCCGGTGATGCCGGTGCCGACCTCGTCTCGACCGAGGCGTTCGTGCTCGCACCGGGCGAGCGGCGTCTCGTGCCGACGGGGCTCTCGATCGCACTGCCGGAGGGGTACGCGGCGTTCGTCGTCCCGCGCAGTGGTCTCGCGGCGAAGCACGGCATCACGATCGTGAACTCGCCGGGCACCGTCGACTCGGGGTACCGCGGCGAGATCAAGGTCTCGCTGCTCAACACCGACGTCGCCGAGCCGTACGAGGTGCACGTCGGCGACCGCATCGCCCAGATGATCGTGATGCCCGTGCCGCGTGTGACGTTCTCGCGGGTGGACGAGCTCCCGGACAGCGTCCGTGGCCAGGGTGGCTTCGGCTCGTCGGGCTACGGTGTCACGAACCAGCAGGAAGGAACGCGAGCATGAGGATCGGCCGACGCAAGCGCGACGAGGTCGAGGTGGCCGCAGAGGTCGCCGCCGACGTCGAGGTCGCGGAGACGACACCAGAGGTCGAGCTCGCCGACGAGGCGGACTCGGGACTCGACGAGGTCGTGGAGTTCGCTCCGACCGGCAAGTCCGCTCCCGACGACCGGGAGGAAGCGGGTCCGCTCGACGAAACCGAGGCGAACCCGGTCCGGCCGTACGTGGACCTCGGCGGCGTGAAGATCCTGCCGCGCGAGGGCCTGCACCTCCGGCTCGAGGTCGAGGAGGGCTCCCAGCGCGTCGTCGCCGTCGGGCTCGACTACGACGAGTCCACGCTCCAGGTCCAGCCCTTCGCCGCGCCGCGGTCGACCGGTCTCTGGCACGAGATCCGGGCGCAGATCGCCGAGCAGATCGAGCGCCAGGGCGGCTCCGTGACCGAGGTCGACGGCCCGTTCGGTCCCGAGCTCCGTGCCTCGGTCCCCGTCGTGGTGGACGGTGACGGCGGCGCTGCTGGCGCTCGCCCGGCCCGGTTCATCGGCGTCGACGGCCCCCGCTGGTTCCTCCGCGGCGTGATCGCGGGCAAGGCCGCCGAGCAGCCGGACGACGCCGAGGAGATCGAGGACCTGTTCCGCAGCGTCGTGGTGGTCCGTGGCACCACGCCGATGCCGCCGCGTGACCTCATCCCACTGCACATGCCGAAGTCGACGCAGTCGGCCATCTGATCCGGAGCACCGTTGCCCGAGCAGCACGACGACCGTGACGACCGTGACGACCGCTTCGCTGATGAGCGCGAGCAGCCCCTGTCGCTGAACGCACAGCTCCGCGACGCCGTCCGGAACGCGGGCATCGCGAAGGTGGCGCCCGGCGAGGCGCCGTCCGGCAGGGCCCTCGTCGGCGCAGTCGGCGGCGTCCGGGGACTCGCGGAATCGGTGCTGCCCGGGTTCGCGTTCCTCATCGTGTACGCGATCACGAAGGAACTCGTCCCGAGCGTCGTGATCCCGGTCGTCGTCGGGCTCGTGTTCGTCGTGCTGCGACTGCTGCAGCGGCAGTCCCTCGCGATGTCGTTCGCCGGCATCCTCGGCGTGGCGATCTCCGCCGGCCTCGCGCTCATCACGGGCAAGGCCGAGAGCAACTTCATCCCCGGGATCGTCATCAACCTGGTCTGCCTGCTGGTGCTCCTCGTGACGCTCGCGATCCGGCGCCCGCTCATCGGGCTGATCGTCGGGCTGCTCGCGCAGGGCGACGACGGCGGTCCCATGGACTGGCGTGCCGACCCCGCCAAGCGCCGGGTGCTCACGGTCGCCACGTGGATGTGGGTCGGCCTCTTCGCGCTCCGCCTGGTCATCGAGATCCCGCTGTACCTCGCCGCGCAGGTCGAGCTGCTCGCGGCGATCAAGCTCATCACCGGGGTCCCGCTCTACGCCGCGCTGCTCTGGGTGACGTGGCTGCTGGTCCGGACGGTCTTCCGGCACGACGAGCGCCCCCGGCACGACGACGACGCGGCCACGGTGTAGAGTTATCTCGACATCGAGATAGTTTCCCCCGGGGCACCGCAGCGTCGGGGGTTTAGGTTTGCCTTGCTGGTGGGACGGTCCACGGCCCGCAAGGATGAGGGCAAACCGATCAGTAGGGAGGCGGCACGGTGGCTGCAGTCAATAGCTTCGGCTCGAAGGACACACTGTCGGTTGGGGGTGTCGACTACGCGATCCACCGGATCGACTCGGTCCCCGGTCACGAGAAGCTCCCGTACAGCCTGAAGGTGCTGCTCGAGAACCTCCTCCGCACCGAGGACGGCAAGAACGTCACGGCGGACCAGATCCGCTCGCTCGGCAACTGGCGTCCCGAGGCCGACCCGGACACCGAGATCCAGTTCTCGCCGGCTCGCGTCGTCATGCAGGACTTCACCGGCGTGCCGTGCATCGTCGACCTTGCCACCATGCGCGAGGCGATGGCCACGATCGGCGGCGACCCGAACAAGATCAACCCGCTGTCGCCGGCCGAGATGGTCATCGACCACTCGGTCATCGCCGACCTGTTCGGTCGCGAGGACGCGCTCCAGCGCAACACCGACCTCGAGTACGAGCGGAACGGTGAGCGCTACCAGTTCCTCCGCTGGGGCCAGACCGCGTTCGAGGACTTCAAGGTCGTCCCGCCGGGAACCGGCATCGTCCACCAGGTCAACATCGAGTACCTGGCGAAGGTCACCTACACGCGTGACTTCGACGGCGAGACCTACGCCTACCCCGACACGCTCGTCGGCACCGACTCGCACACGACGATGGTCAACGGCCTCGGCGTGCTCGGCTGGGGCGTCGGCGGCATCGAGGCAGAAGCCGCGATGCTCGGCCAGCCCGTGTCGATGCTCATCCCGAAGGTCGTCGGCTTCAAGCTCTCGGGTGAGATCCCCGCAGGCGTGACCGCGACCGACGTGGTGCTCACCATCACGCAGGAGCTCCGGAAGCACGGTGTCGTCGGCAAGTTCGTCGAGTTCTACGGCGAGGGCGTCAGCGCCGTCCCGCTCGCGAACCGCGCCACGATCGGCAACATGTCGCCGGAGTTCGGCTCCACCGCGGCGATCTTCCCGGTCGACGAGGTCACGCTCGACTACCTCCGCCTGACCGGTCGCGACGAGGCGCAGATCGCGCTGGTCGAGGCGTACTCCAAGACGCAGGGCCTGTGGCACGACGCCTCGGTCGAGCCGGCGTACTCCGAGTACATGGAGCTCGACCTCTCCACGGTCGTCCCGTCCATCTCCGGCCCGAAGCGCCCGCAGGACCGCATCGAGCTGTCGAAGGCGAAGGACCAGTTCGAGGTCGACCTCGCCAACTACACCGACCCGGCCGTGCAGACGGACCTGGACGACGCGGTCGAGGACACCTTCCCCGCGTCCGACCCGATCGCCGCGGGCTCCACGACCGAGGACACGACGACGCACGAGCACGTCTACGTCTCGAGCGCCCCGTCCACGGCGTCGCAGCCGACCAAGGTCGCGATGGACGGCGCCGACCCGTTCACGATCGACCACGGCGCCGTCGCGATCGCCGCGATCACCTCGTGCACGAACACGTCGAACCCGTCGGTCATGATGGCCGCGGGGATCCTCGCCCGGAACGCCGCGAACAAGGGCCTGACCGCGAAGCCGTGGGTCAAGACCACGCTCGCCCCTGGTTCGAAGGTCGTCACCGACTACTACGAGAAGGCCGGTCTCACGACCTACCTCGAGCAGCTCGGCTTCTACACGGTCGGCTACGGCTGCACCACCTGCATCGGCAACTCGGGCCCGCTGCCCGAGGAGATCTCGCAGGCCGTGCAGGACAACGACCTCGCCGTGACCGCGGTGCTCTCGGGCAACCGCAACTTCGAGGGCCGGATCAACCCGGACGTCAAGATGAACTACCTGGCGTCCCCGCCGCTGGTCATCGCGTACGCCCTCGCCGGGTCGATGCACTTCGACTTCGACAAGGACGCGCTCGGGCAGGACCAGGACGGCAACGACGTCTACCTGGCGGACATCTGGCCCGACACGGCCGAGGTCCAGCAGGTCATCGACGCCTCGATCGACACCGACATGTTCACCCACGAGTACGGCTCCGTGTTCGAGGGCGACGACCGCTGGAAGAACCTGCCGACCCCGACGGGCGACACCTTCGAGTGGGACACCGAGTCGACCTACGTGCGGAAGCCCCCGTACTTCGAGGGCATGACGATGACGCCGGACGCTGTCTCCGACATCTCCGGTGCGCGCGTCCTCGCGAAGCTCGGCGACTCGGTCACGACCGACCACATCTCGCCCGCCGGTTCGATCAAGGCCGACAGCCCGGCGGGCAAGTACCTCGCCGAGCACGGTGTGGACCGCAAGGACTTCAACTCCTACGGCTCGCGCCGCGGCAACCACGAGGTCATGATCCGCGGCACGTTCGCGAACATCCGTCTGCGCAACCAGCTCCTCGACGGGGTGGAGGGCGGCTACACCCGCGACTTCACCACGCCCGACGGCGAGCAGTCGTTCATCTACGACGCGTCACAGCACTACCAGGAGCAGGGCATCCCGCTCGTCGTGTTCGGCGGCAAGGAGTACGGCTCCGGCTCGTCGCGCGACTGGGCTGCGAAGGGCACGAACCTCCTCGGCGTCAAGGCCGTCATCACCGAGAGCTTCGAGCGCATCCACCGCTCGAACCTCATCGGCATGGGCGTCGTCCCGCTGCAGTTCCCGGCAGGCGAGTCGATCGAGTCCCTCGGGCTCGACGGCACCGAGGTCGTCTCGATCTCGGGCCTCACGGAGCTGAACGAGGGGCGCACGCCGAAGACGGTCCACGTCACCGCGACGCCGAGCGAGCACTCGCCCGCCGGCAAGGAGACCGTGGAGTTCGACGCGGTCGTCCGCATCGACACCCCCGGTGAGGCCGACTACTACCGCAACGGCGGCATCCTGCAGTACGTGCTCCGCTCGCTCGTCTGAGCGAGGTGAGCACAGGTCGCTGACGCGACCACATGACGGACTGGAGGCTCGGTGCGCGACCCGCACCGAGCCTCCGGTCCGTCTGCTGGTTGCGCGAATAGCATGGGGCCTTCGCCGCACGAAAGGAGCGCCCGTGAGTCTGCTCGCCAGCATCACGTCGCCGCGCGACCTGAAGCGTCTCTCCGACGCCCAGATGACGGAACTGTCCGCCGAGATCCGGCGGTTCCTCGTCGCCGAGGTCGCGAAGACCGGTGGGCACCTCGGGCCGAACCTCGGCGTCGTCGAGCTGACGCTCGCGATGCACCGGGTGTTCGACTCGCCGAACGACCCCTTCGTGTTCGACACCGGCCACCAGTCGTACGTGCACAAGATCGTCACCGGGCGGCAGGACTTCTCGCACCTCCGGGAGCGCGGCGGCATCGCCGGCTACCCGCAGCGGAGCGAGTCGGAGCACGACATCGTGGAGTCCTCGCACGCGTCCTCGTCGCTCTCCTGGGCCGACGGGATATCCCGGGCCTTCCGGCAGACCGGGCAGCACGACCGGACCGTCGTCGCCGTGGTCGGTGACGGCGCGCTCACGGGCGGGATGACGTGGGAGGCGCTCAACAACATCTCGGACGACAACGACCGCCGCCTGGTGATCGTCGTCAACGACAACGGTCGGTCCTACGCCCCGACGATCGGTGGCATGGCGCGCTACCTGAACTCCGTGCGCACGCGTCGCGAGTACCGCGCCCTGTACGAGAAGACCCAGGCGGCAGCAGCGCGCTTCGGGGCTCCCGGGCGTGCGGTGTACCGCGGGATGCGCGGCGGACTGCACGGCTTCCTGTCGCGGCTGACGAACAATGAGGCGCTCTACTCGAACCTCGACATCAAGTACATCGGTCCGGTCAACGGACACGACCAGCAGGCCATGGAGAGCGCACTCCGGCAGGCCAAGGAGTACGGCGCCCCGGTCATCGTGCACGCGATCACCGAGAAGGGCCACGGCTTCGAGCCGGCGCTGCGCGACCAGGCGGACCAGTTCCACGCCGTCGGGCACATCGACCCGGAGACGGGGGAGTCGCTCGACACCGCCTCGGGTCCGTCGTGGACCTCGGTGTTCGCGTCGTCGCTCGCGGACCTCGGCGATGAGGACCCGCGCATCGTGGCGATCACGGCGGCCATGCTCCGGCCGACCGGGCTGCACCTGTTCCAGCAGCGGCACCCCTCACGCGTGATCGACGTCGGGATCGCCGAGCAGCACGCCGTCACCAGCGCCGCGGGGCTCGCCTACGGCGGACTGCACCCCGTGGTCGCCCTCTACGCCACGTTCCTCAACCGTGCGTTCGACCAGGTGCTGATGGACGTGGCGCTGCACCGTGCCGGGGTGACGTTCGTGCTCGACCGTGCCGGTGTCACCGGCCCGGACGGTCCGTCGCACCACGGGATGTGGGACCTCGCGCTGCTGCAGGTCGTCCCGGGGATCCGGATCGCGGCACCGCGTGACGCGGCGACCCTGCGCGAGGAGCTCCGCGAGGCGGTGGCGATCGAGGACGCGCCGACGGTGCTGCGCTGGTCGAAGGGGCAGGTCGGGCCGGACATCCCCGCGGTGTCACGGCTGTCGGACGGCGTGGACGTGCTGCACGCCGCTGCCGCATCGGACGACGTGCTGATCGTGGCCGTCGGGTCGATGGTGCCGGTCGCGCTCGAGGCCGCCGCACTGCTCGAGGCGCAGGGCATCGGCGTCACCGTGGTCGATCCACGGTGGGTCGTGCCGATCCCGGCGTCGCTCATCGACCTCTCGCGCGACCACCGGCTGGTCATCACGATCGAGGACGGCGTCCGTGTCGGCGGTGTCGGGACGCGGCTGCGGCAGGACCTCCGCGCGGCCGGCGTCGACACCGGGGTGAACGAGCTCGGGCTGCCGGACGAGTTCATCGACCACGCCACCCGCGCCCAGATCCTGCACGACGCCGGGCTCACGGCGCAGGCGATCGCCCGCGACGTCATCGACCAGGTCGTCGGGACGAAGCTGCCCCAGGCGAAGCCGGCGCGGTCGCGGGAGTCCGCCGAGCGCTGACGCCCGTTCGGAACCGCGAAACGGACACAGCACCACGGGATCCCGTGGTGCTGTGTCCGTTTCGCGGTGCGGTGCGGGCGGGCGTCAGCGGGACGCCGGGCCCACGATCGCGGGGTCGTGGAACGTACCGCCGAAGACGCGCTCGGACGCTCCGGAGCGGTCCAGGTACGGGCTGATCCCGCCGGCCTGGAACGGGTACCCAGCGCCGAGGATCAGCCCGAGGTCGATCTCCTCGACGTGCTCGACCACACCGTCCGCCAGCATGCGGTGCAACTCATCGGCGAGGGCGTCCTCGAAGCGCTGCTGCATCGTTGCCGCGTCCACGGCGTCCGCGTCCTTCTTCGCGGGCGCGACGAGCTTCACGGCGGCGGGGTCGTAGCCCGTCGCGTTGCCCTTCTTGTCGCGCGTCAGGATGTGACCGAACTCGGCGATCCGCTTCAGCCCGTCGCCGGGGTAGAAGCGCTCCGGCCACGCAGCGTGGTGGGAGTCGAGCACGTGCGCTCCGACCGGCAGGCCGACGAGCTCGAGCAGCTCGAACGGGGACATCGGCAGCCCGAGCGGCGCCGCACCCTCCGCGACGACCTCGAACGGCGTGCCCCCCTCGACGCCGCGCATGGCTTCGCCCAGCACGCGCGCGAGCACCCGGTTCACGACGAAGCCCGGCTGGTCGGCCGTGACGATCGCCGTCTTCTTGAGTGTCTTCGCGACGGACAGCGCCGTTGCGACGGCCTCGTCCGAGGTCTCGGACGCGCGGACGACCTCGACCAGGGGCATCACGGCCACCGGGTTGAAGAAGTGGAACCCGACCAGGCGCTCCGGGTTCGTCAGCACGGACGCCATCTCGGCGACGGACAGCGACGAGGTGTTCGTGGCGAGGATCGCGTCGGGCGCGATCACCTTCTCGATGGCGGCGAGCACGTCCTGCTTGACGGACATCTCCTCGAACACGGCCTCGATCACCCAGTCGGCGTCCGCGAACGCGTCGTAGGACACCGAGCCGCTGACGAGTGCGCTGATCCGGTTGGCGTCGTCCTGGGAGACGCGGCCCTTGGCGAGCAGCTCGTCGACGGAGGAGCGGATTCGTGCCACGCCGGCGTCCACGCGCTCCTGCGAGACGTCGGTGATGACCACGGGGACGCCGAGTCGGCGGGCGAAGAGCAGCGCGAACTGCGACGCCATGAGTCCGGCGCCGAGGACGCCGACCTTCGTGATCTTCTTCGGCTCGACGTCGGTCGGTGCGCCGACGGGCTTCTTCGCACGCTTCTGCACGAGGTCGAACGCGTACATCGACGCGGCGAACTGGTCGCCCGAGATGAGGTCGGCGAGGGCGTCGTCCTCGCCGGCGAAGCGCTCGTCGAGTGACCCGCTGCGCGCGGCGGCGACCAGGTCGAGCGCGCGGAACGGCGACTTCGGCACCGTGCCGATCTTGGACGCGACCTGCGAGCGCGCGACCTTGACGACCGTGCCCCACGCGGCCTTCTCGAGCATGCCGGGCTCGTTCTTCCTGACGACCTTCGTGGTGCCGGACACGACGCCGTCGATCCACGCCACGGCGGACGGCAGGAACGTCACCGACGGGATGAGCGCGTCGCCGATGCCGAGCTCCACCGCGGCGGGGCCGTCCATCAGCCGGTTGTTCTTCAGCGGGTTCTCGACGATGACGCGGAGCGCCTTCTCCGGACCGATCAGGCGGGGGAGCAGCGTCGCGCCGCCCCAGCCGGGGATGATGCCGAGGAACACCTCGGGGAGACCGATGCCCTGCGCGGCCGAGGAGAACGCGCGGTAGGTGCAGTGCAGCCCGATCTCCAGGCCACCGCCGAGGGCGATCCCGTTGATCAGCGCGAACGACGGGACACCGAGGTCGCTGAACTTCCGGAGCGTGGCGTGCCCGAGTGCCGCGAGGTCGTGCGCGACGTCCCGCGACGGCACGGAGGCGGCCTGGGAGAGGTCGGCCCCTGCAGCGAAGCAGTACTCCTTGCCCGTGACGGCGACGGCCTGCACGGTGCCGGCGGCCGCCTCGGTCTTGAGCGTGTCGAGCACGCCGGAGAGCTCGTGGAGGGTGCGCGGCCCGAGCGTCGACGGACGCTTGTAGTCCTTGCCGTTGTCGAGCGTGATGAGTCCGAGCGTGCCGCCGGATGGCAGCGCGACGTGCTTCAGGTACGAGTGGGTGACGACCTCGTGCTCGGAGAGGGCGAGCAGTCGGTCGTTGTCGACGAGGGTCATGGTCATGCCGCCTTCCGTGCCGCTGACTTGCTGAAGTGCGGGTTCTCCCAGATGACGGTTCCGCCCTGGCCGAGCCCGATGCACATCGTCGTGATGCCGTACTTGACGTCGGGACGCTCGGCGAACTGCGCCGCGAGCTGGGTCATCAGGCGGACGCCGCTCGACGCGAGCGGGTGCCCGACGGCGATCGCGCCGCCCCAGGCGTTCACGTTCGTGGAGTCCTGCGCGATGCCGTAGTTGTCGAGGAAGGCGAGCACCTGCACGGCGAACGCCTCGTTGATCTCGAAGAGGCCGATGTCGTCGATCGACAGCCCGGCCTTGGCGAGTGCCTTGTCCGTCGCGGGGACCGGACCGACACCCATCACCTCGGGGTCGACGCCCGCGAAGGCGAAGGACACCATGCGCATCTTCGGCTCGAGGCCGAACTGCTTCGCGCCGGCGTCGGAGGCCAGGAGACTCATCGTCGCGCCGTCGTTGAGGCCGGCCGCGTTGCCTGCGGTGACCCGGCCGTGCGGACGGAACGGGGTCTTCAGCGCCGCGAGTGCCTCGAGCGTGGTGCCCGGGCGGGGCGGCTCGTCGCCGGAGACGATGTCCCAGCCCTCGCCGGTGTTCACCTCGACGGGCACGAGGTCCGGCTGCAGCTTGCCGGCGGCCCACGCGGCGGCGTACCGCTGCTGTGACTGCACGGCGTAGGCGTCGGTGCGGTCCTTCGTGATCGCCGGGAACCGGTCGTGCAGCCGCTCGGCGGTCTTGCCCATGACCAGCGCGTCGGCGTTCACCATGCGCTCGGCGATGAACCGCGGGTTCGGGTCGGAGTTGAAGCCCATCGGGTGGCGTCCCATGTGCTCGACTCCACCGGCGATGGCGATGTCGGCCGCACCGAACGCGATCGCGCCGGCGAGGGTCGTCACGCTCGTCATGGCACCGGCACACATGCGGTCGATGGCGTAGCCGGGCACGGACTTCGGCAGGCCGGCGAGCATGCCGACGGTGCGTCCGAGGGTCAGCCCCTGGTCGCCCTGCTGCGTCGTCGCGGCGACCGCCACGTCGTCGACGGCCGCGTGGTCGAGTGACGCGTTCCGGTCGAGCAACCCGCGCATCGCGTGGACGGCGAGGTCGTCGGCGCGGGTCCGCCAGAACACCCCCTTCTCCCCGGCACGTCCGAACGGTGTCCGCACGCCGTCAACGAAGACGACGTCTGATGCCTTTGGCAAAGCTGGCCTCCAGAAGATCAACATCGATCGAGCCGGACGATCGGGTCGTCCCGCCCTGGTCGGGGCGCACCCCGACGACGCACCCGACGCTATGCCCCACGGCTGAGGAGACGCACCTCGGTTGGTCGGTTCCTACGACGAGGCAGGAGCCTCGGTGGACGGCTCCTGTCCGGCTGCGACAAAGGCGTCGGCGATCCGCGACGCGGACTCCTCGACCTGCCACGGTCGTGCGTCGAGCGCGACGAGGGCGGCGGCGACCGACTCGGCCGTGGCCGGCGTCGGCGGTTCCCACGCGATGGCGCGGAGGGTGTCCGGCGTGAGCAGGTTCTCGAGCGGCAGGTCGAGCTCCTCGGCGCGGGCGGTCATCGCGGCGCGTGCTGCCTTGTACCGCCGGTCGGCCTCCGGGTTGCGGTCGGCCCACGCACGCGGCGGCGGGAGGGTCGGTTCGCCCTTGCCGCGCAGTCGTGGCAGGTCGTCGGTCGTCCGGCCGGCATCCACGGCGGCCCACCACCGGTCGAGCTCGGACCGGCTGGCGCGGCCGGTGAACGCCTTCAGCGCGGCGAGGTCCTTGCGGGACTCCGGAGCTGCTGCGGCGGCGGCGACGATCGCGGAGTCCGGGATCGTGCGACCCGGCGAGACGTCGGTCTCCTGCGCGAAGGCGTCACGGACCTCCCAGAGTGCGCGGGCGATCGCCAGGGCGCGCTGTCCACGGAGGGCGTGCATCCCGGACAGGCGGCGCCACGGCTCGGCACGCGGGGGCTTCGGCGCCCGGTGCAGGACCGCGTCGAACTCCTGCCGCGCGATCTCGGACTTGCCGGACTCCTCGAGCTTCGCGGCGAGGGCGTCGCGGAGGTCGGGGAGCAGCTCGACGTCGAGTGCGGCGTAGACCAACCACGACTGCGGGAGCGGCCGGGTGGACCAGTCGGCCGCGGAGTGGGCCTTCGCGAGCGTGATGCCGAGGAGCTGCTCCACGACGGCGCCGAGGCCGACGCGGGGGAACCCGGCGATGCGGGCACCGAGCTCGGTGTCGAAGATCCGCGACGGGTCGAGCCCGACCTCGCGGAGACACGGCAGGTCCTGCGAAGCGGCGTGGAAGAGCCACTCCTCGTCGACGATCGCGTCCTGCAGCTCCTGGAACGAGCCGATCGCGATGGGGTCTAAGAGGAACGCACCGGCGCCGCGGCGGAACACCTGGATCAGGTAGGCGCGCTGCGAGTACTTGTAGCCGCTGGCGCGCTCGGCGTCGACGGCGACCGGGCCGTGTCCGGACGCGATCGCGGCGACCGCATCGAGGTAGTCCGCACGCGACTCGATGACCTTGACCGCGTCGTGCCCCTCTTCGAACGAGGGGACGACGGGGTTCGGTACGGGGTCAGTCACTTCGCGAGCCTCCTGGGGCCGAGCAGCGTCACGCCGTCCGACGACGGGGGCAGTCCTGCGAGCATGGCGACGATCTCCTCCCACGCCTCGACGTGCGCGACGAGGTCGCTGCCGTCGACGTCCGTGACGTGCGGGGTCCACGAGGCCCGGAGCTCCAGCTGTGCGCCGTCGCCCTGGGCCGCGAGCTCGCCGTAGCCGCGGGAGATGATCTTGGTAGCGGTGCCCGACGCGTGGTCGTACGTCGCACCGTGTGCCTCGAGCGCGTCGACGAGCCAGCTCCACGTGACGTCGGCGACGAACTCGTCGACGCCGATCTCCGGTTCGAGCGGGGCCTGCGCGAAGGTCACGATGCGGAACGGCCCGTGCCAGCCCTCGGGCTCGGCGGGGTCGTACAGCGCGATGAACCGACCGGTGCCGAGGTCGGAGTCGACCCCGTGCGCCGCCCCGGAGACGTCCGCCGCGAGGGCGATCGAGAACGGGGCCATGCGGCTCGGGGAGGGGATCTCGGTGACCGTCGTCTCGGTGCGGGTCCCGCCCGAGGACACGAACGCGCGGAGCTGCGCGAAGGCCTCGGGCTCTCGGGTTTCGGACACGAATGCAGACTAGGCTCCGGACCATGTCCCGTTCCGCGCGACCCGCCGATGACCCGGTCCAGGACACGGCGAGGTCGGCCGGGCTCGTCGCCCTCGGCGCCGGCATCGCAGCCGCCGCCGTCGGGACCGCGGTGGTCGGTGGCTTCGTCGCCGCGATCGCCCGGATGGTCGTCACGCCGGACCGCAAGCGGACCGAACGGGTGCCCATCGTGGCGGTCGACCCGGTCCGGAAGACCGTGACGCTCGAACGGACGCCCGACACCGAGCTGCAGGGGCGCTACAGCCTCTGGTTCGGCGGCGGTACCGGGCACATGCGCGTCGGCGACGTCCTCGGCACGACCCCGACCACCGTGACCCGCAGCATCATCGCCGTCGACGCCGGTGACCCCACGAGCGCCCGTCGCGGCCGCTGGGGTGGCTGGTTCTACCTCACCCCGGGCGAGCTCGACGTCCCGGTGGAGGACATCGACGTCCCGACACCGAACGGCCCGGCACCGGCGTGGGTCGTCCGCGCCGACGACCCCGCCGCGCCGTGGGCGGTCCTCGTGCACGGTCGCGGCGTCACCCGTGCCGAGACGATCCGCGCCGTCCCGGTGTTCCGCGCCGCCGGCTACTCGGTCCTCCTCGCCTCGTGGCGGAACGACGGCGTCGCCCCGAAGAGCGACGACGGACGGTACGGCCTCGGGAGCACCGAGTGGGAGGACATCGACGCCGCCCTCCGCTGGGTCGACGGCCAGGGCGCGACGAGCGTCGTGCTGATGGGGTGGTCGATGGGCGGCGCGGTCGTCCTGCAGACGCTGCTGCGGTCGTCCTTCGCGCGGCTCGTCGACGGCGTCGTGCTCGAGTCGGCCGTGGTCGACTGGAACGCGGTCCTCAAGTCGCAGAGCCAGGCGATGCGGCTGCCGCGCGTGGTCCGGAAGGTCGCCCAGCGCGTGCTCCGGACGCCGGTCCTGCACCGGCTCGCCGGCCTGAAGCACCCGGTCGACCTCCGGGAGCTCGACATGGTCGCGCGGGCCGACGAGCTCACCGTCCCGATCCTGCTGCTGCACAGCGACGACGACGGCTTCGTCCCGTCGTCCGCCTCGCACGCACTCGCCGCCGCGCGGCCGGACCTGGTCCGGCTCGAGGTCGCGCACGTCGCGCGGCACACCAAGCTCTGGAACCACGACGCCGACTGGTTCGACGCCCGCATCCTCGCGTGGCTGACCGAGGTGGTCCGGCCGCAGAACGCGACCACCGCCCGGTAGTCGGTCCGAAACGGACGGGAGGCCCGGTGCCAGCTGGCACCGGGCCTCCCGCGCGCGCCCGCTCGCGTCTACTGCACCGCCACCAGCGCGCGCACCTGGCGCTGCACCCGGCCGAGCATGCCGACCATGCCGCGGATCCGCAGCGGGCTGACCGCCTCGGACAGGCCCAGCGTGAGCGGGTAGTCGGACGGCACCGCGAGCACCTGCTCGGCCGTGAGGCCGGACAGGCCCTGCGCGAGGATCGAGGCGAAGCCGCGGGTGGTCGGGGCCTCGCGCGGCGCGGTCGCGTGCATGCGGACGACGTCCGGTGCGTCGCCGTCCTCGCCCACGGTGACCGTGATGAAGACGGGTGACTGGCACTCCTCGACGCGCTCGAGTTCGTCCTCGTGTCCACGGAGTCGCTCGGGCAGTGCCGGGAGCTCGTTCGAGAACTCGAGGAGCAGCTGCAGCCGGTCGGCCTGGGACAGTTCGAGGAAGTCGTCGCGGATCTCGGCGAGGGCGCGGGGGAGTGCGGGTTCCGGGAGTTCGGTGCTCATCGGTTCGGAAGGGTACCCGGCTCCGCTCCCTGGACGATGGGCACGCGCACCGCGCTGCCCCACTCCGTCCAGGAGCCGTCGTAGTTGCGGACGTTCTCGTGCCCGAGCAGGTACCGCAGCACGAACCAGGTGTGGCTCGACCGTTCGCCGATGCGGCAGTAGGCGATCACCTCGTCCTCGTCGCCGATGCCCGCGCCGTCGCGGTAGACGGCGTCGAGCTCGTCACGGCGCTTGAACGTGCCGTCCGGGGCGGCGGCGGTCGCCCACGGGATGTTCACCGCGGTCGGGATGTGGCCGCCACGCAGCGCGCCCTCTTCCGGGTAGTCGGGAGCGGTCGTCCGCTCGCCGCTGTACTCCGGTGCGCTGCGGACGTCGACGAGCGGTTTGCCGAGGTGGGCGAGGACGTCCTCCTTGAAGGCGCGGACGACGGTGTCGTCACGCTCGACGACCGGGTACTCGGCCGGGGCGGCCTCGGTGCGGTCGGTCGTGAGTGCACGGTCCTCGGCGATCCACTTCGCGCGGCCGCCGTCGAGGAGGCGGACGTCCTCGTGCCCGAACAGCTCGAAGACCCAGAGGGCGTACGCGGCCCACCAGTTGTTCTTGTCGCCGTAGACCACGACGGTGGTGTCGCGGCCGATGCCCTTGCCACCGACGAGCCGGGCGAAGGCCTCGCCGTCGATGTAGTCGCGCTGCACCGGGTCGTTGAGGTCGGTGTGCCAGTCGATCTTCACCGCGCCGGGGATGTGCCCCGTCTCGTAGAGCAGCACGTCCTCGTCGGACTCGACGACCACGAGGTCCTGCATGCCGGCGTCGAGCTGTTCCTGCAGCCAGGCCGTCGACACGAGTCGTTCGGGGTGGGCGTAGGCGCGGAACTCGGCGGACGGGTCGACCGGTGCGGTCATCGTGGATACCTCCTGGGTGCGGTGGCGCCGGACTAGGATCGGTGCTCGGCGTCGGGAGCAACGGTACGCGGACGTACCTCGTCCCCGATGCAACGTGACACCGCACGACACGCTTCCCGGAAGGCACTGCATGCCCCAGCACCTGGTCGACCGCGACCCATCGGTCTCCCCACAGCAGATGGCCGCGGCGCTGGTGCCCCCACCCCAGTTCACGGACGCGTCGTTCGCGTCGTACCGCCCGGACGCGGACTACCCGTCGCAGGCAGCGGTCCGCGACGCGGTCGAGTCCTTCGTCGCGACCCGACCGGAGCCGGCGAAGCGTGGGCTGTTCGGCCGCCGACGCGCTGCGGCCACGGACACCGCACCGAAGTCGGGCGTGTACCTCGACGGCGGATTCGGCGTCGGCAAGACCCACCTACTCGCCGCCGCGTACCACGCGGAACCCGGGCGGAAGACGTTCGGCACGTTCATCGAGTACACCGCGCTGGTCGGCGCGCTCGGGTTCCAGGGCACGGTCGACCTGCTCCGCGGGACCTCGCTCGTGTGCATCGACGAGTTCGAGCTCGACGACCCGGGCGACACCATGGTGATGACGCGGCTCATCAAGGAACTGACCGAGTCCGGCACCCGGTTCGCCGCGACGTCGAACACCCCGCCGGGGGCCCTCGGCGAGGGGCGCTTCGCCGCGCAGGACTTCCTCCGCGAGATCCAGGCGATGTCGGACCGGTTCGAGACGATGCGCATCGACGGCCTCGACTACCGCCGGCGCGCGGTCGACGAGTCCGCCGCGGTCGTGTCGGACGTGTCGTCGTCGTTGCCGTCGTCCGGGGAGGTCACGCTCGACGACTTCCACGCAGTCGTGGCACACCTGGCGACCGTGCACCCGTCGAAGTACGTCGCGCTCGTGGACAGCCTCGACGCGGTCGGGCTCACCGACGTCGCGGCGTTCACGGACCAGACCGACGCGCTCCGGTGGGTCGCGCTCGTCGACCGGCTGTACGACGCCCAGGTGCGGATCGTCGCATCGGGGACACCGCTCGACGCCGTGTACCCCTCGTCGATGCTCGACGGCGGGTACCGCAAGAAGTACCTGCGCGCCGCGAGCCGCGTGGTCGCCCTGACGCGCGCCGTGGACTGAGCCACTCGCGCACCCGGATCGTCCTGCCGGGGCCGCACCGGGCCTCCAGGGCGGGTTGCGCGACGCCTGTCGGGCACCGTCCGGACGGACTGCGCGAACTCGTGGCCCCCGTCCAGGGGGTCGAGAGGCCCCGGTAACACGACGTTTACAAATCAACCCGTCGCGTTACACCCGCGAAACACATCGTGCTCCCTCGCGAAACGTCACCTCGCCAGACTCGGTCCTACCCGAGGCGGACACGTCGGTGCCCCGATGCACAGCAAGCACCGCCGACGTGGTGACCGCACTGCAATCGAGAGGTGAGACATGCTTGATCAAGGCAACACAGCATTCGTGTTGATCATGGCTGCGCTGGTGTTGTTCATGACACCGGGCCTGGCGTTCTTCTACGGCGGCCTGGTGAAGGCCAAGTCCGTCATCAGCATGATGATGATGTCCTTCGGGGCGATCGCGCTCGTGAGCGTCCTCTGGGTGCTGTACGGCTACGCGATCGCGTTCGCCAACCACGGCGACCACACCGCGGTCTCCGGGATCGTCGGGTTCTTCAGCATCGACTGGAACCAGATCGGTCTCGGGCAGGCGTTCGAGCAGTCGCAGTCCAGTGACATCAAGGCCGCGTTCCCGGACATGTCCTTCGTCGGGTTCCAGGCGACGTTCGCGATCATCACGGTCGCGCTGATCTCCGGCGCGATCGCCGACCGCGCGAAGTTCGGCGCGTGGATGGTCTTCGCCGGTGTCTGGGTCACGGTCGTCTACTTCCCTGTCGCCTCGTGGGTCTTCAACCTCACCTCGGGCTGGGCTCCGGTCTGGGGCGTCATCGACTTCGCCGGTGGGACCGCGGTGCACATCAACGCCGGTGCGGCGGGTCTCGCGCTGGCGATCGTCCTCGGCAAGCGCGTCGGGTTCGCCAAGGGCGCGCACAAGCCGCACAACCCGCCCTTCGTGCTCCTCGGTGCCGCGATCCTCTGGTTCGGTTGGTTCGGCTTCAACGCCGGGTCCGAGGGTGCTGCTGACGGCGTCGCCGCCCTGGCATGGGTGAACACGCTGGCCGCGCCTGCTGCCGCGGTCCTCGGCTGGCTGCTCATCGAGAAGATCCGTGACGGCAAGGCCACCTCGATCGGTGCCGCATCGGGTGCCGTCACCGGACTCGTCGCGATCACCCCGGCGTGTGCGGCGCTCACCCCCGGCTGGGGCATCCTGCTCGGGTTCCTCGCCGGCATCATCTGCTGCTTCGCGATCGACTGGAAGTACCGTCTCGGCTTCGACGACTCGCTCGACGTCGTCGGTGTGCACCTGGTCGGCGGCATCTTCGGCACGTTGTACCTCGGCATCTTCGCCAACGGCACCGGTCTCATCTACTCGGGCTCGTTCGCGCAGCTCGGCAAGCAGGCCGCTGCCGCGGGTGCCGTCGGTGCGTACTCGTTCGTCCTGGCCTTCATCATCGGTTGGATCATCGAGAAGACGATGGGCTTCCGCGTGAAGACCGAGGACGAGGTCGCGGGCATCGACACGGCCGTCCACGGCGAAGAGGGCTACGTCCTCTACGAGGAGCGCGACGAGACCCCGGTCTCCGTGCGCTAGCGCTTCCCGTTCGAGCGAAGGCCCCCGCGTGTTGCGCGGGGGCCTTCGTCGTGCTGTCTCCGCGAGACACCCCCGAACCGCCCAGACACCGCGGGATTCGGGGGGTCTCGGGTCGAGCGAGGTGTCTCAGGTCGACGGGGGCGTCTCGCGGGCGTCTCGCGGCGCTGTGGGAGGGTGGGGGCATGACGACGACGTCGATGCTGACCAACCTCCGCGAGGTCGGGGGAGCCGGGTTCCAGGACGGCCGCACGCGCCGGGTGTACCGCGCGAACACCGAGCCGGACCTCCCCGCGAGCGTGTACCCGGCCGGGGTCGCCGTGGTGGACCTCCGGCGCGACGACGAGATCGCCCGGGTCCCGCACCCGCTCGCGAGCACGGCCGGCTACCGGGGCGTGCCGCTCTTCGACCCGTCGACGGTCGAGTCAGGGGCAGCCGCCGTGCAGCTCGAGGAGCAGTACGTCGACTGGCTGACCCGGCACAGCACGGGGATCGCGGAGGCGCTCCGGGCGATCGCGGACACCGACGGGGACGTGCTCGTGTGCTGTTCGGCGGGCAAGGACCGCACCGGGGTCATCAGCGCGCTGCTGGCACGGCTGTGGGGAGCGTCGATCGACCGCGTCGGCGAGGACTACGCCGCGAGCGCGGACGGCTTGGCGGACCGGTTCGCCGCCGAGCGCGCGGTGAGCACGGACCCCGAGGCGACGGCCGTGGCGCAGCGCTGCGTTCCCGAGGTCATGACGACGGTCATCGGGTACCTGGAGCAGCGCTGGGGCAGCGTCGACGACTACCTGCGCTGGATCGGGCTGACGGACGACGAGATCCGCGCGCTCTGAACGCGGCCACATGACGGGAGGTTCGGTGCGCGTCCGACGCGCACCGAACCTCCCGTCATGTGGTCCAGGTCACCAGGCGTAGTCCTCCGGCGAGGTCTTGTGCCCGGGGAAGATCTCGTCGAGGCGCGTCAGCGCCGACTCGTCCAGACGGATGTCGACGGCGTTCACCGCCGACTCCCACTGCTCCATCGTGCGCGGTCCCGTGATCGGCGCCGTGATGCCCGGCTGGTGGAGCAGCCACGCGAGGGCGAGCTCGCCCGGGGTGTGGCCGAGCTCCTTCGCGAGCGACTCGTACGCGGTGAGCTGGTCACGGTGCCCCTCGACGTACTCGGCGCTCCGGCCGCTCAGGCGACGGGAGCCCTGCTCGGTCTTCTCGATGATGCCGCCGAGGAGACCGCCCTGCAGCGGCGACCACGGGATGACGCCGAGGCCGTAGTGGCGGGCGGCCGGCAGGACCTCGCGCTCGACGTCGCGGACGACGAGGTTGTAGATCGACTGCTCGCTGACGAGGCCGAGGAAGTTGCGGTGCTTCGCGGCCTCCTGCGCCTGGGCGATGTGCCACCCGGCGAAGTTCGACGAGCCGACGTAGAGCACCTTGCCCTGTGCGACCGCGATCTCCATCGCCTGCCAGATCTCGTCCCACGGCGTGTCACGGTCGACGTGGTGCATCTGGTAGAGGTCGATGTGGTCGGTCTGGAGACGACGCAGCGACGCGTCGAGGGCCTGGCGGATGTTGTAAGCCGACAGCTTCCCGCCGTTCGGCCAGTCGATCATGTCGCCGTAGACCTTGGTGGCGAGCACGGTCTTCTCGCGACGGCCACCGCCCTTCGCGAACCAGCGGCCGATGATCTCCTCGGTGGCGCCCTTGCCCACCGAGCCGCCGTAGCCGTTGGCGGTGTCGAAGAAGTTCACGCCGAGCTCGTGTGCCCGGTCCATGATCGCGTGCGAGTCGTCCTCGCTGGTCTCCGGTCCGAAGTTCATCGTGCCGAGCACTGCTCGCGACACCGACAACCCTGTCCGTCCGAGGTGTGTGTAGTCCATGGCACGTGTCTACGCCGACCCGGCCGGACCGTGAGAGGCCCTGCGAGTACCGGTCACACATCCCGTCACGAGTGCTCCACGTGTATTCCGCCGGGGGAATGCGGACGTCGGCGGGAGGGGTAACGTGCGGGAGATGATCACCCCTGCACCGCTGCGTGGCAGCCGGATCCTCGGGTTCGGCCACCACCAGCCCTCGCGCGTCCTCACCAACGACGAACTCTCGACGATGGTCGACACGAACGACGAGTGGATCGTGACCCGGACCGGGATCCGCACGCGACACATCGCCGGGCCCGACGACACCGTCACCTCGATGGCGACCGAGGCAGCCCGTGCGGCCCTGGCCGACGCCGGGATCGACCCTACCGACGTCGACCTCGTCATCGTCGCGTCGACCACGCACCGCGACCGTGCGCCGTACACGGCCGGTCGCGTCGCTGCGGCGCTCGGGATGTCGAACGGCCCCGCGCCGATCGACATCAACACCGCGTGCAGCGGCTTCGAGTACGGCATGGCCCTCGCCGACCAGGCGATCCGCACCGGCTCGGCCGACACCGTGCTCGTGATCGGGTCCGAGCTGCTGTCCGGGATCGTCGACTGGACCGACCGCTCGACGTGCGTGCTCGTCGGCGACGGTGCCGGTGCGGCGGTCGTCGGTGTCTCCGAGACGCCGTCGATCGGACCGGTGTCCTGGGGCAGCGTGCCGCACCTGGAGCAGGCCGTGCTCGTGTCCGGGACGCCGGAGCGCTTCTCGCAGGAGGGCCGCTCCATCTACCGCTGGGCCATCACCGAGGCCGAGGGACACGCCCGCCGCGTCGTCGAGCAGGCGGGGCTGACGATGGACGACATCCAGGTGTTCGCGTTCCACCAGGCGAACCTGCGCATCATCGAGCCGCTCGTCGCGGCGCTCGGCGGCGAGTCGAAGTTCGTGATCCGGGACGTCGTCGAGTCGGGGAACACCTCGGCCGCGAGCGTGCCGCTCGGCCTGTCGAAGGCCTGGGCGCGCGGGGACCTGCCGGAGGGCGTCCCGGCGCTGCTGTTCGGGTTCGGCGGCGGGTTCGCCCACGCCGGGCAGGTCGTGATGACGCCGACCAGGTCCTGATGACGCTGGTCCGCGTGCGCTGACCGGGACTGCGCAGACGGCGGACGGGAGGCTCGTGGCGGGGTCGCCACGAGCCTCCCGTCCGGCGTTCGGTCGCGATCAGAGCGCGGTGTCGGTCCGCTTGCCCTCCTGCTGCTCGTTCGTGCTCCCGCCACGGCGGCGCCACGGCAGCTGACGCTGCTTCGGTTCCTTCTGCTGCAGGACGATCGGGAAGTGCGCCGGCGGCAGACCGAAGCCGGTCCGCGAGGCCTGGATGACCCGACGGCCGAGTGCGTGGTTGCCGAGCCCACCGACGGCGGCGCCGATGCCGAACGGCAGCGCCCGACCGAGCATCGACGTGCCCTGCCGGGCGGCGAAGCGCTTGATGAACATGTCCCGGACCTGGCCGCCGATCCCGCTCACGACCTGCTTCGGCATCGACGAGGCGACCATCTCACCCCAGAACGCCGTGCGTGCCTGGCCACCGGCGGCCTGTCCGGCGAGCTGCTTGATGAGCTGTGTGCCCGGCGTGCCGAGGATCATCGCCATCACGAGGGTGCGCGAGCGCTCGGGGTCGTCGAGGGCGATGCCGTGCACCTCGGTGACCGACTGTGCGAAGAGTGCCGTCGTCTCGAGGAAGCCCATCGTCTCGACACCGGTCAGGCCGAAGCTCGCGGCGACGCCGATGCCCGGGATCACCGCACTCGCACCGACGGCAGCGCCACCGGAGGTCACGGCGGTGAGGTAGTGCCGCTCGAGGATCTGGATGACCTCCGCGGGAGAGGCGTCGGGGTGGCGGCGTCGGACACCGTTGACATGAGCGACGACGACGGGGCGCTGCACGTCGAGGATCCGGTCGAGCCAGCGCTCCCAGCCCTTCGCGGTGGTCGGGAGCTTCGCGCTCGTCGTCGGGGAGACCTCGGCGCTCGTCGTCCGGTCGACCGGGGCCTGGGGGAGCGGGACGATCGCCTGGTCCGACTCGTGGTTCTGCTTCGGGGCCATGGCCGCCACGCTACGCCGGGCATGTGGGAGGCTCGCTGGGTGGACCACGCCTCGCCTGCCTGGTCTCCGGAACACGCGCTCGACGGGGTCCGTCGCGCCGCGGGCTTCCTCACCGTGCAGGAGACCGCTGCGCTCGCGCCCCGCGTCGCGGTGCTCGATCCGGGGTCGGTGCTCGTCGGCCGCGGCGTGGTGCTCGCCGCCGACGTCGTGCTGTACCCCGGTGTGGTGCTCGAGACCCGCGGGGCCGGAAGTGTCGAGGTCGGGGCGGGTGCCCGGCTCGGGCCCGGCGCGGTCGGTGTCGTCGCGGACGGGGGCGCGGTGCGCATCGGTGCGCGTGCGCAGATCGGGCCGGGTGCTGTGACGATCACCGCTTCGGAGGGTGCCGACGTCGTGGTCGGTGCCGGGGCCCGCGTCCTCGGTGGTGCGCAGGTGCAGGGACCGGCGCGGATCGGTGACGGCGCGCAGGTGCTCGGTGCGGTGGCGGTGCGGGACGTCGTGCTCGACGGGGGCGGGACGCGCGCGGAACCCGATCCCGATCGTCGGGGTGCTGTCGTGAAGGGTGCGGGGCGGGTGCACGGTGTGCGGCTGGCGGTGGGCGAGGTCGTGGCCGTCGGGACGGGGCCGTTGGTGGTGGAGCGGCAGCGGGCGTACCACCCGGGTGCGGGTGGCGACCCGGGTGCAGGTGCGGGCGCGGCTGCTGACGCGGGCGACGCTGCGTCCGGTGACGCCGCCGTGTCTCAGGATGCCGCGTGGCGATCGAGGAACGCGTAGACCTCCCCGTCGTCGACCCCGGGGAAGCGGCCGGACGGGAGCGGCGCGAGGATCTGTGCGTGCAGCCGCGCGCTCGGCCACGCCGATCCCGCCCACCGGTCCTCGAGCGCTCGTGACGGCCGACGGCAGCACTGCTCGTCCGGGCAGCGCGAGGTCTCCCGATGCGTCGTCTCCCGCCCGCGGAACCACTTTGCGTCGTCGAACGGCACGCCGAACGTGATCGAGAACCCACCGTCCGGCGTCGATCCGGTCTGCGTCGAGCACCAGAACGTGCCGGTCGGGGTGTCCGTGTACTGGTGGAACTCGGTCGTCCGGTTCGCCCGGTCGCCCGCGCGCCGAGCGCCCCAGCGACGACAGACGATCTGGCCCTCGACGGCACCGGTGACGTCGACCGGCAGGGGGAGCCCGTCGTTCTCGTACGCCTTGTAGACCGCGCCGTCGTCACCGACGCGGAGGAAGTGCACGCGCATGTCGAAGTGCCGCGTCATGAGGTTCGTCATCCGCAGCGCTGCCGCTTCGTGCGTGACCCCGAACGCGTCGCGGAAGTCCTCCACCGCCAGGTCCTTCGCGCGCTTCGCCTGCCCGAGGAACGCCACCGCCTGGGTCTCCGGCATCAGACAGCACGCCGCGAAGTAGTTGATCTCGAGTCGCTGCTGCAGGAAGTCGGCGTACGAGTGTGGCGGCCGGTGCCCGAGGATCCGGTGCGCCATCGCCTGCAGCGCCATCGAGCGGAGGCCGTGTCCGCCGGGGATGGACGACGGCGGCAGGTAGATCCGGCCGTTGGCGATGTCCGTGACGCTCCTCGCCGACCTGGGGAGGTCGTCCACGAAGAACAGGTCGAACCCCATGGACTCCGCCATCCGGCTGACCTCTCGGTGGGTCAGCGCGCCGGTGGTGTGGCCGACAGACCGCACGCACTCCTCGGCGATGGCCTCGATCTCGGCGATGTGGTTGTCGCGTTCACGCATCCGGGCGCGCTGCTCGGTGTTCCCGCGCCGTGCCGCCTCCGGTGTCGCGATGGCCTCGGACGCACGCCGTTCGAGCTCGCGATGGAGGCCGACCAGCGCCCGCAACGCGTCTTCGCCGAGGCTCCGTCCGGGCCGGACGGTCGGGAGGCCGGTGGCCGCGTACACGGGCGCGGCCTGCGCCCGACGGAGTTCCAGTTCGAGGGCAGCACGGTCGTTCGGCGGTTCGTCACGGAGCAGGTCGGTCACCCCGACGCCGAGGGCATCCGCGAACGCCTGGAGCTCGGACACACGTGGTTCGCGCCGTGCGTTCTCGATGAGGGAGAGGCGGCTCGCACTCATGCCGAGCACGGCGCCGAGTGCATCGAGCGTCAGACCCGCCGTCGTTCGGTAGTGGCGGATCCGGGCGCCGAGGAGTCCGGCGCGGTCCAGGTCGTCGTCCATGGGCTCACGGTACGCGTGGCTCCACGTTCCGGCAAGAAACGGCGATCTTGACGCTGATGTGGAGTCTCTGCCGTCTTGTCCGGGCCCGAGACTGCTTCCACAGCGCGGTCTTGACGACCGGGCGGTGCAACGACGACCTGACGAAAGGCGCCACCGATGACCATCACCGAAGCACCCCGAACCGCCGCCACGACCGTGGACGTCCTGTCGTTCGACGCAGTCGGTCTCGAGGACCTGGCGGCGGTCGGCGGCAAGAACGCGTCGCTCGGCGAGCTCATCCGTTCGCTCTCCGCCGCCGGCGTCCGCGTCCCCGACGGCTTCGCGACGACCGCCGACGCGTTCCGCCGTCATCTGGCGACGTCGGGGCTCGAGCACTGGATCGCGCGGCAGCTTGAGGGTCTGGACGTCGAGGACACCCGAGCGCTCGCGCGTGTCGGCGGCGCCGTGCGGGAACGGATCGCCACGACCGATCTCGGCATCGCGTTCGAGTTGTCCGTCCGCGCGGCCTTCGAACGCCTGACGCGGGGCAAGCCGGACGGTGTCAGTTTCGCGGTGCGGTCGAGCGCGACGGCCGAGGACCTGCCCGACTCGTCGTTCGCCGGGCAGCAGGAGACGTTCCTCAACGTCCGCGGTGTGGAGTCCGTGCTCGAAGCGATCCGGCAGGTGTTCGCGTCGCTGTACACCGATCGAGCCATCGCCTACCGCGTCCACCGCGGGTTCGTGCACGACGAGGTGGCGATCTCCGTCGGCGTGCAGCGCATGGTGCGGTCCGATCTGGCCGCGTCCGGGGTGATGTTCACGCTCGACACCGAGACCGGGTTCGACCGGGCCGTCTTCGTCACGAGCGCGTTCGGACTCGGTGAGGGGGTGGTCCAGGGTGCGGTGAACCCGGACGAGTTCACGGTGTCGAAGACAGCGCTCGCGGCGGGGCGGCCGGCTCTGCTCTCGCGGCTCGTCGGGGCGAAGGCGACGCGGATGGTCTTCACGGAGGACACCGCCGTCGGACGGACCACCGCGTTCGTCGACACCGATCCGCTCGACCGACGACGGTTCTCGCTCACCGACGCCGAGGTCACCGAACTCGCGCGGACTGCTGTGGCGATCGAGCGGCACTACGGCCGTCCGATGGACATCGAGTGGGGCAAGGACGGACTCGACGGGCAGCTCTACGTGCTGCAGGCCCGGCCGGAGACGGTGGCGTCGCGATCCCTCGCGGGGGTGGTCGAGCGGCACCGCCTCGCCGCGACGCCGGCGGAGGCGCCGCTGCTCGAGGGCCGGGCGATCGGCGCGCGGATCGGCGCCGGACCGGTACGAGTGCTCGCATCCCCGCACGAGATGCACGACTTCGAGGAGGGCGAGGTACTGGTCGCGGACATGACCGATCCAGACTGGGAGCCGGTGATGAAGCGAGCGTCCGCGATCGTGACGAACCGCGGTGGGCGCACCTGCCACGCCGCGATCATCGCCCGTGAGCTCGGCATCCCTGCCGTCGTCGGCACCGGCTCCGCGACGACCGTGCTCGCCGACGGGGACGCCGTCACGGTGTCCTGCGCGGAGGGGGAGACCGGGCGCGTGTTCCCCGGGCTGCTCGACGTCGTCACCGAGCGGGTCGAGGTCGACGACCTGCCGGACCTCGGCGTCGACCTGATGCTCAACGTGGGATCGCCGGAGCAGGCGTTCGGGTTCCGGGCGCTGCCGAACGCGGGCGTCGGGCTCGCGCGGATGGAGTTCGTCGTGAACCGGCAGATCGGTGTGCACCCGAAGGCGTTGCTGCACCTGGCCGACCAGCCGACCGAGCTGCGCGAGCAGATCGAGGACCGCATCGCCGCGTACGGGTCGCCGCGGGACTACTTCGTCCGCCGGCTCGCCGAGGGCATCAGTACGCTCGCGGCGGCGTTCGACCCGAAGCCCGTGATCGTGCGGCTGTCGGACTTCAAGTCGAACGAGTACGCGCACCTGCTCGGTGGCGCGGCGTACGAGCCGGACGAGGAGAACCCGATGATCGGGTTCCGAGGCGCCGCCCGGTACCTGTCCGACGACTTCGCCGAGGCGTTCGCGTTGGAGTGCGAGGCGATCCGGACGGTGCGTGACGTGATGGGGTTCACGAACGTGCGGGTGATGATCCCGTTCGTCCGGACGGTCGAGGAAGCGTCCGGTGTCGTCGAGCGCATGGCGTCGAACGGCCTGGTCCGTGGACGCAACGGACTGCAGGTCGTGATGATGTGCGAGATCCCCTCGAACGCACTCGACGCCGACCGGTTCCTGGACCACGTCGACGGCTTCTCGATCGGCTCGAACGACCTGACGCAGCTGACCCTCGGCGTCGACCGGGACTCCGGGATCGTCGCGGAGTCGTTCGACGAACGGAACCCGGCCGTGCTGCGGCTGATCGACATGGCGATCGACGCATGCCGTGCCCGCGGCGCCTACGTCGGTATCTGCGGGCAGGGGCCGAGCGACCACCCCGACCTCGCCGAGCACCTCATGGCGCGCGGCATCAGCTCGATGTCCCTCAACCCCGACAGCGTCGTCGAGACGTGGCAGCGTCTGGCTACCGGAGCGGGACGCCGGCACGGATGAGTGCGGCACGGATCACCTCCGGATCCATGAGATCGGCCCAGCTGAACCGGATGACCGTTCGCACCTCGGGGAAGGAGCGCACGAAGTCCTCTCGACGCTTCTCCTCCCAGTGCGCGTCGGCAGAAGCAGCTCCGTCCCCGTACTTGGCACGCCCGTCCACCTCGACGACGACCCCCTGCGCCGGAAACCAGAAGTCGACCACGGCGCGCCGGACACCGAGTCGCGCGAAGACGTGCTGCTGGACGGGGTCCGGCGTCCTGAGCTGGCGGAACCGGACACGGGCGACGGACTCCGCGGGGGAGTCCGACAACGACGACCCCATCTCGATGGCCACGCGGGCTCGGTGCACGGCATTCGGTGGTGCCGCTGCGAGTTCGTCGACGAGCATCTGCGGGAACACCCGACGAGCAGCCAGTGCCGCGTCGAGCATGGGGACGGACACGAGTGCGGGTTCGGTCGCAGCGACGTCGACGAGTGTCCGGACGAGCGCCGTCACCTGGGCGCCGCAGAACTCCGTCGGCACCGTCGGTGGGGTGCCGGCGTACCGCGGCACTGGGCCCGTCCGGTCTGCTTCGACGTGCACGCTGAGCAACCGTGTCGCGTCGGCGTGGGTCCGGCGCGGGTCCGTGACCTGGACCTTCCCAGGAGGCGTGTCGACGAAGGGCAGACCGTGGACCGCCGCAGCGGATGCGTGCGAGATCGCCCGCGGTGGGCGGACCATCGAGGCGGTGGCGCGGAGGAGCAGCAGGTGCCGTGCTTCCGGTCTGAGTGCGTCGAGGGCGTCGGGTTCGACGAGGACCCCCGGGCGGATCGCGACGAGTTCGCCTCGCCGCGCACGACGCTGGAGCGCGCGGCGTTCGGCGCTGTCGTGCTCTGCAGTACGGATGAGTGGTGTCTGCATGACGTGATCGTGCATGCGGAAACGATCCCGCTCGTGACCCGGCCACGCGGCGAACGCGGGCCGATCTGTGGACGACGAGCCGAGCCTCCAGGCTGTGGAGGGTTCGTGCGTGCGCAACGTGCGACAACGTCGATGGGTGGATTCAGGTGGTGGTTGCAACACCTGTTTCTGTTGGTCGTGAGAGTAGTTGCTTGAGTGCTTCGGCGGGAG
>NZ_JBMPIT010000020.1:0-34066 GCF_049341845.1 Curtobacterium guangdongense
CCCCCCGGCCACGACGCACCACGCCACCCGCAGGACGGCACGCGCCCAGCCGGGGCGGCGCGGTGCGGGCCCGACCCGCACCGCGCCTCCCGTCCGTGCGTGCGTTCTCACCCATGTCACGCGCGATGGAAAGCGGAATCGCGCGTAGGGGGTCCGATGATCGGACCGCCTACGCGCGATTCGACCTCCTACGCGCGTTTCGGCCGGCTACGCGGCGGGCGCGACCGGATCCTCGCGCTTGACGAAGGCCATCAACACCAGGCCGGCGACGAGGACCACGACGATGCCGATGATGCCGAAGCGCGTCGACCCGCCGATCGTCACCGCGATGCCGAACATCGCCGGGGCGATGAACGCCGCAGCACGCCCGGTCGTGGCGTACAGGCCGAAGAGCTCGCCCTCGCGGCCGGGGGTCGCGAGCCGCGCGAGGTACGCCCGCGACGAGGACTGCACGGGCCCGACGAACATGCACAGGGCCAGACCGAGCACCCAGAAGCCGATCTGCGCCGTCCCGACGAACAGCACCGCGAGACCGCAGACCGCCAGCCCGACGAGTGACACCATGATGATCGCCCGCGAACCGAACCGGTCGTCGAGCCGGCCGGACAGCGCCGTGGAGATGCCCGCGACGACGTTGGCGACGATCGCGAACATGATGACGCCCGACGCGCTGAACCCGAACACCTGCGCGGCGATGATGCCGCCGAAGGTGAAGACCGCGCCGACGCCGTCGCGGAACACCGCGCTGGCGATGAGGAAGGCGAGCACGTTCCGACGCTCGCGCCAGAGCCGCGCGATGTCCCGGCCGAGGTCGCGGTAGGCGGAGAACAGGTTCCCGCGCTGGTCGGGAGCGCGCTCCGCTTCGGGAACGACGAGGAACAGCGGGATCGAGCTCACCGCGAGCCACACCGCGGCGATGCCGATCGCCACGCGGACGTCCCACTGCCCGGTCGCGACGGTCGCCGGCAGGTTCAGGAGCCCGGCCGTGTCACCGCCGCCGAAGTCCTGGATGCAGAGCACGAGCAGCAGCACGAGCAGGACGATGCCGCCGAAGTAGCCGGCCGCCCAGCCGATCGCCGAGGCCCGGCCGGTGCGGGGACCCGGTGCGACCTGGCCGAGCATGGCGTTGTAGCCGACGCAGGCGATCTCGTACGCGACGGTCCCGATGCCGATGAGCGCTGCGCCGAGCACCAGGTACGGCTGGCTCGGTGCGACGAACACCATGGCACCGATCGATAGCGCGACCCCGATCGTGGCGATGAGCACCGACCGACGACGGTGTCCGGACGAGTCCGCGAGCCGGCCGACGGCGGGTGCGACCAGCGCGACGACGATGCCGGCGATCGTGAGGGCCGTCGACACCACGGCGGCGTTGTGGGCGAGCTCGCGTTCCACCGCACGTGCCGCGGTGGCCGAGGAGTCCGCGGCCGCGACGAGGGCCGGGTCGACGAACGCGCGGCTCGCCAGGTAGGTGGAGAACACGAACGTGGTGACGACGGCGTTGAACGCCGCCGATCCCCAGTCCCAGAGTGCCCAGGAGACGAGGGCGCGACGATCGGTGCGCTGCGGCGGGGGCACGACGGTCATGGGCGAACCGTAGCGCGTCCGGGTGTCCCGCCGGTGCCCCCGTTCCTGGTCACGCCGTCGGCACGCCGTGCGGGTAGACGACCGACTTCAGGGAGTCCGGGTCGGTGTCGCTCTCGAGGGCCTCGCGGACCTGGTCGAGCCCGAACCGTCCGGTGACGAGCGAGTCGAGGTCGACCTGTCCCGATGCGACGAGCCCGATCGCGACCGGCCACGTGCCCGTGTACCGGAAGATCCCGGTGACGGTGACCTCGAGGTTCTGGATGTGCTCGACGGGCAGCGTCATCTCGGAGTTCCCGAGTCCGACGAGCACCGCTGCACCGGCGGGACCGACGGCCTTGATGCCGTCCGACACCGCACGGGGCGCACCGCTGGCGTCGATGAAGGCGTCGACGGGCGCGATGTCCGAGGCGACCGAGACCACGGTGGGGTCGACGACCTCGGTGGCGCCGTAGGACAGCGCACGCTCACGGCGTTCGGGGACGAGGTCGCTGATGACGATCCGGGTCGCCCCGAACGCCTTCGCTGTCTGGGCGCAGATGATCCCGATCGGACCGGCACCGGCGATCAGCACGGACGATCCCGGCACGATCCCGGCCTTCCGCACCGCGGCGATCCCGACCGAGAGCGGCTCGAGCAGGGCACCGGCCTCGAACGACACCGAGTCGGGCAGGGTGTGCGCGAACTCGGCCTCGATGGTGACGAAGCCCGCGAAGGCGCCGTCGACCGGGGGTGTGGCGTAGAAGCGCATGTCCGGGCAGAGGTTGTAGCGCCCGGCGAGGCACTGTGCGCACCGGTGGCACGGGCGCTGCGGCTCGACGGCGACACGCTCCCCCACGCGTCCGGGGTCGACACCGTCGCCGACCGCGACGATCGTGCCGGAGAGCTCGTGGCCGAGGACGAGCGGCGACGAGACGACGAAGTCCCCGATGCGCCCGTGCCGGAAGTAGTGCACGTCGGAGCCGCACACGCCGACGGCGGCGACCTCGACGAGGACGTCGCCCGGGTCGACGGCGGGGACGGGGCGGTCCTCGATCGTGAGGTCGTCCTGCCCGAGGAGGACGCTGACGCGCTGGGTCTGCTGGTCCGTGGTCACGGGGTACCCGCTTTCTGTCGTTCGGATGGACGTGCTGTCAGGGTGTGGACGCGCGCTGGGTCGTCGAGCAGCTCACGGAACCCGATCTCGGCGGCGCCGCGGAGCAGCACGTCCGACCCGAGTTCGGCGGGCACGATGCGGACCCGGTCCACCATCGCGGCCATCGACTGCGCCCGGACGGCCTCGAGCACGCGGTCCCCGACGTGGCCGAGCAGCACCCCGAGGAACCCACCGAGGACGACCACCTCGGGGTTGACGGTGTGGATGGCGTTGCGGAGGCCGGTCGCGAGCGCGGCCACCTGCCGGTCCACGACGCGCTCGACCTCCGGACCGCCGGCCGCGAGGGCATCGGCGAGTGCCGGCAGGTCGTCCGCCGGCACACCCGTCACGGCGACGAGGGCCGCGCGCGATGCCTCGGTCTCGAGGCAGCCGATGGCGCCGCAGTGGCAGCGGATCCCGTTGTCCGCGACGAACGTGTGGCCGAGCTCCCCGGCGTACCCGTCCGCACCGCTCAGGGGCTGCCCGGCACTGATCACCCCGCCGCCGATGCCGCTCGCGCCGCCGTTCAGGTACACGAGGTCGGACACCCCGCGGCCGGACCCGTACAGGCGCTCCGCCCACGCGCCCAGGTTGGCGTCGTTCGCGACGCGCACGGGCAGTCCGGTCGCGGCGGCGAGTGGTTCGGCGAACGGCTCGTCGCGCCAGCCGAGGTGCGGCGCGTCCCGCACGAGACCGTCCTCGACGCGGACCGTGCCGGGGATGGAGACGCCGACCCCCACCAGGCGCGCGGGACGGTCGTCGAGGAGCCTCGCGACGATCTGCACGGCCTCCTCGGCGGTGGGTCGGTCGTCGGTGTGCTCGGTGACCCGGGACCGGATGCTGCCGTCGAGGCCGACCATGGCCACCGTCACGGCGTCGATCTCGACCGTGACGGCGGCCGCCACGACGTCGGCCGACGCACGGACCACCGGGCTCGGTCGTCCGACCCCGGTGGCCGCGCCGTCCTCGGTCTCGAAGGCCAGGCCGAGCTCGACGAGTTCCCCGACGAGGGCCAGGGTCGTGGAGCGGTTCAGCCCGGTGGCGCGCGTCAGGTCCGCGCGGGTGAGCGGTCCCTCCTGGTGGACGAGTCGGAGCACCCGCGCGGTGTTCCGGTTGCCGCCGGCCGGTGTGTCGCGCTGCATGGTGCCCTTCCGGTCGACCGTCCGCGGTTGCTCCAGGTCCCTGCTCTCATCATGGCGCGGCACCGGCGTTCCCGCCAGCATTTTGTGGTGCTGCGCAACAAATCAGAGCTGAACCCGCGCCGTACCACCCATCGCCTCGGTGGTCGGGCCGTCGGCGACCGCCAGCCGCCACCCGTCCGGCAGCGGACCGGTGGCCGACACCGACGACTCGTCGCCCGACACGGTCGAAACCGTCCAGACCTCCGACCGCCCGTCGGGTGCGGTCACCCGGACGTCCACGCTGCCGGTCGTCCCCGCGGGGAAGGCCCGGAGCTCGAGCGCCGCCAGGTAGTCGTGGTCCGGACGGTCGGTGCGGGTCGAGAGCGGCAGCACCGCTCCCCCGCGGACCCACAGCGGCAGCGTGTCGAACCCGTGCCGCTCGGTGCGCCACACCCCGCCGGTGACGACCTCGCCGGTGAACCAGTTCGTCCACGACCCGGCCGGCAGGTAGTACTGCACGTCGCCGGACTCGCTGAACACGGGCGCGACGAGCAGGTCGGACCCCAGCATGTACTGCCGGTCGCAGTACGCCGCCGTCGGGTCGTCCGGGAACTCGAGCAGCATCGGTCGCATCACCGGCAGCCCGCGCTCCGATGCCTGCAGACCGAGCCCGTAGAGGTACGGCATCAGGCGGAGCTTCAGGCGTGTGAACGCCCTGGTCACCTCGACCGCCTCCTCGTCGAATGCCCACGGGACGCGGTAGGAGCTGCTGCCGTGGAAGCGGCTGTGCGAGGAGAGCAGCCCGAACTGGACCCAGCGCTTGAAGACCGCTGGGTCCGGGCGTCCCTCGAACCCGCCGATGTCGTGCGACCAGAACCCGAAGCCGGACAGCGCGAGCGAGAGGCCACCGCGGAGGGTCTCCGCCATCGACGGGAACGACGAGGTGTTGTCGCCGCCCCAGTGCACCGGCATCTGCTGGCCGCCGGCCGTGGCCGAGCGTGCGAAGAGCACGGCGTCACCGGCGCCGCGCGCTTCTTCCAGGACCTCGAACACGGCCTCGTTGTACAGCTGCGTGTACCAGTTGTGCATGCGTTCCGGATCGCTGCCGTCCGCCCACGTCACACCGAGCGGGATCCGCTCGCCGAAGTCGGTCTTGAAGCAGTCGACGCCCTGGTCGACGAGCGCGCGGAGCTTGCCCTGGTACCAGGCCTTCGCGTCCGGGTTCGTGAAGTCGACGAGCCCCATGCCGGCCTGCCAGAGGTCCCACTGCCAGACGGTGCCGTCGGGGTTCCGCACGAGGTACCCGGCCGCCGCCGCCTCGTCGAAGAGCGGGGAGCGCTGCCCGATGTACGGGTTGATCCACACGCAGACGCGCAGGTCCTTGTCGTGCAGCCGGCCGAGCATGCCGGTCGGGTCGGGGAAGACCCGGGGGTCCCACTCGAAGTCGCACCAGTTGAACTCGCGCATCCAGAAGCAGTCGAAGTGGAAGACGCTCACCGGTAGGTCGCGCGCGGCCATCTCGTCGACGAAGGACGTGACCGTCGCCTCGTCGTAGTCCGTGGTGAACGAGGTCGACAGCCAGAGGCCGTACGACCACGCCGGCACGTGCGCCGGACGGCCGGTGAGCGCGGTGTAGCGCTCGATGACCCCGGCCGGGGTCCCGCCGCCGATGACGTGGAACACGAGGGACTCCCCGGGGACCGAGAACTGCACGCGCTCGACCGCCTCGGAGCCCACCTCGAACGACACGTGTCCCGGGTGGTCGACGAGCACGCCGTACCCGCGGTTCGTCAGGTAGAACGGCACGTTCTTGTAGGCCTGCTCGCTCGACGTGCCACCGTCGGCGTTCCAGATGTCCACGGTCTGGCCGTTCTTGACGAGCGGACCGAACCGCTCGCCGAGCCCGTAGACCAGCTCCCCGACCCCGAGGTCGAGCTGCGCGTGCACGAACGTCGAGGACGTCGGCGCGTCCGCGCCCTGCACCCGTGCGTTGCCGACGACCCCGCGGGAGACCTCGGCACCCGGCGCCAGGGTGACGTGGCCGAGCGACTTGTGGCCACTGCCGGTCAGCTCCCGGTCGCCGGATCGGAACCGGAGGTCCCACGGCGCCCCCGGGGTGACGACGGCCGAGAGGTCCCCGGACGTCAACGTCCCGACACCGTCGGTCAGCGTGGCCGTCCCGTGTCCCGGCTCCTTCCCGACGAGGTCGAAGGACAGTTCGGGCCGCGGGGCCCGGAAGTGCTCGACGCGGACGGTGACGACGCCCTCCATGGGGCTCGACAGCGTGACCGTCAGCGTCGGCCGGTTGAGCGTGTCCCCGCGCGACTCGATGACCTTCGTCGGCGCGGTGACGACGAGGCGGTCGCCCGCCGGGGCGTGCACCGCGTCGATGTCGTGGGCCTCGTGCGCGTACAGGGGCTGGACGCCGGGTCGGAGTTGCCAGAACCCGTCGGTGAACTTCATTACTTGACCGCTCCTGCCGTGATGCCGCGCGCGAGGGTGCGCTGGAAGATGAGGAAGAACACGAGTGTCGGGATGAGCCCGAGGAGCGCCGACGCACTCGTGGTGGTGACGTCCATCAGCCGGTCGCCCTGCAGCAGGGAGATCGCGACGGGGACCGTCTGGTTGTCGTTGCTGACGAGGAACGTCAGCGGGATGAGGAACTCGTTCCACGTCCAGATGAAGAAGAAGATGAGCAGCACGGACAGCGTCGGACGGCTGATCGGCACGATCACGCGCCACAGCACCCGCCAGCGTCCGGCGCCGTCGAGCGCGGCCGCCTCGAGGATCTCCTTCGGGAAGGTGCCGTACACGCTCGAGAGCAGGTACGTCCCGAACGCGGACTGGATCACGGTGAAGACGATGATCACGCTCCACACGTTGTCGTACAGCCCGATGCCCTTGAACATCATGTAGAGCGGGTAGAGGAGGACCTCCTGCGGGAGCATGTTGGCGAGCATGAACAGCACGACGATCCAGGTGCGGTACCGCACCCGGCCGATCCCGATCGCGAAGGCGTTCAGGATCGAGATGAGCACCGCGAGGATCGCAACCGAACCGCTGATGAAGACGCTGTTCCAGAGCTTCAGCGGGAAGTCGACGCGGTTCCAGAACGTCGTGATGCCGTCGAAGGAGATGTGCGCCGGCCACGCGAGCGGCCCACCGGCCGCGTAGTCCGCCGGCGTCTTGAACGAGTTGAGCAGGATGAGCAGGAACGGCGCGGCGATCAGGACGGCGATGACGATGCCGCCCGCCAGGACGATCCAGTCGGCCGGGCGCTTGCGCCCGCCCTCACCGGCGCTCTTCCGGCGCGTGGGGCCTCCGGCGGTCGGACTGGAGGCTCGGCGCGCATCCGTCACGGACGTCGCCTCGGTCGTCGGTGCTGACACGATCCCGGTCATCGGGCTTCTTCCTTCCGCTCGGCCCGGTTCTGGGCCGCGATGAACGCGATGGCGACGATGACGATTACGACGGTGAGCGCGGTCGCGATCGTCGCGCCGTACCCGACCTGCTGCGCCTGGAAGAACTGGCTGTACGAGTAGTAGCTCGGCACGATGGTCGCGTTGCCCGGGCCGCCACCGGTCAGCGCGTAGACCGGCCCGAAGACCTTCAGCGCAGCGATGGTGCAGGTGAGGACGACCACGAAGATCTCGGGCCGGATGATGTGCACGGTGATCGCACGGAAGCGCTGGAACCAGCCGGCGCCGTCGAGTTCCGCCGCCTCGTAGAGCTCCGGGTCGACGCGCTGCAGGGCGGCCATGAACACCACGACCGGGTACCCGATCTGCACCCAGACGAGCACGACCGCGACGGAGAGCAGCGCCGTGTCCGGGCTGCCGAGCCAGTTGTGCTGGAGGCCGCCGAGCCCGACCGCGTCGAGGATGACGTTGAGGGCGCCGTTCTCCGGCCGGAGGATCCAGCCGATGACGATCGCCGCGATGACCGCCGGCAGGATCTGCGGCAGGTAGTAGGTGGCGCGGAGGAAGCTCGCGAGCCGCCCGCCGAACTTCTTGCCGATCACGTCGAAGAGCGCGGCGGCGAGGACGAGACCGAGGCTCGTCGGCACGATCACCATCGCGAGGATCATCGCGATGCTGTTCCGGAACGAGATCCAGAACTGCCCGTCGGCCATCAGCCGCCGCCAGTTGTCGAGGCCCGTCCACTGCGGCGGGAGGATGCCCCGGTAGTTCGTGAACGACAGGTACACGTTCCAGCCGAGCGGCACGAGGATGATCGCCGCGAGCAGGACGAACCCGGGCAGCAGATAGAACCAGTAGCTGCCACGACCGCTCGAGGGCATGATGGCGCCGACGTCGGCGGGCCGGCGGCCACGCCGCCGGGGCGCGGTGACGGGAGGACTGGATGCCATGGCGGGCTTCCCTTCCGGGAGTGATGGGTGTTCTGGGGTGGTGGGGGTGGCTCGGGGCACGGTGCGGGGCGGACCCGCACCGTGCCTCCAGGCCGGGTCAGCCCGTGACGGCCTTGACGCCGTCCGCGTACTGCTGGCCGAGCTCGTCGTCGACCTTCGACGGGGAGCTGCTGCCGTTGACCACGCTCTGGAGCCCCGCGTTCAGCTGGTCGTAGAACGTCGACGTGGGCCAGTCCGGGTAGTACGCCAGACCGTCACGCTCGGTCAGCGTGTTGAAGTTGGCGATGAGTTCCTTGCTCTTCGGGTCCGTGATGTCGGACTCGTCCGCCGCAACGGGGACCCCGCCGTTGTTGCCGATGATCGCCTGGATCTCCGGACGCAGGGTGATGTCGATGAACTGCTCGGCGAGCTTCTTGTTCTTCGCCTTGGTCGGGACCACCCAGAGGTTGCCGGAGGAGCCGGGCGACATCTCGGCACCCGGGAACAGGAACGTGCCCCAGTCCTGCTGCATCTCGGTGGTGAAACGGCCGTACCACCACGAGCCGGAGAAGAACATCGGGTACTTGCCGCTGATGAACGCTGTTCCGGCGTCCTCGGCCTTCATGCCGGTGGAGTCGGACGAGATGTAGCCCTTGTCGGTCCAGTCCTTGACGGTCTTCGTCGCGGTGCTGATCTCCTTGCCGGAGAAGTCGACCGGGTTCTTGTACAGCTGGTAGTCGTCGACCCAGTCGCGGTCGGCCTTCTGGAGCGCCAGCTGGTACCAGAGCTGGCCGAGCGGGTACTCCGCCGCCGACTCGGCGAGCGGCGTGACGCCGGCTGCCTGGAATTTCGCCATGGCCGATTCGAGGTCGTCCATGGTCTTCGGGACCTCGACGCCGTACTTCTGGAAGAGCTCCTTGTTGTAGTAGAACTCGACGTACTCGCCGTAGTCGGGCACGCCGTACCAGGAACCGGAGCCCATCACGCCCTTGTCGTCGTAGCGCGCGGTGGTCTGCAGGGACTTGGCCAGCTTGTCGTCCCAGCCGTACTTCTCGACCGCGTCGTCGAGCGGGCTGAGGAGCCCCTGGCTGGCGAGGAGCCCGGCCGTGGCGTTGCCCTTGTTGTACTCGATGAGGTCAGGGGCCTGGTCGGAGTTGAGCGACTGGCTGGCCGTCTTGCGGATCTGCTCGAAGCTCTTCTCCTGGAACTCGACCTTCGCGCCGGTCTCCTTCTCGAAGACCTTGATGGACTCCTTCCAGGCCTTGCCCATGGCGGAGTCCTCGGACTCGTAGTGCCAGAGCTTGAGGGTCTTGCCGTCTTCGGCGGCACTGTCGCCGCCGCCGGCGGAGCAACCGCTGAGGACGACTGCGGCCGCGGCCAGCCCGGCGAGGGCGCCGAGCACACGGGACTTCTTCATGTCGCTACTTCCTTGTAGGGGTCGGTGGTTGTCGGTGGTTCTCGGGGTTGTCGAAGCGCTTCGACGATGCACGTCGATGAACGCGTTCGGTGGGTGGGCTCACTCGATCCGGCGGATGCTGCCGAGGTCGGTGAACCGTGGCGGGATGAGGGTCACGCCGGGCTCGTGGGCGCCGTCGACCTGGCGGACGGTGCGCTCCACGGCACCGCGGCACATCTCCTCGAGCGGGAGCGGGATGGTGGACAGCGGGGTGTCCATCGCCGTGGTGTCGTAGCTCGCACAGGCGGCGAGCACCGACAGGTCCTCCGGGACACGGATGCCGCGGGACGCCAGGTGGGCGAGGACCGTGTCGACGACCGGCTCGTTGCAGTGGAACACGAGCGCGGTCATGTCGGGTAGCTCCGCCAGGAGTCGATCCGTGGCGGCACGCTGGTCCGCCCGGTCGAGGGAGGGGTAGTGCGCGACGGTGGCGACCCCGGACGCGCGGCACTCGTCGTCGAACGCGTCCGCGAAGCGACGGATGAAGCCGGTGTGCCGCTCGACGTAGGTCGCCGGGTGCCCGATCACGCCGATGCTGCGGTGTCCGTCGGTGACGAGCCGACGGACCGATGCCCGGCCGGCCTCGGCGAAGTCGAGGTCGATGCAGGTCAGGCCGGTGGTGTCCCCCGGCACGCCGACGAAGGCGGCGGGGACACCGGATGCGCGGACGACGTCGGCGCGTTCGTCGTCGGTCGAGACCCCGAGGACGACGACGCCGTCGACGAGGGACGAGTGCGCGACCCGTTGGATGCCGGTCACCTCGTCGTCGCGTGCCAGCAGCAGGACGTCGTCGTCGTGCGCCCGAGCGGCCTCGACGACGGCGGTGACGAACCGCATGTGGGTCGGCAGGTGCGCGTCCGGTCGGATCGGCGCGGACAGCGCGAGGATGTCCGTGCGTGCACCGGCGAGCATGCGGGCTCCGGCGTTCGGGCGGTAGTCGAGCTCGGCCACCGCGCGGTCGATCCGGGCGCGGGTGGTGGCGGAGATCGTCCGCTTGCCGGAGAGGGCGTACGAGACGGTCGAGATCGAGACGCCTGCGGCCTTCGCCACCTCGTTGATCGTCACCATCGCGCACCTCCTCGTGCTCGTCGTCTGCGGTCGAAGCGAAGCGCTTCGACGACCTGCGACGGCGACGCTAACAGGACGGATGCGTCGACCGCAAGCCTTTTGTGGTTCTCGGCAACAAATCCACCACCCTGCCTGCTGTGATCACCAGGAGTCGGGCCGCGCTCCCGCCGGGACGAGGTCCGGTCGTTCCACGCGCGACGAGAGCTCGACCACGACGTGATCGCGCGACGCGGTCGCCACCGCCTCCATCACCTCGAGCACGTGGAACGCCAGGTCGCCGTTCGCCCGGTGCGGTCGATCGGTCTCGATCGCCCGCGTCATGTCCGCGAGTCCGTACCCGCGGCCGGCGTCCGCGTAACCGGCCTGCACCGGCAGCGCACGGAACGTCCGGTCGTCGGCCGTTGCGAGCTCCACCGGGTCGGAGAACCCGTTCGGGTCGGGTACCGCGAGCGTGCCCGTCGTGCCGTACACCTCGAAGAGCGGGGTCCTGGTCGCCCAGACCTCGAACGACACCGTGACCGAGGACACGACCCCGTTCTCGTGTTCCAGGACGGCGACGACGTGGGTGTCCACGTCGACCGGGATCGGGGTCCCTGCCGCCGGCCCGGTCGCGATGGTTCGCTCCCGGGTGGATCGGGTCGCACTGCCGCTGACACGGACGACGGGCCCGAAGAACGACACGAGGCTCGTCAGGTAGTACGGCCCCATGTCGAGCAGCGGGCCACCGCCCGGCTGGTAGTAGAACGCCGGTGCCGGGTGCCAGAGCTCGTGCCCGGGCGCGCTCCACGCCACGGCAGCGGCCACCGGCGTCCCGATCACGCCGTCGTCGAGCGCGGCCCGTGCGGTCTGGATCCCGGTGCCGAGGACGGTGTCCGGCGCGCTGCCGACCCGGAGTCCGGCGGTGCGTGCGAGCTCGAGGACCGGTGCCGCCTCCGCCGTCGACAGGGCCAGCGGCTTCTCGCCGTAGACGTGCTTGCCCGCGGCGAGCGCCCGGGTGGCGACATCGGCGTGCGCCGCGGGGATCGTCAGGTTGAGCACCACGTCGACGTCGTCGTGCGCCAGGAGCTCGTCGACCCCGAGCGCGGTGACCCCGTGCTCCCGAGCGACCGCTGCTGCACGCTCGGTGTCGAGGTCGGCCACCGCGGTGAGCCGGAGGTTCGGCAGGGACGGGAGGTGCTCGAGGTACTGCCGGCTGATGTTCCCGACGCCGACCATCCCGACCCTCAGCGCGCGGCCCACAGGAGCCCCCGTTCGATGATCGTGCGGACCGGCTGCTGCTCGACGACCTCGACGCGGTGACCGGGAGCCGAGACGAACACGCGTCCCTTCCCCCACTGCCGGGTCCAGATCGCGGGCGAGGTCACCGGGCGGTTCCACGCGTCCCACGGCCGGGCCTGCTGCGTGGTCGTGGCGAGGACGTCGTTGTACTCGTCGCTCAGCACCCAGTACTGCTCGGTCACCAGGTCGAAGTCCTCGATGCCTGCCGTGATGGGGTGCTCGTGCCCGAGCTCGGTGATGTGCACCGTGTACGGGACGTAGTTGTCGGACTGGTCGCCGACCCGTTCGTCCGGGTGCTTGCCGGCGTGGTGGGCGAACTGCCCGCCGATCATGTGCAGGTAGTCGGCGTTGTCGCGGTAGGCGTCGGCGATGCCGCCGTGCCACCCGGCCATGCCGGTGCCGGCGAGCACCGCGCGCTGCAGGCCGGCGAACTCGTCCGGTGCGATGGTGGTCATGGTGTTCACCTGCACGACGAGGTCGACGCCGTCCATCACGGAGGCGTCCGCGTAGACGGCCGTCGAGTCCGACACGCGGACGTCGAAGCCGTTGTCGCGCAGGAAGGGGATGAAGGTGTCGGTGGTCTCGACGGGCTGGTGCCCGTCCCAGCCGCCGCGGACGACGAGCGCGTGGCGCATGGGTTCCTCTCGGTGTGGTGCTGTCTCCGTCACGGGATCGCCGTCCAGCTGCTGCCGTCGGCGGCGCTGCGTTCGATGGCGTCGAGCACGCGCTGCACGTGCAGTCCCTCGGCGAAGGACGGTCGGGGCTCGGTGCCCTCGGCGATGGCGGTGACGAGGTCCGCGACCTCGTGCGTGAAGGTGTGCTCGTACCCGATCAGGTGTCCGCTGGGCCACCACGCCGCCATGTACGGGTGCTCGGGTTCGGTGACGAGCACGCGGGTGAATCCCTGCTCGCCGGCCGGGGCGGAGGCGTCGTAGACCTGGAGTTCGTTCATGGACTCGAGGTCGAACCGGATCGCGCCACTGGTGCCGCTCAGCTCGATCGTCAGACCGTTCTTCCGTCCGGTGGCGTAGCGGGTCGCCTCGAAGGACCCGACGGCCCCGTCGGCCGCTCCCCCGGCGAGCCGGCCGAGGAACCAGGCGGCGTCGTCGACGGTCACGGTGCCGCGCTCGGTCGACGCGGTGCCGGAGAGCCCGACGCCCTCCGCGAGCAGCGGTCGCTCGCGGACGAAGGTCTCGAGCGTGCCGGAGACGCTGGTGAGCGTCGCTCCGGTGATGTGCTCCACGAGGTCGATCGCGTGCGCGCCGATGTCGCCCAGCGACCCGGAGCCGGCCTGCTCCTTGTCGAGGCGCCAGGTCATCGGGCCGTCCTCGTCGGCGAGCCAGTCCTGCAGGTACAGCGCCCTGGCCTGTCGGACGGTGCCGATCCGACCGTCCTGCACGAGCCGGCGGGCGAAGGCGATCGCGGGCACCCGGCGGTAGCTGAACCCGACCATCGACCGCACACCGTGCTCGGCCGCCGAGGCCGCGGCCGCCGTCATCGCCTCGGCGTCGGCGACGGAGTTCGCGAGGGGTTTCTCGCAGAGGACGTGCTTCCCCGCACGGAGCGCCGCGATCGCGACCTCGACGTGCGACGCGCCGGGCGAGCAGACGTCGACCACGTCGATCTCGGGGTCGGCGACGACGGCACGCCAGTCGGTCGATGCACGCTCCCATCCGAGGTGCTCGCGTGCCGCCTCGGTCCGGTCGGGATCCCGCCCGACGATCACCGACATCTCGGGCTCGAGCCCCAGGGGGAAGAACCGGGCGACCGTGCGCCAGGCCTGCGAGTGCGCAGCCCCCATGAACCCGTGCCCGACCATCGCGACCCGCAGTCGCTCTGCTGCCATCCGCTCGCTCCCTTGCGATCGTGTGCTTGCCACGAACCACCCTACCGTTTATGTTGGGCGCGGCAACATTTTGCCAGGATCCCCCCGCAACGAAGTTCGACGAAGAACGGTGACCCCCATGGCGACCACGCCCACACGCGCAGACAAGTTCTCCTTCGGTCTCTGGACCATCGGGTACAACGGCTCCGACCCGTTCGGCGGTCCCACCCGCCCCCAGCTCGACGTGGTCGAGGCGGTCGAGAAGCTCGACGAGCTCGGCGCCTACGGCCTGACCTTCCACGACGACGACCTCTTCGCGTTCGGGTCGACCGACGCCGAGCGGCAGACCCAGATCGACCGGCTCAAGGGCGCGCTCGAGGCCACCGGGATCGTCGTGCCGATGGTCACGACGAACCTGTTCTCCGCCCCGGTGTTCAAGGACGGCGGCTTCACCTCGAACGACCGCCAGGTCCGTCGGTTCGCGCTCCGCAAGGTGCTGCGGAACGTCGAACTGGCCGCCGAGCTCGGCGCGAAGACGTTCGTGATGTGGGGCGGCCGCGAGGGCGCCGAGTACGACAGCGCCAAGGACGTGCAGGCCGCGCTCTCCCGCTACAAGGAGTCGGTGGACCTGCTCGCGCAGTACGTCACCGACAAGGGCTACGACATCCGGTTCGCGATCGAGCCGAAGCCGAACGAGCCCCGCGGCGACATCCTGCTGCCGACGCTCGGCCACGCGATCGCCTTCATCGACACGCTCGAGCGCCCGGAGCTGTTCGGCGTGAACCCCGAGGTCGGCCACGAGCAGATGGCGGGTCTGAACTTCACCGCCGGCATCGCCCAGGCCCTCTACCAGGGCAAGCTCTTCCACATCGACCTCAACGGCCAGCGCGGCATCAAGTACGACCAGGACCTCGTCTTCGGCCACGGCGACCTGCAGAACGCGTTCTCGCTCGTCGACCTGCTCGAGCACGGCGCGCCCCAGGGCGGCGTCGCGTACGACGGCCCGCGTCACTTCGACTACAAGCCGAGCCGCACCGAGGACATCTCCGGCGTCTGGGACTCCGCCGCCGCGAACATGCGCATGTACCTGCTCCTCAAGGAGCGTGCGCAGGCGTTCCGCGCCGACCCCGAGGTCCAGGCGGCACTCGCGGCGTCGAAGGTCGACGAGCTCAGCACCCCGACGCTGAACCCGGGCGAGTCCTACGACGACGTGCTCGCCGACCGCAGCGCGTTCGAGGACTTCGACGCCGACGCATACTTCGGCGGCAAGGGCTTCGGTTTCGTCCGGCTGCAGCAGCTGGCCGTCGAGCACCTCATGGGCGCTCGTGGCTGACCTCGTCGCCGGGGTCGACTCGTCGACCCAGTCCTGCAAGGTCACGATCCGCGACGCCGCCACCGGCGCCGTCGTCCGGGAGGGACGCGCGTCCCACCCGGACGGCACGTCCGTCGACCCCCGCCACTGGTGGGACGCCCTCGGCACCGCGGTCGCGGACGCCGGCGGGCTCGACGACGTGGCGGCGATCGCGGTCGCCGGCCAGCAGCACGGCATGGTCGTCCTCGACGCCGACGGCGCCGTCATCCGCGACGCGCTCCTCTGGAACGACGTCCGCAGCGCGGACGCGGCAGCCCAGATGGTCGAGGAACTCGGACGGGAGGCATGGGTCACCAGGACCGGTCTGGTCCCGGTGGCCTCGTTCACCGGGACGAAGCTGCGCTGGCTCCGCGACGCCGAGCCGGCGAACGCAGGCCGGGTGGCGGCGGTCGCACTCCCCCACGACTGGCTGTCGTGGCGGCTGCGCGGCTACGGTCCGGCCGACGAGAGCCCGCTCGGCCCCGACCTCGACGCGCTCGCGACCGACGGCTCGGATGCCAGCGGCACCGCGTACTGGGACCCGGCGCGGAGGGCGTACGACCCGGAGCTGTTCGAGCTCGCCCTCGGACGGTCGATGCGGGTGGCCGGCGAGTCCGGTGGCGACGTGGTCGTCCCGCGGGTCGTCGAGGCCGACCAGCCGATGGGCACACTCGACACCGACGTGCCACTGCCCGGTGGTGGGGTCGCCCACGGCGGCCTGGTCGTCGGTGCGGGCACGGGGGACAACGCGGGCGCGGCCCTCGGCCTCGGGCTCGGACCCGGCGACGTCGCGGTGTCCCTCGGGACCAGCGGGACCGTCTTCGGCGTCACCGACACCGCGGTGGCGGACCCGAGCGGCACGGTGGCGGGCTTCGCCGACGCGACGGGGGCGCGCCTCCCGATCGTCACGACGCTCAACGCGGCCCGCGTGCTCGAGGTGATCGGCGGCCTGCTCGGCGTCGACCACGGCGAGCTGGGTCGACTGGCGCTGGCGGCGCCGGCCGGGGCCGACGGCCTCGTCCTGGTGCCGTACTTCGTCGGCGAGCGCACCCCGAACCGTCCGGACGCCACCGCGTCCCTGCTCGGGATGACCCCGGCGACCACCGATCGGGAGCACCTCGCCCGCGCCGCGGTCGAGGGCATGCTCTGCGCACTCGCCGACGGACTGGCGGCCGTCGAGGCCACCGGCGTCACGGTCGAGCGGCTGCTGCTCATCGGCGGTGCCGCACGCAACGAGGCCGTCCGCACGGTCGCCGCGCAGGTGTTCGGACGCGACGTGCACCTGCCGGAACCGGGCGAGTACGTCGCAGCGGGTGCCGCACGCCAGGCAGCGTGGGCGCTCACCGGGACCCTGCCGCCCTGGAGGATCGACACCACCACCGTCGCCGCGGATCCGCACCCCGAGGTGCTCGAGCAGTACCGCGCCGCGGCGGCCTCCTGACGAGCAGCCGAGGGACCGAGTGAGGAAAGGCTGCCCTGACAAACCCCAGGTCAGGGCAGCCTTTCCTGGCTAGCGACATTCTCTCCGGAGTGCTTTGCTGTCCGACATGGCCACCACCACCGTTCCCGCACTGCCGACCGCGTCGCCCGCTGGGTCCACGAACGCGGCCAGGCTCAACTGGCTGCGTGCCGGTCTGCTCGGGGCGAACGACGGCATCGTCTCCGTCGCCGCCGTCGTGGTCGGTGTCGCCGGTGCCGGCGCACCGGTCGGCCCGGTCCTCGCTGCCGGTGGAGCCGCCCTCGTCGGCGGCGCCGTCTCGATGGCGCTCGGCGAGTACGTCTCGGTGAGCGGTGCCCGTGACGCGCAGCGCACCGGGCAGGCTGCCCGTGCGGCCCGTCGAGCCACCGACGCGGCCCGGCCCTCGGACATCGCGGCCGCCTACCGCTCGATCGGGGTCTCCGACGACGTGGCGCGGTCGATCGCCTCCGAGCTCGACCGCCCGGAGGTCCGCGAGCACTGGACCGCCGCCGAGGAACAGGCCGCGCAGGACGAGGTCGTCAGCCCGTGGCGAGCGGCATGGGTCTCTGCGGCCACGTTCACCGTCGGCGGCCTGCTGCCGTTCCTGGCGACCGTGTTCGTGCCGGAGTCGGTACGCGTCGACGTCATCGTCGTGGCCGTGCTCCTGGCACTCGCCGCGACGGGTACGACGGGCGCCGTGCTCGGCGGCGCTCCCCGGGGCCGTGCTGCCACGCGCGTCGTGATCGGTGGCGCCGCTGCCCTCGCGGCGACGTGGCTCGCGGGCACCCTGCTCGGCGCGCACGCGCTCTGACGACGGTGGTCCGGCGTGGGGATCGTCGGGTCGCGCCGACCGGCCGTCACCGCCTGCCGGTGAGCGTTCCCCACGCACGCGCGAACGGGTTCTTCCGACGCTGCCAGCCGTGGTCGGCGAGGACCCGCTTCATCGGGTCGGCGACCCACGAGGACCTGAAGCTGAAGTACCCGCCGCCGTCCGGCCAGTTCCTCGAGCTCATCGACGCCTTGTAGACGCCCTCGTCGAGGAGGGTGACGTGCCAGTTCCAGGTGGCGTTGCCGACGAGGGTGACACCGCCGTCTCCGGTGGGCTGCCCGGACAGGTTCGTCGACCAGGTGCCGGTGATGCGGTCTCCCTCGGCGGTGACGACGATGGGGTGCTCACCCTGCCCGGTCAAGGCGATGAGCGCTGCGGTGACGTCGGCTTTCGGCGTGGGCTGCATGGGACCGATTCTGCCAACCGACCGACGGTGCCGTCAGCCGGTGTGCGCAGGCGGCGGTTCCGGCCGGCTCCGGGATGCGATGATGCATCTCGATCACCGGAACGAGAACGAGGAACGATGCCCCCGCTGGACGACCAAGGCCAGGAGGCCACGCTCCTCGCCGGGCGGTACCGCCTGGAGTCCGTCATCGGTCAGGGCGGCATGTCCGTCGTCCACCGCGCATGGGACGAGGTCCTGCACCGCCCGGTCGCGGTGAAGGTGTTCCACGCCGGCACGGTCGACATCGCGCGCCAGGAGACGGAGCAGGGCGTCCTGGCGTCCCTGCAGCACCACAACCTCGTGAGCCTGCTCGACGCGGGCGTCGTCGACGACCACGAGGGCCGCCACCGCCGGTTCATCGTGATGGCGCTCGTGACCGGACAGGACCTCGAGGCGCGTCTGGCCGTCGGGCCGCTTGCGTCCCGACACATCGCCGAGATCGGCTTCGACATGGCGGAAGCGCTCGACTACATCCACGCACGCGGCGTCGTCCACCGTGACATCAAGCCGTCGAACATCCTGCTCGTGGACTACGGCAACGACTCGGACCGTGCCAGGGCGAGCCTGACCGACTTCGGGATCGCCCTCGCCGAGGGGGTCGAACGGCTGACGGCCGACGGCGTGACCACCGGGACGGCCGCCTACCTCAGCCCGGAGCAGGCGAGTGGGTCCGACGTCGGACCCGCGAGCGACGTGTACTCACTCGGACTGGTCCTGCTCCAGTGCTTCACACGACGGCGGGAGTTCCCCGGGTCGCTCGTCGAGTCGGCGGTCGCCCGGCTGTCCCGTGACCCGGTCGTCCCCGAGCCCCTGCCGGCGCACTGGAGCGGACTCCTCTCCGCGATGACCGCGCGCGACCCCGCATCGCGGCCGACCGGGGCTGCGCTCGTGGCGTCGCTCCGGGACGTCGTGATCGCCGACTCCTCGAGCGCCGACCACGTGGTCGAGCCGACGACACCCGTGCCGCCTCGACCCGCCGAGAGCGGCCGTCCGACGACGCTCGACGTCCTGCCGGAGGAAGCGCTCCGCCGCACCACCGCCATGGCCGCACGACTCTTCGACGCACCGATCGCGCTGGTCGAGGCGCTCGACGAGGACCGGGAGTGGTCGCAGTCGTACATCGCGGACGGCGTGGACGACGCCGCCCGGCACATCAGTTTCCGGAACGGGTTCGCCCCGGTCGCGGTCCCGGTGGTGATCCCCGACGGTTCGACCCACCCGGAGATGCGCGACAGCCCGCTCGTCACCGGCCCCCTCGGCATCCGCTTCTACGTCAGCGTCCCGTTGCTGCGGCACGACGGAGCCCCGATCGGGACCCTCGCGGTGCTCGACACGCGGGCCAGGACCGCGACCGAGGCCGACCTCGCGAACCTGCGGGACCTCGCGGCGCTGGCGGTCGCGCAGCTCGAACTCCGACAGGAGTCCCTCCGCTCCACCAGCGACGCGCTCCCGCTCGTGCCCGGTCCACCCGCACCGGATGGACCGGTCGCCCAGGCCTGACCAGCACGCTCCGACCGGTGCGTCGCGACTACCTCGTCGCGCGCTCGACGGCGTCGAGGATCGTGGCGACCTCGGTCCTCGTGGTGTAGTCGACCTTGACGTCGGCGAACCGCACCACTCCGTCGGCGTCGAGGACGAACACGGAGGGGAACGGGATCCGAGCGGTCGCGTCGGCATTGCTGTCCGCGACGTCGAACCCGAGCGCGGTGTGCGCCCGCCGCGCGTCGGCACTCGGCTCGGTGACGATCCCGATGCGTTCGGCGAGCGCGTTGCCGACGTCGGACAGCACGGCGAACTCGAGCTCGCCGTTCGCGACCGCCTGCTCGGACGCCTCCGGCGTCTGCGGCGAGATCGCGATCAGGGAGACACCGCGCTCGCGCAGGGCCGGCAGCAGCTCCTGCTGGTAGGTCCGGAGCGTCAGGTTGCAGTAGGGGCACCACGCACCCCGGTAGAACACGAGGACGCTCACGCCGTCCCCACGCGCGTCCCGCAGGCCCTGCGCGTCTCCGGTCGCCGTCAGGAGCTCGGCGTCCGGGAAGACGTCGCCCTCGCCGATGGCCGTCTCCGGCACCCCGGCAGCTCGGAGATCCTCCTGCTCACCGTCGAACACCGCTGAGAGCTCCGGCCCGATCTGCTCGGTGAACCCCTCGTTGAACGTGTCGACCTGCGTGGCGATGGACGGTGCTGGCATCTCGGGACCTCCGGGTTCAGGCACGGCCGACGCGGCCGTTCCACGGAGCATAAGCAGGCTCGCCCGGATGGTGACCGCCCGGCGTCATCGAGCGTCATCGACGGGCGCGGTGTCGCGGACGGCGGCGAGCTCCCGGTAGACGTCGGCAGCACCGGTCGGGACCCGGAAGAGCGACCCGTCCGGCTGCTCTTCCAGTCGGACGAGCCCCATGCGCCGCAGGTACGGGGTCTTCGCCCCGGCGGCGATCCGGTCGGCGACGACCTCCGGTGCGACGGCGAACTCCTCGACGTTCCGCCCGCCGGAGGCGTAGGACCAGTCCACGAAGTCGAACACCGGCCACCACGTCCACCCGCGGACGTCGACCCCGTCGGCGACGAGCGTCCGGACCGCGGCGATCGAGTCGCGGACCCAGACCTCGCGGACCGCGTCGTCTCCCTCGATCGAGGTCTCGGTGACGACCATCGGCAGGCCGTACCGATCACCGAACCGGGTCAGCGACGCGACGAGGCCGTCGGACCAGCGGTCGTACGCCTGCTGCACGGTGCCGCCCGCTCCCCCGACGAGGCGGCGCGGCGAGAGGTCCGGGTAGTAGTTGACGCCGAGGAGGTCGATCGTGACGGCACCGTCGACGAGTCCGGCGAGGGCTGCCGTGGACGCACCGTGCTCGACGAGCCAGTCGTGGGACGGGTGGTCAGGCGTGACCCGGCCCGTGACGAGGTCGGTCGGGATCCAGCCGACCGCTTCGAGCAGCGCTGCTTCGCCGGCGAGCGCCGCGGACTCCGTCGTGTAGAGCGACGACGCCTCGACGTGGACGATCACAGCGTCCGGGTTCGCGGACCGCATCGCGGCCACCGACTGCTGGAACCCCGTCGCGATGCCGAGCACCACCCGGGTCCAGCCGTCCCACCCGGTGAGCGCCGGTGGCCACACGCCGCGCAACCCGGCGAAGGACGCGGTCGTGATGGGTTCGTTGAGCGGGGTCAGGTGGTCGACGACCCCGGCGTACCTGGCGGCGAAGGCACCGGCGAACGAGGCGACCGCCGCCGGGTACGTCGGATCGGCGAACGAGTCGTCGAGCCAGGTCGGCGTGCCGTAGTGCACGAGGTCGGCGATCACGGTGAGCCCGAGGGACGCGGCGTACGACAGTCGCTCGTCGAGCACCGCCCAGTCGAAGACCCCTGGTGCGAGGTGCACGCGCGGCCAGTCGACCCCGTAGCGGAGTGCCGTGGCACCGAGTGACGCGACCACGTCCAGGTCGCTCCGCCAGGCGTCGTCGTGCCCGGTCAGCTCGTGTTCGTCGAGCGGCAGCATGTCGAACCGCGCGGGTGGGTACACGCAGGTGTCCTCGATGCCGGCGACGAAGGTGAAGGTTCCCGGCGCGAACGCCCCGGGGATCACTTCAACCCCGTCGTCGCGACACCCGCCACGAAGAACTTCTGGGCGAAGAAGAACCCGAGGGCGATGGGCAGCAGCGAGATCACGGCGCCGGCGAGCAGCACCGCGTGGTCGGTCACGTGTGCCCCGCCGAACAGCGTCAGCCCCGCCGGGAGCGTCAGCATGTCGTTCGAGGTCGTCACGACGAGCGGCCAGAGCAGGTCGTTCCACAGCGCCATGCCGTTCAGCACGGCGACGGTGGCGATGGCGGGCTTCGCGAGCGGCAGGACGACCTGCCAGTAGATCCGCCAGTGCCCGGCACCGTCGATGCGTGCGGCCTCGTCGAGCTCGGTCGGGATGTCGACGAAGAACTGCCGGAACAGGAAGATGCCGAACGCGCTGGTGGCCCGCGGGATGATGAGCCCCTGGTAGGTGTTGAGCCACCCGAGGTGGAACAGCTCCACGAACACCGGGATGAGGGTCACCTGGAACGGCACCATGAGCGTCGCGATGACGAGCACGAACGCCACGTTCCGCCCGACGAACCGCATCCGCGCGAGGGCGTACGCGCACATCGAGTCGAACAGCAGCGTCAGCACGGTGGTCACGACGGTGAAGACGAACGAGTTGAGCAGGAGCCGGAGGAACGGCAGCTGCTGCCAGACGCCGGTGTAGCCGTGCAGCGTGATGCTCGTCGGGAACAGGCTGGCGGGGTGGCCGAACAGGTCGGCCTCGGACCGGAAGGACCCGCTGACCATCCAGATGAACGGCACGAGCGCGAACACGAGTCCGATGCCGAGGTACACCCACTTCACGAGGGACCCGGTGCGTGCGAGGCCGGTGCGTCGCAGGGACCGGCGGACGCCGGCCTCAGTCGACATCGTCGTACCGGAAGAGACGCAGCTGCAGGAGCGAGATGAGCATGATGATCACGAAGAGGACCCAGGAGATCGCCGACGCGTAGCCGGTCTGGTAGTTGACGAACCCGTCGCGGTAGAGCAGGTTCACGAGCGTGTCGGTGTGGAAGACCGGGCCGCCGCCGGTCATCACGTACACCAGGTCGAACACCTGGAACGACTGGATCGTCAGGATCATCGACGTGAAGAGCATGGTCGGCCGGATGCTCGGCAGGGTGATCCGCCAGACGGTCTGCCAACGGTTCGCACCGTCGAGCTCGGCGGCTTCGTAGCGTTCCGCCGGGACGCCCTTGAGACCGGCGACGAACAGGATCATCGCGAAGCCGATGCTCTTCCAGACCGACACGAAGATGATCGTCGGCAGGGCGAGCGAGGTGGACTGCAGCCAGGCGACGCTCGGCAGCCCGAGCATCGCGGTGAGGCCGCCGACGAGCCCGATGTCGGGGTCGAGGAGGAACTTCCAGACCAGACCGATCGTGACGAGCGACACGATCGTCGGGAAGAAGAACACGCTGCGCACGATGCGGTTCGCCAGGGTGTCCGCCTGCAGGAGCAGCGCCGCGACGAAGCCGAGGACCACGAGCAGCACCACCGAGACGATGGTGTACTCGAGCGTGATCCGCAGGGCGTTCCAGAACTGCGGGTCCTGGAACAGCTTCGTGTAGTTCCCGAACCCGACGAACGGCTGCGAGGTCGCGCCGACCGTCCAGTCGAAGAACGAGTACCAGAGCGACCGCAGGATCGGGAAGATCACGAACACCCCGAGGATCAGCAGCGACGGGGCCATGAAGAGCCAGGCCGGCTGGAACCGCAGCGGTCGGCGGCGGGTGGGGCGAGCCTCCTGGCCGGGTCCGGGGGTGAGGGCCCCGGCACGCGGGCTGCGTGCCGGGGCCGACCCGGTGAGCTGACTGGTCACTTGCTGCAGCCGGTCAGTCCGTCGATCGTCTGCGCGGCGTCCTTCGTCGCGTCCGCGACGGAGGTGCCCCGTGTGATCTTGCCGATCATCGGGACGTACCCGTCGGAGTCGACCTTGGTGGCGTCCGGCACGTGCGGCAGGTAGAGGCGCGAGTCCGGTACCTGGCTGGCGAAGACGCTCACCGTGGCGTCGGCCTTGAGCTTCGCGTCGTCGGACAGGTCGGTGCGGAGCGGCGGGAAGCCGGTCTGCAGCGAGAACTTCTGCTGCGCGGTCTTCGACGTCCAGTACGCCAGGAACTCCTGCGCCTGCTTCGGGTACTTCGTCTTCGCGGAGATCGACAGCGGGGCGATCGAGCCGAGCGTGATGGACTTGCCGTCGACGCCGACGGGGACCTTCACGATACCGAGGTCGATACCGGCCGACTTGTAGCCGGGGGCCGCCCACGGACCGTTGATCTCCATCGCGGCCTTGCCAGCCGAGAACAGCGAATCGGCCTCGGCGCCGGTCAGCCCGACCGGGCTCACCTTGTCGTTCGCGACCAGGTCAGCCCAGGTCTTCAGGGACTGCTGCCCCGCGCTCGTCTGCACCACGCTGCAGTTCTTCGCGTTGACGATGTCGCCGCCCTCGAGCCACTGCAGCACGGGCCACATCTGGATCGTCTGGTTGTCGGCGAGCGCGATGCCGTACTTGCCGCCAGTCGTGAGCTTCTGGGCGTCCGTGGCCATCTCCTGCACGGTCGTCGGCGGGTCGCCGATGCCGGCGTCCGCGAAGAGCTTCTTGTTGTAGTAGAGGCTCAGCGTGGCGAAGTTGGCCGGGACGCCGTAGAGCTTGCCGTCGTAGGTGAACTCCTTGACGGTGCCGGGAGCGAACTCGGACGTGTTGATCTTGCTGTCGCCGCTGCCGGTCGCGGTGATCGGCAGCACGGAGTTCGTCTTGACGTACTGCGCGACGGCGTTCGGGTCGGAGCTGACCGCCGCGACGTCGGGGCCCTGCCCGGTGAGCCACGCGGACGGGAGCTTCTGCTGGATGGTGTCCCACGGCTGCACGGTCATGTCGACCTTGACGTCGGGGTGGGCCTTCTCGAAGTCCTTGACGATGGTGGCGTAGCCGGGGCGGTCGCCACCGGTGAAGCCGGTCCAGACCTTGAGGGTGACGGGGCCGGACGTGCTGGCGTTGCCGCCGGCGGAGCACCCGGTGAGGGTGAGGGCCGCCACGGTGGCGAGGGCGCCGATGGCGAGGGTGGTGCGTGTGTGCTGCATCGGGGAACGCTCCTTTGCGTTGCTGCTGCGTGGTGCTGGGTTGTCGGGGTGGTGCTGGGTTGTGGGGGTGGTGCGGGTTGCGGTTCGGTGGTGCTGGTCGCGGTTCGGTGGCGCTGGTCAGGTGCGGACGCGCTCGGCGTCCTGGTCACATCCGCAGGACGCGCGGATGACGAGCTCGACGGGCAGTTCTGTCCGGGTCGGCGTCCCTGCGCGGCGGTCGACGAGGTCGAAGAGCCGCTCGGTCGCGATGCGCGCCATCTCCTCGGCGGGGACGCGCACGGTCGTGATGCCGGGGGTGGTGACCCGGGCGAGCCCGAAGTCGTCGAAGCCGACCACCGAGACGTCGCCGGGGACGCCGATGCCCGCGCGGCGCAGGGTGTGCAAGCCGCCGACCGCCATGTCGTCGTTCGCGAAGACGATGCCGTCCGGGCGCGCACCGCTCGCGAGCATCTGCTCCATCGCCGCCGCGCCGGAGGTCTCGGACAGGTCCCCCTCGATCACCGTCACGTCGTCGATGCCGTGCCGCTCGGCGGCCGCCAGGAACCCGGCACGTCGGTCGAGTCCGGTCTGGTGGTCGAGCGTGCCCGTGACGTGCAACAGGCGACGGCGCCCGTGCACCTCGACGAGGTGGTCGACCAGGCGCTCCGTCGCGCTGACGTCGTCGATGCCGACCGTGACCGCGTCGGACAGGTGCGGGTAGTTGCCGATCAGGACGGCCGGGAGGCCCGATGCGACGAGGGTCTGCACGTGGTCGTCGTCGATCGCCGCACTCGTGACGATCGCGCCGTCGGCCGTCCGGGAGCGCATGACCCGCTCGTACGCCACGTCGCCGGAGCCGGTGTCGGCGTTCGTCGACACGATGACCTGGGCGTCGTGGGCGTTCGCCGCAGTCGACATCCCCGTCAGCACGTGCATGAAGTAGAGGTGGCCGAACACGTGGGCCGAGGAGTTCGGGACGATGAGCGCGACGGCGTCCGCTCGCTGGCTGCGCAGTGCCCGGCCGGCGGAGCTCGGGACGTACCCGAGTTCGTCCGCGGCCTGCTTGACGGCGGCGCGGGTGCGCTCGCTGATGCGCTCGTGTCCGGCGAGCGCCATGCTCGCGGCGGCGGAGGTGACACCAACCTTGGCGGCCACGTCCTTGAGGGTGACGGACTTCGGCATGGGGGGTCGCCTCCTTCGGAAACCACGCGCTTTATCGATTAACTAGACACATCATGCACGTGCTTAATCGATGAAGCAAGCCCCAGATCGATACTGTGACGTCCATGCCGCTGGTCCCTGACGTGAGCCGCGGTGCCTGGTTGCGACCTCGCGCGGGCGCCTGGGCGACAGCTGGCGGCGTTGCCGGCACCGGGTTCGAGGCCTACGCACGGATCCTGCATCCGGTGCAGGTGTACCGGGAGGACTCCGCCGTCGATGGACGGACCCCGCCGCCGATCGTCGAGGAACACTCCTGGCGCTGGGCGGACGTCGCCACCCGCAACGGCCGACGCATCCACCCACTCGTGCAGTGGACACGCCTGTCGGGCCACGAACCCCCTCGCGGGTTCGAGACCGCCGACGGTTGGACTGTCCACCCTCCCGAGGAAGGACGACTCGATCCGGTCCTGCTCGCCGCCCTGACCGAACACCTTCGACCCGCCACGACGACACCGAACGACCTCCTCGCTGCCGTCTGGGATGGGTGGGGAGACCTCAACGGCGGGACCGCCTCGGCGTCGTTCACGATCGGCGAGCCGACCGCTGAAGAGATCAGGGCACTCCAGCAACAGGCTCTCGACGAAGGACTCCGCCGTGCGGCCATCGCGAGCGCACTGTCCCGCCAGCCGCTGTTCGAGTGGCCTGGTCGCGACTTCCACGTGATGTCGGTCACGCTCGACCTGTTCGCGGATCCCGACTGGTCGGAGAACACCAGCATCGGCGACTACCCGGCGTCGGGACGCACGCCGCAGATGCTGTGGCCCGAGGACCACACCTGGATCCTCGCCACCGAGATCGACTGGGACGCCACCATCGTCGCCGGCACCCGCACCCTGGTTGCCGACGTCGTCGCTGACCATCGGTTCGAGGCGTTCGAGGTCAGCGCCGACGACGACCTCTCCTGGGCTGGTGACACCATCAACCACGGGTGAACGCGCCTCAGGCAGGAATCGGCACGGCGCAACGTCCGGTCTTCGACCGAGCGTTGTGGGATCGTGATTCCCGCGTCCCGGTGCTTGCGCCAGGCTCGTCACGTGAACAGCCGTCAGGTGATCGCAGCAGCGATCGCGGTCGTCGCCCTCCCGCTCCTCACGGCGTGCGGCGGCTCTCCCGCGGACCCGGTTGCGTCAGCGCGAGAGATGGCCGTGGCGCCTGCCTGGGTTCGTCAGCCGGCGGGAACCGACTGCGGCCAGGTGGAAGTCAGCCACCTCGGCGAGCTGCCGAAGGAGGCCAGGCGGTGCCTCGACCGTGTGGCCGCCAACGGGCAACGAGGCACGCTTGCATTCATCCGGTGGACAACCGAGGGCGATCCTGGTGTGTCCTTCATCCTGGTGGACGGCTCGACCGTGAAGGTGGCGTCCATCCTTGCGTTCGACTCGAACGGCGGCGACGACAACGGCTGGAGTGAGCAGACCTGCACGGATGTGGCGGCACTGCCGGACTGCCGGTGAGGACGTCTGCCGACGGAAGGGACCCCGCCCGGACGGGCATGTCCTGATCCTCACAAAACAACGGCCGGCAATCACCCCGACACTCCCTCCGGCAGCACCCCACCCCAACCGTTGAACCCGCCGAACGCGACCTTCACCGGGACGGCCTGCGCCCGGTCAGCCACGTACTGGTAGACCCCACCCGGACGTCCGAGCCACAGGACCCGCCCCGGCGTCACGGTCGTCGCCGTCGTCCGGAGCTCCACCACGTACTGCCCGGACGGGATCTGGAACTGCGCCGTCTGCTCGCTGTCGAGCAGCGTCGAGAACCGGGTCGAGAACGACGCGCCTGTCGCTGCGTTCGTCACCGCGACGCTCGCTCCGCTGAGCTGCGCCGACGGGGTGCGGGACGCCGTGTTCGCGAAGACGACCAGGTCGTAGTCACTGTGCGCGTAGTGCTGCGACAACGTCACCTGTGACGCTGCGAGGGTCCCCCGCTGCTGGTAGACCCGGGTCTTCCAGACGGCAGGTGACGCCGTCCCGCTGGCGTACGCCTCGATGCGGTACCGACCAGTGCTCAGCCCGACGAACCGGTACTGGCCCGCACTGTCCGTGGACGTTCGGAACACCTGCGAGGTGTCCTCGTTCCACGCGTACATCAGGCGTCCGGCCGCGGGTCCCGTCGGTCCGACGACACCGCCCTGCACCGTGGCACCGAGCACGAGGGGCACGGTGACCGCCACCGTCGAACCACCGCGGACCGCGATGTCCGTGCGGCGACCGGGCGCGTACGTCTGGGCACCGTTCGGCGGGAGCACCCGTGTCGTCACCGTGACGGTGTCCGGGGCCGGGATGCCGGTGAACGTCGCGGTGCCGTCGGCGTCGGTGATGGCGTTCCCGACGACGGCATCGGTGCCGATCGCAGCGAGTTGGACGTCCGCAAGTCGGATCTCGGTGCCGTCAGGCGTCGCGAGCTGCACGGCGATCGTTCCCGATCCAGCCGCGGTCGCCGGAGGCGCCAGACCGATCAGCGCCACTGCCGTCAGCGCCACGACCAGTGTCGTCCCGGTGATCAGTCGCATCGCGTCCCCGCCCGCCGCTCGTGTGTTGCGTGGGACTGTACGCGTCCGGCGAGCGGTGTGCAGCGTCTCCGCCGCGCAGTTCCGGGGACGACCGTCGGCCAACACCCATCATGCGCTTGCGCTCGTTGGATCACTGCTCCACAATCGTGGAGCAGTGATCCAACTTTCAGAGGAGCCTCTCCATGACGACCCCGGTCTCCATCATCGGCGCGGGCCTCGGCGGCCTGACGCTGGCGCGCGTCCTGCACCTCCACGGCGTGCCCGTCACGGTCTACGACCTCGAAGCCTCGTCGACCGCACGCACGCAGGGCGGACAGATCGACCTGCACACCGACTCCGGACAGCGGGCACTCGCCATCGCCGGGCTCTCGGAAGCGTTCCACTCGATCGTGCACCGAGGTGGCGCCGCGATGCGCGTGGTCGACCGGTCGGGTGCGCTCCTGGCGGAGATGCCTGACGACGGTTCGTCCGACAAGCCCGAGGCACTGCGGGGCGACATCCGACGGATCCTCCTCGAGTCACTGCCTGACGGCGCGATCCGGTGGGGCATGAAGCTGGTCCGGGCAGAACCAGCCGAGGGTGGCCGTCACGTCCTCCACTTCGCGGACGGCACGACGGTCACCACCGACCTCCTGGTCGGGGCCGACGGCGTGTGGTCGAAAGTGCGCCCCCTCGTGTCGGACGCTCGGCCCACGTACTCCGGCATGACCTACATCGACGCACACCTCGACGACGTCGACCATCGACACCCGGGGACGGCGGACCTCGTCGGCACCGGTTCGTTGTACGCGCTCGAACCCGGCAACGGGTTCCTCGCCCACCGTGAAGCCGGGAACCGGATCCACACGTACATGGTGCTCGACCGACCGACCGAGTGGTTCGACGACCTCGACTTCACCCGGCCTGACGTCACCAGGGCGCGGCTCGCGGCAGAGTTCAGCGGCTGGGCACCCGAACTGACCGCACTCATCACCGACAGCGACACCCCGCCGATCCTGCGGAGCATCCACGAGCTGCCCGACGAGCACCGGTGGGCCCACGTCCCCGGGGTGACGCTCATCGGCGACGCCGCTCACCCCACCGTCCCGGGTGGCAACGGTGCCAACAACGCGATGCTCGACGGCGCGGAACTCGGCATGACGATCGCCGACCACCTCGACGACCCCGACGCGCTCGACGCAGGCATCGCCGCCTTCGAGTCCGTCATGTTCGAGCGAGCAGCAGCCGCGGCGACCACGGCGCACCAGGACGTCGAGTTCATCTTCGGCGCGGGCGCGCCGAACCAGCTCGCAGACGCCCTGAACGGCCACGACCCGGACGGCGGGCAGTGACCACCCGCGGGTCCGAAAAGGCGCCCGGCGGGGAGAGCGGCGCGCGCTCGACGACGAGTCGACGCCCGGACCGGCTCAGCCGCGACCGAATCGTCGACGCTGCCACCGCGATCCTCGACGAAGACGCTGACGGATCAGGTGGCCTCACGCTGCGGGCGCTCACGACCAGGCTCTCGACCGGCGCCGGAGCGATCTACCACCACGTCAGCACCATGGACGACCTCCGCGCGGCCGCAGCCGACCACGTCCTCGAACGCGGGCTCCGGGGCCTCCGCGCGGACGATCCGGATGCAGCCATCGAGGCGGCAGCCCTCGCGATCCACGAGGTCATGGAGACCCACCGGTGGTTCGCCGGACAGCTCGGCCGTGACCCCGTGCAACCGGCGGCCATCCGGATCTGGAAGACGATCGGAGCCGAGCTGCGACGGCTCGACGGCGGGGCGGTCGACCCGGCTCGCGGCGGGTCCGTCCTCTTCCGCTTCATCCTCGGCTCCGCCGTGCAGCACGCCGACGGACCCGGTCGTCTCCGGTCGCCCGCCGACGAGAGGGACGCCCGAGAGCGCGCCGCCGCGCGTGTCCGTGACACCGATGCCGACTCACTCACGACCGGGATCGCCGCGTCCATCTCCGAGCACGATGACCGCGATCAGTTCCGCGACGGGGTCCGCACGATCCTCCGAGGGCTCCGCGTCACCTGACCGGGCCGTCGGACCGCATCCACACGGCGTCTCCCGCCGCCGACAGGATCGGGACGCGGAGCAGCACGACGAAGACCGCGGAGCCGACGACCCCGCCGACCGTGTTCCAGATGAAGTCGTTCACGTCGGCGACGTGGCCACCGGAGAACAGCTTCTGCGCTGCGAGTTGGAGGAGTTCGATCGTCAGGCTCACCACCATGGCACTGAGTACCTTCCAGAACGACGGACGCCGCATCAGGAGCGGGATGAGGATGCCGAGGGGCACGAACACCACCACGTTGGTGAGCGCGTCAGCGACCTCGTAGTCGTGGAACGGGATGAGCGCCAGCGCCGGGGACCACGGCTGATCGCTCGATACCGGTTCGAGGAAGATCGGGAAGACCGTGTTCGCGAAGATCCCCGCCGCGTAGAGGGCGACCACGGCCGCGACGTCAGTGCGCGGCCAGGTGGCACGTGCCCGCCGGAACAGCAGGACCAACAGGACGACGAACACGACGGCGCCGGACGCCACGGCGACGGGCAGTGCGGGGACCTCGCCGAACGGGTTGGAAGACATCCACCGAAGCGTCACAACGGTCAGTGCGGTGACGGGCCGAGCTCCACGAGGTGGTGCGGGATCCGCGCTGTGCAGATCGACTCGATCGGCGAACGCTCACCGTGCTCGACCTCGTACTGGCATTCACCGCACCTCGTCCGCGCTCGGTCCAGTTCACCGGGGTGTTCCTCCCAAGGGTGCGCGCACGTCGGACACGCGGTGTTCCGGAGCCGCTTCGACACGGCGCGGTAGTCGAGGATCACCGGCACCGCTCGGTCCCATCGCCGCCATCGTCCCCAGCGACGGACCGCGATGGGCGTCGTGCCCACGTCGAGCAGCGCCTGGCTTCGCACGGATGTCGTCACGACGACCTCGCACGGGATGACGCCCCGGAGCGTCAGCGTCGTCGCCGTGACGTCGATGCTCTCGAGCACGAGTTCACCGGTCCCTCCGGTGTCGTCGACCATGACGGCGACCGCATCTGGGACGGTCAGCGCGACCGGCAATCGAGCCGTTCCGACGTTCGTGTCGTGGTCCTCGGCCCAGCCGTGCAGGACCAGCCGCCCGTCGGCCACCTGTGCGGCGGTGACGTCGAACGTCGCGTCGTCGAGCGTCGCGAGGGAACGGAGTGGCACGCTGCGATCTTCGCACCCCCTGGCCCCGGATGGCCCATGCCGTCGGGTCGCGGAGCAGGAGGGCTCCGCTTCGAGCGGGCACGGAGACGCAACGGGGTCGGACGCGCGCGGGCCGCGCCGCCACGCGGTAGCGTTCGCTCGTGCGGAACGTCGAGGGCGAATGCGTCTGGTGGAGTGACGAGGACGGTTGGGGTGCGCTCCGTTCGGACGACGTCGAGTCGGAGGTGTTCGCGCATTTCGCGAACCTGATCATGGACGACCTCCACACGCTCCAGCCCGGCCAGCGCGTCCGGTTCGCGGTCGAGCCGTACCCGTCGGGGCAGGACGGCTACTTCTTCCGCGCTCACGACGTCAGGCCGATCTGAGCAGCGCACGACGCGCGGACGCCGACGCGGCGCACGACGTGCCCGGCAACGGACAGAAGGCCCGGTGCCAGCTGGCACCGGGCCTCCCGTCCGTCACGCGGTTCAGTTGAAGCTGAACACCTGCGGCGCCTGGTTGTTGCAGTCGTACAGCTGCAGCGGCGTCTGGTTCGCGGTGTTGCCCGACGGCACGTCGAGGCACCGACCGGACTGCGGGTTCAGCACGGAGCCGTTCGCCTGCGGCACCCACTGCTGGCCGCCGACACCGTTGCACGTGTACAGCTCCAGGTGCGAGCCGTTCGCGGTGGCGTTGCCGTCGATGTCGAGGCAGCGCCCGAGCGTCCGGATCGTGTGGTCGGCCTGGTTGTACGCCCACTGCTGGTCCGTCGTCTGCTCGTCCGTCAGGAGCGTCTGGCAGTCGTAGACCTGGACCTGCTGACCGTTCTGCTGCAGGTCGTTGCCGGCGACGTCGACGCACTTGGACCCGATCGTCTTGATCGGGACGGCGGCGACGAACTTCTGCGCCTGGTTGCCGTTGCAGTCAAAGATCTGCAGCGCCGTGCCGTTCGCCGTGTTGCCCGACGGGTCGTCGAGGCAGCGCCCGGACTGCGGGTTCTTGATCGACCCGTCCGGCTGCACGATCCACTGCTGCCCGCCGACGCCGTTGCAGTCGTAGAGCTCGACGTGGGTGCCGTTCGCCGTCCCGTTGCCGTTGATGTCCAGGCACCGGCCGAGCGTGCTGAGCGTGTGCGCGCCGTAGACGTTGCCGAGCCAGTGCTGGTCGGCCGCGAGCGTCTGGCAGTCGTACAGCTGCACGACCGCGGTGTTGCCGCCGGTGTCGTCACCGGCGACGTCGACGCACTTGCCGCCGGGTCCGGTGATCGGGGCGCCGGGGCCACCTCCGGTCGAGACGCCCTGGTAGTTCTGTGCGACGACGTTCGCCTGCACGGCGTTGTCAGCCGCGTCGGTCGAGTACCCGGTGGTCATGACGCCCTCGAAGAAGGACTGCGTGCCGCGGTTCGAGTTGTCCCCGCCGGCGCCGAGCACGATCGACCCCTCGAGCTTCATCGGCGTGTAGCCCTGACCGTCGCCGTCCTTGTCGGTCGGCAGCGCTCCCTCGTACCACTTCGACAGCGACCCGGACTGCGCGTTGCCGCCCTTCAGCGCGAAGTTCGCGACGCCGTCGTTCTTGAGCAGCGCGGTGACGAACTTCGACGTGTTGCCGGTGTTCGCGGTGTTGATCGCGGTCTTGCCCTCGTAGACGCCGTTCTCCAGGTCGGCCTGCACCCACGGTCCGCGACCGGCGCTGCCCGTGCCGTTGAGCATCGACAGGTTCAGGGCGTCCATGTGCCCCTTGCCGGTGTCCTTCGACTGGGTCTCGACGTTGCCGAAGTCCGAACAGCAGCCGTGGTTCACGTTCGTGCCGCTGGCGACCTCGTACATCGACTCCGGGCTGGCGCCGCGGGCCGTGCCCTTGGCGACCGTGCTCGAGATCCGGTAGGCCACCTGCTGCGGCATGTAGATGCCGTACGCCTTGTGTCCGGCGACGGTGACCGGCAGTGCACCGGCGTCAGCAGCGTGGTTCGCGGGCCCGGCGTCCCCGGCCCCCGCGACGGTCAGGTCGTTGTGGTTGGACGACTGGTCGTAGATCTTCGGGATGGTGCACGTCGTGCCGGCACAGAAGGTGTCCTGCGTCTGGGCGTTGGCGTACCCGCCGGCGGCGAGCAGCCCGACGTTCGTGGTCGCCCCGTCCGAGGCGCGCTGCACCTGGTAGAGCGGCCCGTTGTACGAGGAGTACAGCGCCCGTGTGGAGCTGTACGCGGCGACACACGAGGTGCCGGCGCCGGCGTAGGTGTCGCAGGGACCGTTCGTGGCGGCAGCAGCACTGCCGACACCGACCGTCGTCGCGAACAGGCTCCCGGTGACGAGAGCGAGGGCTCCGAGTGCCGCGGCGACGATGCGCCGTGGCCTGGAGATCGACCCGATGTGCATGTGTGGTTCCTTCCGAGCGTCGTTGCTTGGGGATGCGGTCGACCGTCGGGTTCGGCATCGGCGTTGCTGCCGCTGCTTAATCGATTAACCACGACAAGGATACCGCGCCCCGTCACCCGCCGTCCGTCGAGGGAACAGAAAACGTCGGCTCCGCCTCGCGGACCCGACGTCTTCTGTTCCCTCGATGCGGCGGCGCGCGGCGCGCGGGCGCCGGCGCGCGGCGCGCGGCGCGCGGCGCGCGGGCG
>NZ_JBMPIT010000021.1:0-21787 GCF_049341845.1 Curtobacterium guangdongense
CGTTGATGGGGGCGTCGCACCACCCGGACTCCGTGGCCTCGCTCCCGTCGTCGAAGCTGCCGCACGCCCCTCCCAGGAGGCGGGGTGCCCGGGGCCCCCGCGCCTCCTGTCCGTTGGTTGCATGGAGACATGGACATCCTCCTCCGACTCCTCGTCTCGATCGGGTTCGCCCTGCTCGTGACCGCGGTCGCCGCCCTGGTCCTGCGTCTCGTCTTCCGCGCGCTCGGCCGGCGGGAACGCTGGGCCGCCTCACTGTCCAGACGGACGAAGCACCCGACGAGGACACTGCTGCTCGTCACGCTGCTGTGGGCCGCCTTCGCGTCGTCGATCCCAGCGACGTCCTCCTCCGGGTGGCGGGACACCGTCTCCCACGTGTTCCTGGTCGCCACGATCGGCGTCGGCACCTGGTTGGCGTGCGGCCTGGCGATCTTCCTCGAGAGCCTGGGGCTCCACAAGTACCGCGTCGACGTGCCGGACAACCGGGTCGCGCGGCGGATCCGCACGCAGGTCCTCATCCTCCGCCGCCTCACCGTCGCCGTCCTCGTGATCATCGGCGTCGGCGCGATCCTGCTGACGTTCCCCGGGGTCGAGGCCGCCGGCGCCAGCGTCCTCGCCTCCGCCGGGCTCATCTCGGTGATCGCGGGCCTCGCGGCGCAGTCGACGCTCGGCAACGTCTTCGCCGGCATGCAGCTGGCGTTCTCCGGCTCGATCCGGGTGGACGACGTCGTCGTGGTCGAGCAGCAGTGGGGGCGCATCGAGGAGATCACCCTGACGTACGTCGTCGTGCACCTGTGGGACGACCGCCGGTTCGTGCTGCCCTCGACCTACTTCACGTCGACGCCGTTCGAGAACTGGACGAGGACGAACAGCGAACTGCTCGGTGCCGTGGAGTTCGACCTGGACTGGCGGGTGCGACCGGGGGAGATGCGCGTCGAGCTCGACCGGATCCTGTCCCGCACCGAGCTCTGGGACCAGCGCGTGAAGGTGCTGCAGGTCACCGACGCGGTGCAGGGGTACGTGCGGGTCAGGGTGCTCGCGACGTCGCACGACGCCCCGTCCCTGTTCGACCTGCGCTGCTACATCCGCGAGGAGCTCGTCGACTGGATCCAGCGCACCCACCCGGACGCGCTCCCGATCCAGCGGGTGCAGATGGTCGACGAGGTCGCGCCCCGCCGCCGGACCGCGTCGACGGCCTCCGACTCGGCGCTCTTCACCCCCGACGACGACCGTGCAGCGCTCTTCACCGGTCCGATCCAGACCGCGCACGTCCCGCGGTCGGAGCAGTAGGCGCGTTCCGCGCAGACGGGAGGCCCGGTGCCAGCTGGCACCGGGCCTCCCGTCCGTCAGGCGGCCCGGTCGGGCCGTCCGGCTGATGGTGCGTTCAGCTCACGGCTGACGCGCTCGGACGGCGCGGTCGTCCTCGACGACCGTGCCGATCGCCACGATCGTGGTGGCCAACCAGGCAACCCACGTCAGGGCGAGGCGCCAGTCGCGCGGCCCCTGCCTGGTGGTCTGCAGCACGCTGTAGCCGCTGATGATCGAACTCCACACCGCACCGTTGAACAAGAACTTGCGCACGGATTCCTCCTGTCGTCGTCGGCATCCACGCTACTGGTCTGTACATTGGAGCGCCGCCGATCGCGGCCGCTCATGGAGGAGTCATCGTGCGTCAAGCCGTCATCGGGGCAGGTCTGTTGGTCGTCGGCGCCGTGTGCGTCGCCCTCGGGCTGCTCCCGTTGCCCGAACTCGCCGAGCTCGCCGACCGGGTCGTGCCCGTCCTCGGGTTCGTGCTCGGGCTCACGATCGTGTCCGAGCTCGCCGCCGACGCCGGCGTGTTCGACCGCCTCGCCGACGTCGCCGCACGCATCGGCGGCGGGCGGACCATCGGGCTGTGGGGAGCGGTCGTCGTCCTCGCCGTCCTGTGCACGGTGTTCCTGTCGATCGACACCACCGCGGTGCTGCTCACCCCGATCGTGATCGCCCTGGCCCGTCGGGTCGGGCTCCCGCCGATGCCCTTCGCGCTGACCACCGTGTGGCTCGCGAACACCGCGTCACTCCTGCTGCCCGTCTCGAACCTGACGAACCTGCTCGCCGTCGACCGCATCGGGCTCGACGGGCCGATCCCGTTCGCCGGCCTCATGGTGTGGGCAGCGCTCGCCGGCGTCGTCGTGCCGTGTGCCGTGCTGCTCGTCGTCTTCCGCGGGCGGCTGTTCGGTCGCTACACGCCCGTCGACGTCCGTCGTCCGGCCGACCCGGTCTTCTTCACCGCCGCATCGGTGGTGCTCGTCGCGCTCGTCATCGCGCTCACCGCCGGGGTGACCGTCTGGATCGCGGCGCTCGCGGCCGCGGTGGTGCTCGTGGTCGTCGCGGCGTTCCGGGCACCGGGCGAGCTGCGGCCGTCGCGGGTGCCGTGGTCGACGCTGGTGTTCGCCGCCGGGCTGTTCGTCGTCGTCGAGACGCTGCACGCCACCGGGGTGACCGACCCGATCGTGCGCGCGCTCTCCGGCGGCACCGACACCGGGTCGCTGCTCCTCCTCGCCGGTGCCGGCGGGGTCGCCGCGAACGTGATGGACAACCTGCCCGCGTACCTGGTGCTCGAGCCGGCCGCCGGACACGAGGCCCTCCGCTACGCGGCACTGCTGATCGGGGTGAACGCCGGGTGCCTCATCACGCCGTGGGCGTCCCTCGCGACGCTGCTCTGGCACGCGCGGCTGTCCGCCGAGGGCATCCGGTTGTCGTGGGGCAAGTACATGGCGCTCGGCTGCGTCGTCGCGCCGCTGACGGTCGTCGCCGGCGTGCTCGCGCTGGGGGTGTAGCGCGGGGGGGTGGCGCCCGCGCCCGCGCTCCCACCCGCGCCCCCACCCGCGCCCCCACGATCGAGGGAACAGAAATCGTCGGGTGCCCCGCGCTGACCCGACGATTTCTGTTCCCTCGATCCCTCGCCGCCGCCGCTACAGCCAGTCGCGGTGCTTGAAGACGCGGTAGAGCACCAGGCTCGACACGACGATGAGGGACACGGAGACGAACAGGCCGCCCCACTGCCCCTCGCCGGGGAACGTCACGTTCTGCCCGAAGAACCCCGTGATGGCGGTCGGGATCGCGATGATCGCCGCCCAGCTCGTCACCTTCTTCATGACGGTGTTCTGCCGGTTCGACGCCAGGTTGAGGTTCGTGTCCAGCACGCTCGACACGGCGTCCCGCAGCTGGTCGGCGGAGTCGGCGATCGACACCAGGTGGTCCTCGACGTCGCGGAAGTACGGGCGGATGCCGTCGGCGATCGTCTCGGCGTCCCCGTGGAGCAGGGACGCGACGCTGTCCTTCGTCGGGACGACCAGCCGTCGGATCACCCCGAGACCCTTCCGGAGCGCGAACGACCGGCGCTGGATCTGCTGCTCGCGGGGGTTGCCGCGTTCGAACAGGTCGTCCTCGAGCTCGTCGATGTCCTGCTCGATGTCCTCGACCACCGCGGACGCATGGTCGACGACCGCGTCGAGCAGTCCCCACACCAACCACGGCACCCCGTGGTCGGCCTGGTCGGCGTTCGCGTCGAGACGACTCGAGACCTCCCCGATGTCGAAGTCGGCACCGTGGATCGTGACGAGGGCACGCGGGGTGACGAACGCCTTGACCTCGTGCACGACGACCGAGCCGTCCGGGTTCCGCCCGGCGATGTCGTAGACGACCAGGAACAGGCTGTCGCGGTACCGGTCGAGCTTCGGGCGCTGCCCGCGTTCCACCGCGTCCTCGACGGCGAGCGCGTGGATGCCGAGTTCGCCCTCGACGTGTTCGAGGTCCGCTGCGTCCGGGTCCGTGTAGTCGATCCAGACGAACGTGTCGTCCTCGGCGACGAGGTCCGAGATGCGCTCGACGGGGAAGTCCCGCTCGGCTGCCGATCCGTTCCGCCACGAGCGAGTGCTGACCATGGGCGCCAGCCTAGTGACGGGACGACTGCGCGCCCGGCGGGGAAGCCCCGCCGAGCGCGCAGTCCGTACAGGTCCGGCTCAGTAGGCCGAGACCAGCTTGCCGTCCTCGACCTTCAGGAACTCGTGGACGTCGAAGGTGTCCTCCAGGTGCCCGCTGTCCCCGAAGTACGACGTGTAGTCGTACCCGATCACGCCGTCCGAGGTGCTCGTCACCTGGATGCTGCCGGAACCCGAGGTCTCCACCTTGAGCTCCGGCATCGTCTTCACCTCGTACTTGACCGCACCGTCGGCGTCGTACGGCCCGTACCAGGGGCAGCCGCTCAGGGCGTCGACGTCGGTCTTCGCGGCGCACGTCGTGATCTCGTCCGTGACGAACTTCTCCGCGTCGGTCGTGAGCTGCTTCGTCGGCTTCGGGGTGAAGTCGACGTACGGGCTCGACGAGCCGCCGATCGCCAGCGTCTTCGTGCCCCCGGTGAAGTACTTCGTCCCGCCGACCTCGACCCGGTAGGTGCCCGGGTAGGCGAGCGACCGGAAGGTCCCGTCCGAGATCTTCCCGACCCGCTTGCCGCCGATCGTGACCGGGGCGCCCTCGAGCGCCGACGCGGCGGTGATCGACACGGACTCCGCCAGGGGAGCGGTGACACGCCACTCGTCCTTCACGAGCCAGCTCGTGCCGGTCCGACGGAGCTCCACCTGACCGGAGCGGTTCTTGCCACCCTGCGTGTAGCTCACGGTGGCCACGGCACGGTCGCCGCTCGTCGAGACCCGCCCCACACGGACGTCGCCCGGGCGGTTCGTGGCGCTCTTCAGCACGGCGGCGTCGAGCATCGCGGCGTCCTCGGGGACCTCGCTCATCCGCTCGGCGGTCGCGGCGTCGCCCCGGGCGATCGCGTCGACGTAGCTGCGGACCGTCGGTGCAGGCCCCCACACGTTCGAGCGCAGGATCCCGGTGGTCACGGCGCCGGCCACGACCACCACCACGACGGCACCGCCGGCGACGAGCGACCGGATCAGGACCTTCTTGGCACGTGGCGACATCGGTGCGGCGGCGCTCGCCGCATCCGGCCCGACGAAGGGCTGCGGTGCGCCGACGAACGGCTGCGGCGCGCCGACGAACGGCTGCGCGGCATCAGCGGTCGGCTGGTCCCCGGCGGCCGGGACACCCGACCACCCGGCGGCCGACGTGGTGTCGGCGGGTGCAGCAGCGGGACCCGACGTGCCCGCCGACGGCGCCGTGCCGGTCGCGGGCGCCGCGCCAGCTGCTGGCGCAGCCCAACCGGGTGCCACCGGTCGCGGGTCCGCACCGACCAGGCGCGAGGTGAACAGGACGATCCGCGATCCCAGGCGGGGGACGAGCACCGGCGCCAGGTACCGCGCGACGACCTCGATCGCCGCACCCCACGCGGCGAACACGACCGGGGTCCACGGCGCGACGCCCATCGACCCGGAGCCGCCGACGACGCTCGACCCGGTCGCCGAGTACGAGAACACCCCGGTGCCGAGCACGAACACGACCACGCCGACGACGAGCCAGACCGCTGGTGAGACGACCCAGTCGAGGGTGGTCCGGACGCGGTCGTTCCGTCGGACGGCGAGTGCGAGTCCGGCGGCGACGGCGGTGAGGGCGACGAACAGCACGAGCAGCCAGAGCCAGCCGGACGCGCCGCTGAACGCGGAGGCGGTCTGTGCGCCGCTGCCGAAGCCGGACACCCCGACACCGCCGAGGAACCCGAGCGACACGATCGCCGACGCCAGGTTGCCCACGACGAGCGGCAGCGCCGAGCCCCACGACGGCTGGACGACGAGTGCGACGACCACCAGGACGACCGTGATGAGCACCACGAGGAACCCGACCTGCCCGACGGCGACGCGAGCGGTGCCGAGCGTGCGGACGGCGAGCACCCGGCCGCGTGCGAGCACGGACGGACGGGCCAGGAGCGCGGACACCGCGCCGATGACGAACGCGCCGAGGATGCTGCCGATGCCGATCGCGTGCACGGCGCTGATCGACACCCCGGACGAGGCCGGGAACCGGATGGCGAGGACGAGTCCGGCCAGCGTCGTGAACGCGGTGAGCACCAGCCCGGTCACCACCGAGGTGACGAGGAGCTGCGGCACGCCGAGCGAGCGGCTGCGGATGCGGCGGGTGAGCACGACGGCGATGACGACCTGCGCCGCGAGCACGAGCGCCGGCACGACGCCGAGGGATGCCGAGCCGGCGAGGCCGAACAGGGGCACGGACCCGGACACGTGCAGTCGTCCGAAGTCGGCGAGGGCGACGAGCTGTGCAGGAGCCCCGAGCAGCACGCTGATGCCGGACAGCAGGCCCTGCAGGTCGGGAGCGGAGGATGCCGCCCCCGAGTCGGGCACGAACCCGCCGTCGATCGACGCGCCGCCGGACGACCCGGACCCGACGGCGACGATCGCCACGGTCAGCAGCAGCGAGATCCCCGCGACGACGTAGGCCGCGACCCAGGCGCCGGCGCCGGCGATCGCCGCGGCCAGCCAGTCCCGACCGCCGATCGAGCGGAGGAGCCGGCCCAGCGCATCGGGCTCACGAGGAGCGTCGGGCTCACGCGAAGCGTCGGGCTCTCGAGGGGGGACGGGTGGGTTGTCGCTCACGGCGGGAGTCCTCTCCGGCCGGGCGGCCGCGTGCCAGCCCCTCCGGCACGCCGTGTCCCCCCGACACGGGATGCAGCATATCGGAAGCCGCGGATCCTCCGGGAATCTGCTGTCGGCACGCTGGTAACTTCGGACCCGTGCCAGCACCCCACAGCGCTTCCGCCAAGTACTCCTTCGTCGTCGCCTCCAACCGCCTGCCCGTCGACCGCGTCGTGGACGACGAGGGCAACGAGGGCTGGCGGCACTCGCCCGGCGGGCTCGTGACGGCGCTCGAGCCGGTGATGCGCGCGAACGACGGTGCATGGGTCGGCTGGGTGGGGCAGCCGGACGTCGAGGTGGACCCCTTCGACAACGAGGGCATCCACATCGTCCCGGTGCCGCTGAGCACGAGCGAGGTCGAGGAGTACTACGAGGGCTTCAGCAACGACACGCTCTGGCCGCTCTACCACGACGTCATCGAGCACCCGAGCTACCACCGCGACTGGTGGAACTCGTACAAGGGCGTCAACAAGCGCTTCGCCGAGCAGATCGCCGAGATCGTCGAGCAGGACGGCATCGTCTGGGTGCAGGACTACCAGCTGCAGCTCGTCCCGGCGCTCCTCCGCGAACTCCGCCCGGACCTGACGATCGGCTTCTTCAACCACATCCCGTTCCCGCCGGTCGGCATCTACGCGCAGCTGCCATGGCGTGCACAGATCCTCGACGGCCTGCTCGGCGCGGACGTGATCGGCTTCCAGCGGCACGACGACGCCAGCGACTTCCTCCGTGCCGTGCGGCACATCAAGGGCTACACGACGAAGGGCTCGACGATCGACGTCCCCGTCGACGACCCGAACGCCCCGCGGAGCCGCAAGGGCGTCACCGTCCGCCACGTCGAGGCGCGGCACTTCCCGATCTCGATCGACGCCGAGAGCTTCGAGGAGATCGCCCGCCGCCCCGAGGTGCAGGAGCGCGCCCGCGAGATCCGACGGGGGCTGGGCAACCCGAAGACCGTGCTCCTCGGCGTCGACCGGCTCGACTACACCAAGGGCATCCGGCACCGCATCAAGGCCTTCGGCGAGCTCATCCAGGACGGACGGATCGACGTCGAGGACGCCACGCTCGTGCAGGTCGCGAGCCCGAGCCGCGAGCGCGTCGACACCTACCGGATGCTCCGCGACGAGATCGAGCTGAGCGTCGGGCGGCTGAACGGCGACCTCGGCACGATCACGCACCAGCCGATCTCGTACCTGCACCACGGCTACCCGCGCGAGGAGATGGTGGCGCTCTACCTGGCCGCCGACATCATGCTCGTGACGGCGCTCCGTGACGGCATGAACCTCGTCGCGAAGGAGTACGTCGCCACGCGTTTCGACAACGACGGCGTGCTGATCCTCTCCGAGTTCGCCGGCGCGGCCGACGAGCTCAAGCAGGCGGTGATCATCAACCCGCACGACATCGGTGCCCTGAAGGACTCGATCCAGCGCGCCATCGAGATGCCGAAGCGCGAGCGCTCGACGCGGATGCGTGCGCTCCGGAAGCGCGTCCGCGACAACGACGTCGCCCGCTGGTCGCGCTCGTTCCTCGAGGCACTCGACCGGCACGCCCCGCGCGACGCGCGGATCGATCCGACCGGTGCGGAACGGCACCGCGAGGCACAGACCGACAACATGTCGATCTTCGACCAGGACGCGCAGACCGCGCGTGCAGCAGAGGACACCCGGGAGGCCCGTGATGCGTGACCAGTCCACGAACGTCGACGAGACGGCGGCTCCAGCGCTCGACACGGCCCTCGCGGACCTGGCGGCGTCCGGCACGCTGCTGGTCGCGCTGGACTTCGACGGCACGTTGGCGCCCTTCTCCGACGACCCCGGGCAGGTCGGTGCCCTGCCGGGGAGCTGGGCGGCGGTCCTGACGCTGCAGCGCGCGAAGGGCACCGAGGTGGTGCTCGTCTCCGGCCGCCCGCTCGACTCGCTCGCCCGGGTCACGCAGGCCCCTGAGGACATGTCGCTCGTCGGCTCGCACGGCGTCGAGTGGCGCGTCGACGGTCACGACCAAGAGGCACTGACCGCCGAGGAACACGACCGCGTCGCGCGGATCGGTGCCGCGCTCGACGCCGTCGGGGAGCGCTTCCCCGGGGTCGTCATCGAGCACAAGCCGGCCGGGCACGGCGTGCACACGCGCCGGGTGAGCGCCGAGGTCGCAGCCGAGGCGAACGCCGCCGCGAGTGCGGCGGCGCACGAGGCGGACGCCGACGTGCTCGAACGCGGCGGCAAGGACATCCTCGAGTTCGCGGTGCGACACGTCACGAAGGGCGACGCCATCGACCGGCTCCGCGAGCTCCGTGGCGCCGACGCGGTGTTCTTCGCCGGGGACGACGTCACCGACGAGGACGCCTTCCGGGTGCTGCGCGACGGCGACGTCGGCGTGAAGGTGGGGGAGGGCGACACGCTCGCCGGCCACCGGGTCGCCGACCCGGCGGCGCTGACCGACGTCCTGAAGCAGCTCGCGCGCCTGCGTGCGGTGCGCTGAGGACGTGAGCACAACCTCTCCCCACCGGCACGGCCGACTCGCCGCTGGCGCGTCGATCCGGAACCGGCGGCGTGGGCCCAGACCGATGCGAACGCATGGAAGTGCGCCACTGGTATCCCAATCGGTCCTAGACTCACTCCATGCCTGATATCGACGTCAAGCCGCGGAGCCGGGTCGTCACCGACGGGATCGAAGCAACCACCTCGCGTGGCATGCTGCGTGCTGTCGGGATGGGGGACGAGGACTGGGAGAAGCCGCAGATCGGCATCGCCTCGTCCTGGAACGAGATCACCCCGTGCAACCTGAGCCTCGACCGGCTCGCCCAGGGCGCCAAGGAAGGCGTCCACGGTGGGGGCGGGTACCCCCTGCAGTTCGGCACCATCTCCGTCTCGGACGGCATCTCGATGGGTCACGAGGGGATGCACTTCTCCCTCGTCTCGCGTGAGGTCATCGCCGACAGTGTCGAGACCGTCGTGAACGCCGAGCGTCTCGACGGCACCGTCCTGCTCGCCGGGTGCGACAAGTCGCTCCCCGGGATGCTCATGGCTGCCGCGCGCCTCGACCTCGCGAGCGTCTTCCTCTACGCGGGGTCGGTCATGCCCGGCTACGTGAAGCAGGCCGACGGCTCGATGAAGGAAGTCACGATCATCGACTCCTTCGAGGGCGTCGGCGCGTGCAAGGCCGGCACCATGAGCGAGGAAGAGCTCAAGAAGATCGAGTGCGCGATCGTCCCCGGCGAGGGTGCCTGCGGCGGTATGTACACGGCGAACACCATGGCCTCGGTCGCCGAGGCGCTCGGGATGTCGCTCCCGGGCTCCGCCGCGCCGCCCAGCGCCGACCGCCGCCGCGACTACTACGCGCACCGCTCGGGTGAAGCCGTCGTGAACATGCTCAAGCACGGCATCACCGCCCGGCAGATCCTGACGCGCGAGGCGTTCGAGAACGCCATCGCCGTCGCGATGGCGCTCGGCGGCTCGACCAACGTCGTCCTGCACCTGCTGGCGATCGCGCACGAGGCCGAGGTCGAACTGAGCCTCGACGACTTCAACCGCATCGGCTCGAAGGTCCCGCACCTGGCGGACATGAAGCCCTTCGGCAAGTACGTCATGGTCGACGTCGACCGCAACGGCGGCATCCCCGTGATCATGAAGGCGCTGCTCGACGCCGGGCTGCTGCACGGCGACTGCATGACCGTGACGGGCAAGACCGTCGCGGAGAACCTCGCCGAGATCGACCCGCCGGAGCTCGACGGCGAGGTGTTCCGCAAGCTCGACAACCCGATCCACGAGACCGGTGGCCTGACGATCCTGCAGGGCTCCTTCGCGCCGGAGGGCGCCGTGGTGAAGACCGCGGGCTTCGACGCATCGGTGTTCGAGGGCCCTGCGCGCGTGTTCGACCGGGAGCGCTCCGCGATGGACGCCCTCACCGAGGGCAGGATCCAGAAGGGCGACGTCGTCGTCATCCGGTACGAGGGCCCCAAGGGCGGCCCCGGCATGCGCGAGATGCTCGCCATCACCGCTGCCATCAAGGGCGCTGGCCTCGGCAAGGATGTACTACTCTTGACCGACGGACGATTCTCAGGCGGCACAACCGGCCTGTGCATCGGCCACATCGCACCGGAAGCAGTGGACGCAGGTCCAGTTGCATTCGTGCGCGATGGCGACCGCATCCGTGTCGACATCGCGGCTCGCTCGCTCGACCTACTGGTCGAGCCTGCCGAGCTGGAAGCCCGCCGTGACGGCTGGGCTCCGCTGCCCCCGCGCTACACCCGCGGAGTCCTCGCGAAGTACGCCAAGCTCGTGCAGTCCGCCGCCAAGGGCGCGGTCACGGGCTAGCGTTCGACACCCGCACCACTGCCATCTCTCCAGGCAAGGAACCCTTCATGCCCACGGAAGCCACACCGCTGTCCGCGGCCACCGGAGCGCGTCGCACTCCAGAGGTCCTGACCGGCTCGGGAGCCGTCCTCCGGACCCTCGAGCACCTCGGGATCACCGACGTCTTCGGGCTGCCCGGCGGCGCGATCATCCCGTTCTACGACGAGCTCATGGCGTCGAAGACGATCCGCCACATCCTGGTCCGCCACGAGCAGGGCGCCGGCCACGCCGCCGAGGGCTACGCGTCCGCGTCCGGCAAGGTCGGCGTCGCCATCGCGACGTCCGGTCCCGGCGCGACGAACCTCGTCACCGCGATCGCCGACGCCTACATGGACTCGGTGCCGTTCATCGCGATCACCGGCCAGGTGTTCTCGACGCTGATGGGCACCGACGCCTTCCAGGAAGCGGACATCGTCGGCATCACCATGCCGATCACGAAGCACTCGTTCCTCGTGACCGACCCCGCCGACGTGCCGGCGACCCTGGCCGCTGCGCACCTCATCGCGACGACCGGACGCCCCGGTCCCGTGCTGGTGGACATCACGAAGGACGCCCAGCAGAAGTCGGCGCCGTACGTCTGGCCGCCCAAGATCGACCTGCCCGGCTACCGGCCGGTCACCAAGGCGCACGGCAAGCAGATCACCGCGGCCGCGCAGCTCCTCGCCGGGGCCGAGCGTCCGGTGCTCTACGTCGGCGGCGGCGTCGTCCGCTCCCGCGCGACGGCAGAACTGCTCGCGTTCGCCGAGGCCACGGGTGCGCCCGTCGTCACGACGCTGATGGCTCGCGGGGCATTCCCGGACTCGCACCCGCAGCACCTCGGCATGCCCGGCATGCACGGCACCGTCCCCGCGGTGCTCGGCCTGCAGGACAGCGACCTGATCGTCGCGCTCGGCGCCCGGTTCGACGACCGCGTGACGGGCAAGGCCGACGAGTTCGCGCCCGATGCCAAGGTCGTGCACGTCGACATCGACCCCGCCGAGATCTCGAAGATCCGCTTCGCCGACGTCCCGATCGTGGGCGACGCGCGCGAGGTGCTCATCGACCTGCTCGATGCGTGGGGCGGCATTCCCGTCGAGGACCGCGCGTCGACGGCCGACTGGTGGACGAAGCTCCGCCAGCTCAAGGTCGACTTCCCACTCGGGTACGCGGAACCCACCGACGGACTGCTCGCCCCGCAGGCGATCATCCGGCGCATCGGCGAGCTCACCGGACCCGAGGGCATCTACGCCTCCGGGGTCGGCCAGCACCAGATGTGGTCGGCGCAGTTCATCCAGTACGAGCGCCCGAACGCGTGGCTGAACTCCGGCGGCGCCGGGACGATGGGCTACTCGGTCCCCGCCGCGATGGGCGCGAAGGTCGCAGAGCCCGACCGGGTGGTGTGGGCGATCGACGGCGACGGCTGCTTCCAGATGACGAACCAGGAACTCGCGACCTGCGTCATCAACGACATCCCGATCAAGGTCGCGATCATCAACAACTCGTCGCTCGGCATGGTGCGGCAGTGGCAGACGCTGTTCTACGACGGCCGTCACTCGTTCACCGACCTGGAGACCGGACACTCGACGCGTCGTGTGCCGGACTTCGTCAAGCTCGCCGACGCCTACGGTGCCCTCGGCATCCGCGTCGAGAAGGCCGACGAGGTCGACGCGGCGATCAAGCTGGCGCTCGAGACGAACGACCGCCCCGTGGTGATCGACTTCGTCGTGAGCCGTGACTCGATGGTCTGGCCGATGGTCCCGCAGGGTGTCAGCAACTCGTCGATCGAGTACGCCCAGGCCCTCGCTCCCACCTGGGACGAGGAAGACGCCGACATGACGGGGGAGACCGCATGAGCCACGTCCTGTCCCTCCTGGTCGAGGACAAGCCGGGTCTGCTGACCCGCGTCGCCGGCCTCTTCGCCCGCCGCGGTTTCAACATCGAGTCCCTCGCCGTCGGCAACACCGAGGTCGCGGGCCTCTCCCGCATCACGGTCGTCGTCGACGTCGAGGACCTGCCGCTCGAGCAGGTGACCAAGCAACTCAACAAGCTCGTCAACGTCATCAAGATCGTCGAACTCGACTTCTCGCAGTCGGTCCAGCGCGAGCACATGCTCGTGAAGGTCCGTGTCGACAACCAGACGCGCTCGGCCGTGCTCGAAGCAGTGAACCTGTTCCGCGCCCAGGTCGTCGACGTCGCGAACGACTCGCTCATCGTCGAGGTGACCGGCGACCCCGGCAAGATCCAGGCGATCCTCCGCGTGCTCGAGCCCTACGGGATCAAGGAGCTCGCCCGAGCGGGCCTCCTCGGCATGGGCCGCGGACCGAAGAGCATCACCGACCGGGTGCGCTGAGCGCCACCCGGCCCCGAACGAACCACAACCAAGGAGATCACGCACCGTGACTGACATCGTGTACGACGCCGACGCCGACCTGACCCTCATCCAGGGCAAGAAGGTCGCGGTCATCGGCTACGGCTCGCAGGGCCACGCCCACGCCCTCAACCTCCGCGACTCCGGCGTCGAGGTGAAGATCGGTCTGAAGGAGGGCTCGAAGAGTCGCCAGAAGGCCGAGGAGGCGGGCTTCGAGGTCCTCACCCCTGCCGAGGTCACCAAGTGGGCCGACGTCGTCGTGATCCTCGCGCCGGACCAGGTCCAGCGCATCGTCTACAAGGACGACATCGAGCCGAACCTCAAGCAGGGTGCGACCCTCGTCTTCGGCCACGGCTTCAACATCCGCTACGGCTACATCCAGGCACCGGAGGGCGTCGACGTGTCGCTCGTCGCGCCGAAGGGCCCCGGCCACACCGTGCGCCGCGAGTACGAGGCCGGCCGTGGCGTCCCCGTGATCGTCGCCGTCGAGGTCGACGCGTCCGGCTCCGCCTGGGACCTCGCGTGGTCCTACTCCAAGGCGATCGGTGGCCTCCGCTCCGGCGGCATCAAGACCACCTTCACCGAGGAGACCGAGACCGACCTGTTCGGTGAGCAGGCCGTCCTCTGCGGTGGCACGTCGCAGCTCATCCAGTACGGCTTCGAGACCCTCGTCGAGGCGGGCTACCAGCCGCAGATCGCCTACTTCGAGGTGCTCCACGAGCTCAAGCTCATCGTCGACCTCATCTGGGAGGGCGGCCTCACCAAGCAGCGCTGGTCGATCTCCGACACCGCCGAGTTCGGTGACTACGTCTCCGGCCCCCGCGTGATCTCGCCCGAGGTCAAGGAGAACATGAAGGCGGTGCTCGCCGACATCCAGGACGGCACCTTCGCCAAGCGCTTCATCGACGACCAGGACGCCGGTGCGCCGGAGTTCAAGGCGCTCCGCGAGAAGGGCGAGGGCCACCCGATCGAGGCGACCGGTCGCGAGCTGCGCAAGCTGTTCGCGTGGAAGCAGTCGGACTCCGACTACGTCGACGGTTCCGCAGCGCGGTAGTCTTCCCCAGACCACTCGACGACGAGGCGGCGGTGTGCACCCGTGCACCGCCGCCTCTCGATGTGACCCGAACGTTATGCAGCAGCACTCCAACAGCTCCGACGCCCCCGACCGGCGTCCCTCAGGCGACGCTCAGCGCGTTGCGCGACATGCGTCGTCCGTGGCGCCCGCACGGTGGCAGAACCGTACCGATCGGCATGGGATGATCGACGGATGGCGGTGACGAAGCGAGCGGTCCACATCGGCGCCGGCAAGATCGGGCGCGGATTCGTGGGCCAGTTCCTCGTGGCCAGCGGCTACGAGCTGACCTTCGTCGACGTCGACGAGCGGGTCGTCCAGGCCCTCAACGAAGCCGGTCGCTTCGTGGTGCACGAGGTCGGCGAGATGCCGGTCGAGCACCTCGTCTACGGCTTCCGTGCGCTCAGCAGCAAGACCGACCGCGATGCCGTGGTCAGGGCGATCGCCGAGGCCGACGTCGTCACCACGGCCGTCGGTGCCCGCACGCTGCCGCTCGTCGCACCGGTCATCGCCGAGGGGCTCGCGGCGCGAGGGCTCGAGCGCGGTGACGTCACGATCGTCGCGTGCGAGAACGCCTTCAACGCCACCGACTCCCTGCACGCCAGCATCCGTCGCGCTCCGATCCTCGAGGACCGCGACATCGCCGCCGTCTTCGCGAACTGCGCGATCGACCGCATCGTCCCCGACCAGTCCGGCGTCCTCGGGCAGTCCGGCGGCCTCGACGTCGTGCTCGAGCCGTTCTACGAGTGGGTCATCGAGCGCACGCCCTTCGCGAGCTCGGACGCCGAGCCCCCGGAGATCGAGGGGGTGACCTGGGTGGACGACCTGCAGCCGTTCGTCGAGCGCAAGCTCTACACGGTGAACACGGCCCACGCGACGGCCGCCTACCACGGCTACGTCCGCGGGATCCGGCTCATCCGTGAAGCGCTGGAGGACACCGCCGTGAAGGCCGAGGTCGACGGCGTCCTCGCGGAGACGACCGCGCTCCTCATCGCGAAGCACGGCTTCGACCCCGAGGAACACGCGCGCTACGTGGCCGCGAACCTCTCCCGCATCGCGAACCCGCACCTGCCGGACACCACCGTCCGCGTCGGTCGGAACCCGCTCCGGAAGCTCGGGCGCCGCGAACGCTTCGTCGGTCCCGCGGCGCAGCTCGCCGAGCGCGGCCTCCCCGTCGAGCACCTGCTCGGCGCAGTCCGCGTCGCGCTCGAGTTCGACGACGAGAACGACCCGGAGTCGATCGAGCTGCACGCGCTGCTCCGGTCGGGGGCCACGGCGCACGCGCTCACCGAGATCCTGACCGGTCTCATGGAGAGCCACCCGCTGTTCCCGTCCGTCCGGGACGTCGTCGCCGAGGTGCTCGAGTCCCAGGCCGCCGACGCCTGACGTCGTCCGCAGCCGGCCGTCCGGTCCCGAGGGCGCCGCGTCTCTCGTAGAATCGTGGGCATGACCCCGGCACCTCCAGCACACCACGACGCCGCGGCGTCCCCGCCGGACGGCGCGCTCGACCACGACGACGACGCAGCCCTGCAGTGGGGCGACGCGGACGACGCCACCCACGTCGACGCCGCGCACAACCCGGTCCGCGTCAAGGCGCGCCGCGAGCACGACCCCGAGGAACCACTCGGTTCGAGCGCACTCGTCGGCATGGGCGTCTTCGGTGGCATCTACCTGCTCTACACGGTCGCGTGGCTCGTCAGCGCGAGCCTCCTCACCGTCACCGGTTCCGGTGTGGCGGGCATCGTGTCCGAGGTCATGCGCGTCCTCGCGATCATGGCACCGGCGTTCTGGTTCGCCGCCACGCTCTGGCTCGGGCAGGGGAGCAGGAACCGCACCAAGTTCGTCTGGCTCCTCATCGGGGCGGTCGTCCTCATCCCGTGGCCGTTCATCATGACCAGGAGCTTCGGGTGAGCGCCGCCGTCACCGAGCGGCAGCGCACGGTCACCATCGGCAAGGCCGTCGTCTGGGGCGTCGCGGCCGTGTGCCTGGCGTACGTCACCTGGCAGGCCGTCGGCAACCTCGTCGGCGTCTCGAAGTCCGTGTCGGACTTCAACGAGTTCGTCCGGAAGAACGGCGGCACCGGCCTCGAGACCTCGACGCCGTGGGTGGCGCTCGTCCTCGACGTGCTGATCGCGCCGGCCGCGTTCGTCGCCGCCTGGCTGGTGTCGCGCAGGATGGACCTGGTCCGCACCGTCGTCGTCTTCGTCGCCGCGCTCTGCGCGGTCTCCGCGCTCTGGTTCACGCTCCTGCAGTACGTGTCCTCGACGCTCCGCATCGGTTCCTGACACCGGACAGGAGGCCCGTGGCGACGCCGCCACGAGCCTCCCGCCCGTCATGTGGTCCTCCACAGGGCTCCTGCCGCGGTCGTAACGGCCTGCTCGCGTCGATACGATGGTGGGATACCGCCCGTCTCGTGTGAGGAAACAGCAGCTGTGCCGAAGCCGGTCGTCCTGATCGCCGAAGAACTCTCGCCCGCCACAGTCGACGCCCTCGGGCCCGACTTCGAGATCCGGAACGTGGACGGCACCGACCGCTCCGCACTCCTGGCCTCCCTCGCCGACGCGCACGCCATCCTGGTGCGCTCCGCCACCAAGGTCGACGCCGAAGCGATCGCCGCAGCCCCGAACCTCAAGGTCGTCGCCCGTGCGGGTGTCGGCCTCGACAACGTCGACATCAAGGCGGCCACCACGGCCGGCGTGATGGTCGTCAACGCCCCGACGTCGAACATCATCTCGGCCGCCGAGCTGACGGTCGGGCACATCCTGTCGCTCGCGCGGCACATCCCGGCGGCGCACGCGTCGCTCGCGGCCGGCGCGTGGAAGCGTTCCGCATACACCGGTGTCGAGCTCTACGAGAAGACCGTCGGCATCATCGGCCTCGGCCGCATCGGCGCGCTGATCACCCAGCGCCTGCAGGCCTTCGGCGTCTCGGTCATCGCGTACGACCCCTACGTCACGACCGCTCGTGCGCAGCAGCTCGGGGTGGAGCTCGTCTCCCTCGACGACCTGCTGCGGCGCGCCGACTTCGTCACGATCCACATGCCGAAGACGCCGGAGACCCTCGGCATGATCTCGGACGACCAGTTCGCGATCATGAAGCCGACGGCCTTCGTGGTGAACGTCGCCCGCGGTGGCCTCATCGACGAAGACGCGCTGCACCGAGCGCTCACGTCGAACCAGATCGCCGGTGCCGGCCTCGACGTCTTCGTGTCGGAGCCCCCGACGGACTCGCCGCTCCTCGCGCTGCCGAACGTCGTCGTCACGCCGCACCTCGGCGCGTCCACCGACGAAGCGCAGGAGAAGGCGGGCGTCTCGGTCGCCAAGTCGGTGCGGCTCGCCCTCGGCGGAGAGCTCGTCCCCGACGCGGTGAACGTCGCCGGCGGCGTCATCGACCCGTACGTGCGCCCCGGCATCCCGCTCGTCGAGAAGCTCGGCCAGGTCTTCACGGCCCTCGCCACCTCGCCGGTGACCAGCATCGACGTCGAGGTGCACGGCGAGCTCGCCGAGTTCGACGTCAGCGTCCTCAAGCTGGCGGCGCTCAAGGGCGTCTTCACCGACGTCGTGAGCGACCAGGTGTCCTACGTGAACGCCCCGCTCATCGCGGAGCAGCGTGGGGTCAGCGTCCGGCTCATCACCGACAAGGACAGCCCTGAGTACCGCAACGTGCTGACGATCCGCGGCGCCCAGTCCGACGGCCCGGCGATCAGCGTCTCCGGCACGCTCACCGGCCCGAAGCAGGTCGAGAAGCTCGTGGAGATCAACGGCTACGACGTCGAGGTCGCCCTCGACAAGCACCACGTGGTCATGGACTACACGGACCGGCCCGGCATCGTCGCGGTGTACGGCAAGGAGTTCGGCGAGGCGGGCATCAACATCGCCGCCATGCAGATCGCCCGGCACTCGGCCGGTGGTCAGGCGCTCAGCGTCCTGACCGTCGACTCACCCGTGCCGGCGGAGATCCTCGAGCACGTCCGTTCGACGATCGACGCCTCCTCGCTCCGCGAGATCGACATCACGCTGTAGGAGAGCACTCATGACGCAGACGCTCAAGCTCGCTGTCATCCGTGGGGACGGGATCGGCCCGGAGGTCGTGGACGAGGCCCTCAAGGTCCTGCGCGCCGTCACCCCGGACGACCTCGTCGTCGAGGAGACCCCGTTCTCGCTCGGAGCCACCCGGTTCCTCGAGACCGGCGACATCCTGACGGACGACGACATGGCTGCCGTCGCGTCGCACGACGCGATCCTGCTCGGCGCGGTCGGCGGGGATCCCCGTGATCCCCGCCTGGCCGGCGGCATCATCGAGCGTGGGCTGCTGCTGAAGCTGCGGTTCGCCTTCGACCACTACGTCAACCTGCGTCCGACGAAGGTCTACGAATCGGTCGTCACACCACTGGCCTCCCCGGGGGACGTCGACTTCGTCGTCGTCCGCGAAGGAACCGAGGGACCGTACGTCGGCAACGGGGGAGCGATCCGCGTCGGCACACCGCACGAGATCGCGACCGAGGTCTCGGTGAACACGGCGTACGGAGTCGAGCGCACCGTGCGCTACGCGTTCGACCTGGCTGACCGTCGTCCCCGCAAGCACCTGACGCTCGTGCACAAGAGCAACGTGCTCGTGAACGCCGGGGCGCTCTGGCAGCGCACGGTCGCAGCGGTGGGGCAGGAGTACCCGGACGTCACCGTGGACTACCAGCACGTCGACGCCGTCACCATCCACATGGTGCGGGAGCCTGCTAGGTTCGACGTCATCGTCACCGACAACCTCTTCGGTGACATCATCACCGACCTGGCCGGCGCGATCAGCGGCGGCATCGGTCTGGCGGCCTCGGGCAACATCAACCCGGACGGCACCTTCCCCAGCATGTTCGAGCCGGTGCACGGATCCGCGCCGGACATCGCGGGTCAGCAGAAGGCCGATCCCACGGCCGCCATCCTCTCCGTCGCACTCCTCCTCGACCACATCGGTCGGGGTGACCTGGCGACGGCGGTGACACGGGCGGTGGAAGCGGACCTGGCTGACCGGGGCACCACGCAGCGTCGCACGGCCGAGATCGGCGACGCCATCGCCGCCGCGGCCACAGCGCGCACCACCACCGCCTGAAAGGGAGCCACACCGATGAGCACCGAGACAGTCTTCGGACTCGAGTTCTCCACCACCCCGTCCGCTGAGCGCCGTGCCGAGGCGGAGCGCGAGACGATCCTGGCGGACCCCGGGTTCGGCAAGCACTTCACCGACCACATGGCCACCGTCGAGTGGACGCTCGACGCCGGCTGGCACGACGCGTCGATCCACCCGTACGGACCGCTGTCGCTCGACCCCAGCGCCAGCGTGCTGCACTACGCGCAGGAGATCTTCGAGGGCCTGAAGGCGTACCGGCACGCCGACGGCTCGGTGTGGACGTTCCGTCCGGAAGCGAACGCCAAGCGGTTCCAGCGCTCGGCCCGCCGTCTCGCGCTGCCGGAGCTGCCCGTCGAGGTGTTCGTCGAGTCGATCCGACAGCTGGTCCGGACCGACGTCGACTGGGTACCGGGTGCCCCGGAGACGAGCCTGTACCTGCGGCCGTTCATGATCGCCACCGAGTCGTTCCTCGGGGTCCGTGCGGCCCAGGCGGTGTCGTACCACTGCATCGCGAGCCCGGCCGGCGCGTACTTCACGTCCGGTCCGAAGCCGGTGTCCATCTGGCTGTCGTCGAACTACGCCCGAGCGGGCCGTGGTGGCACCGGTGCCGCCAAGACCGGCGGCAACTACGCCGCGTCGCTGCTGCCCCAGCAAGAGGCGTACGAGCACGGCTGCCAGCAGGTGATGTTCCTCGACTCCGAAGAGGGCAAGTACCTCGAAGAGCTCGGCGGCATGAACGTCGTGCTGGTGCGGTCCGACGGGACGCTCGTGACGCCCGACTCGGACTCCATCCTCGAAGGGATCACGCGCGACTCGATCCTGCAGCTCGCGGAAGACCGCGGCCTGCGGGTCGAGCGGCGACGGGTGACCCTCGACGAGTGGCGTGACGGCGTCGCGGACGGCTCCATCACCGAGGCCTTCGCGTGCGGCACCGCCGCCGTGGTGACCCCGATCGCCGAGCTCCGCGGCGACGGCTTCACGATCGGCTCGCCCACCGTCGGTGCCGGCGAACTGACGATGTCCCTCCGTGAGGAGCTCACCGACATCCAGTCCGGCCGTCGTCCCGACCCGCACGGGTGGATGACCAAGCTGACCGACGCGTCCTGATCCCGGGCTCGGCGTCGGTAGGGTCGAACGGTGAAGATCGCACGGTTCAGCAGCAAGGGTGAAGACCCCCGGTACGGCATCCTCGACGAGCGCGCTCTGGTGGTGCTCGCGGGAGACCCGATGTACCAGGGCTTCGAGACCACGGGGGAGCGGGTGCCCCTGTCGGAAGCGAAGCTCCTCGCACCGGTGATCCCGCGCTCCAAGGTGATCGGCGTCGGGCTCAACTACGCCGAGCACGCCGACGAGATGGACGACGTGTCGGGGGACGACCCCGTGGTGTTCCTCAAGCCGAACACCTCGGTCATCGGTCCGGACGACCCCATCCGCCTGCCGGAGGGCGTCGGCCGCGTCGACCACGAGGGCGAACTCGCCATCGTGATCGGGTCCCTCGCCAAGAACGTCACGCGAGAGGACTTCGCGAGCGTCATCCTCGGGTACACGATCGCGAACGACGTGACCGCCCGTGACCTCCAGGCTCGCGACGGCCAGTGGACCCGGGCGAAGGGGTTCGACACGTTCTGCCCGCTCGGCCCGGTGATCGAGACCGAGATCGACCCGTCGGACATCCGTCTCGAGACCCGCGTCGACGGAGACCTGCGCCAGGTGGCGTCGACGAGCGAGATGGTGCACGACATCCCGTCGCTCATCGAGTTCGTGTCGTCGATCTGGACGCTCCTGCCCGGGGACGTCATCCTCACCGGCACCCCCGCCGGCGTGGGGGAGATCCGTGACGGCGAGGTCGTCGAGGTGACCATCTCCGGCATCGGCACGTTGAAGAACCCGGTCATCGCCCGCAAGTGACGACCAACCGAAGGGCCCCGCATCCACACGGATGTGGGGCCCTTCGTCGTTCGACGACACCTGTTCCCCGTCGTTCCGGGCGACACGCCGTCGTGCAGCCCCGGTTTGCCCGATCCGCGGATCGTGCGTAGAGTTCTTACTCGTCACCCCAAAGGTGCGGCGGAGAAGCCGAGACGGTCACCCGGAGCGAAAGCCCCGGTGATGCAGTCCGGCCGAGCCGACCTCAAGCGGGACCACCCACTCCAATGAAGCCGGTCGAAAGACCGCCACTGAAGTAGTGGTACAGTACCGAAGTTGCCCGAGCGGGCATTCCCTCCAGGGAGAAGAAGCTCGGCGCGTCTGGTCCTTGAGAACTCAACAGCGTGCACATTGTCAATGCCAATTTATTGACCCCGTTGCCTTCACTTGTGGA
>NZ_JBMPIT010000022.1:0-11131 GCF_049341845.1 Curtobacterium guangdongense
CCGACCCACCACAACCACCCCAATCGCTCAAGGTGTTGCGACCACCGAATGAACCCAAGCTGTCGTACGACAGCGACTCTGTCGCTGGCACGCGTGCGCAACTGTTGCGGGCGCGCAGGAGCGACAAGACCGACGTCGTACGACAGCGACGCTGTCGTTCCGAGTCGGGTTCGAAGAGCAGGGTGTGTGCAGGGCGTCCACGTGACGTCACGTGACGCGCTCCCCGCCGCCCGACGTCACGTGACGAAACCCCCGGTCACGGACCGCAACACCCGTCGCTGAACGGCGCGAGCCGCCATAGCGTCGCAGCCATGACCGACTTCCTCGACCGCGAGCACGACAAGACCTACACCGCCGTCTACAAGCGCGAGACGCCCGACATCCTCGCCGCGTTCGCACAGTTCGACGGTGCGGTGTTCCAGGCAGCGGACCGCGCGATCCCGCTGAAGTTCCGCGAGCTCATCGCCGTCGCGGTCGGCATCACCACGCAGTGCGTCTACTGCATCGACGCGCACTCCCAGCGTGCCGTACAGGCCGGCGCGACCGAGGCCGAGCTCGCCGAGGCCGCTTGGGTCGCGACCGCGATCCGCGCCGGCGGCGGCTTCGCCCACGGCCGCCTCGGCTTCAAGTTCGGATCCGAAGCGTCCCCCGCGCACACCCACTGAGACGGAGCCCACCGTGCCCGATCGCATCACCCTCGTCACCGCGCTGCAGGGTGCCGGGTGGCACCCGGCAGCCTGGCGTGCCGCCGACTCCGACGCGGAGTCGCTGACCTCGCTCCGGCACTGGCGCGACGTCGTCGTCGAGCAGGACCGGCTCGGCGTGGACGCCGTGACCATCGAGGACTCCTTCACCGCCGGACCCCAGCGGGACGGCGACCTGGACACGACCACCGTCGTCGGCCGCCTGGACGCCCTGCTGATCGCCGCCGCCGTCGCTCCCGCCACCCGGCAGATCGGCCTGGTACCGACCGTGAGCGTCACGCACACCGAGCCGTTCCACGTCGCGACCGGCCTGCAGACGCTCGACCACGTGTCGCTCGGACGGGCCGGCTGGCGGCTCCAGGTGAGCCCGACGGCGCGGGAGGCCGCACTCTTCGGGCGCAGGTCCCTGCCCACCACGCCGGACGACGCGACCGTCGCGGAGCTCTTCGCCGAGGCGCGCGAGGTGGCCGAGGTCGTCGACCGCCTCTGGGACAGCTGGGACGACGACGCGATCATCCGCGACGTGACGACCGGCCGGTTCATCGACCGGGACCGGATCCACAACGCGGAGTTCGTGGGGGAGCACGTCTCGGTGCACGGGGCGTCGATCGTCCCGCGGTCGCCGCAGGGTCGGCCGCCGGTCTTCTCGCTGGCCCACCGGTCCGACGCGGCAGCGCTGGCCGTCGACGTCGCGGACGTCGTGCTGGTCACGCCCGGCTTCGACGGACGGGAGGACCGGGAACTGCTCGCCGAGGTCCGTCACCTCGAACAGGCGGCTGGGTCCACCGCCCCCAGGCCGGTCCTCGCGGACCTCGCGGTGCTCATCGGCTCGTCGCCGGCTGCCGCCGCCGACGAGCTCGCCGCTCTCGACGAGCTGGCCGGGACGCCGTCCGTCTCGGACACGTCGGTGCTGGCGACCACCGTCCCGGACCTGGTCTCGCGGATCGCCGGACTGCGCGAACTCGGCTACGCCGGGGTGCGGCTGCGCCCGCTGCGCATCCCGACGGACAGCACCGCGATCGCCCGGCAGCTCGTCCCCGCGCTCGTCACGGCCGGACTCCGGGCCGACGTCGCCTCCCGACCGGCGGTCGACCTGCGCACTCGGCTCGGGATCGCCCCGGCCGTCAGCCGCCACACCCGTCCGACCACCGAAGGGGTCCTCGCATGACCACGAAGCGTCAGGTCCACCTCGCCGCGCACTTCCCCGGCGTCAACAACACCACCGTGTGGAGCGACGACCGGGCCGAGAGCCAGATCGCCTTCTCGTCGTTCGAGCACTTCGCGCGGAACGCCGAGCGGGGGTACTTCGACTTCCTGTTCCTCGCCGAGGGGCTCCGGCTCCGCGAGCAGAAGGGCCGCATCCACGACCTCGACGTGGTCGGTCGACCGAACACGCTCGCGATCCTCGCCGCGCTGGCCGGCGTGACCGACCACATCGGGCTCGTCGGCACGCTGCAGACCACGTTCAACGAGCCCGTCGAACTGGCGAAGCAGCTCGCGACCCTCGACCACCTGACCGGTGGCCGCGCCGGCTGGAACGTCGTCACGAGCTCCGATGCGTTCCACGGCGCGAACTTCCGCCGCGGCGGCTTCCTCGACCCGGCGGACCGGTACACGCGGGCCGCCGAGTTCGTCGACGTCGCCCGGGAGGCCTGGGACTCGTGGCAATCCGACGCGATCGTCACGGACCGCGCTGCCGGACGGTTCGCCGACCGGTCCCGGATCCGCGACGTCGACCACCACGGCCCACAGTTCGACGTCACCGGCACGTTCCCGGTCCCGCGCAGCCCCCAGGGGCATCCGGTGGTCGTGCAGGCCGGCGACTCCGACGAGGGCCGGGACCTCGCCGCGAGCCGCGCCGACGTGATCTTCTCGCTGCACACCGAGTTCGCCGACGCCCAGGGCTTCTCCCGGGACATCGCCGCTCGGCTCGAACGCGTCGGCCGCTCGCGGGACGCGCTGCTCATCCTGCCCGGTGCGACCTTCGTCCTCGGCGACACCGCGGCGGACGCCGAGGAACGAGCGAGGGCGATCCGGCGGGCGCAGGTCAGCCCGGCCACGGCGATCGCGTTCCTCGAGCAGGTGTGGAACCGCGACCTGTCCGCCTACGACGTGGACGGTCCGCTGCCCGACGTCGAGCCGGACCTCGAGGGCGCCGCGATCACCCGTGGTCGCGCACGTCACACCCGGGACGTCCCCGCGCTCGTGCAGGGCTGGCGGGACCGTGCCGAGGCCGAGCGCCTGTCCATCCGGGACCTCGTCATCGAGGTGTCGACCCGCGGCGGGTTCGTCGGGACGCCGTCCCACATCGCGGCGGAGATCGACCGGTACGTCCAAGAGCGCGCCACGGACGGGTTCGTCGTCGTGCCGCACACGAACCCGTACGGGCTCGACGACTTCGTCGACCGTGTGGTCCCGCTGCTGCAGGAACGTGGCGTGTACCGCTCGTCGTACGAGGACGGAGCCACCCTGCGCGAGACCCTCGGGCTCCCCGGTGTCGCGACGAGCCGACCGGTCCTCGCATGAGCATCGGCAGCCTCGCCATCCTGGTCCCCGGCAACTTCGCGGACGACGACCCCGCAGCCGGGCTCGAGTCGACGCTGGAGCTCTTCGCGACCGCCGAGCGTCGCGGCGTCGACGGCGCCTGGGTCCGGCACCGGCACCTCGAGCACGGCATCGGCTCGGCCGCGGTGTTCCTCGCCGCGGCGTCGCAGCGCACGCGGAGCATCGAGCTCGGTGTCGCGGTCGTCCCGATCGGGTGGGAGAGCCCGTTCCGGCTCGCCGAGGACTTCTCGCTCGCCGACGTGCTGTCCGGCGGCAGGGTCCAGGTCGGGCTGTCCACCGGCACCCCGCACGCCGACCTCCTCGGGGACCTGGTGTTCGACGGCGACTGGCGCTCGTTCGACCTCGGCTACGGCCGGGTCACCCGGTTCGTCGAGAACCTGCACGGGTCGTTCCTCGGCGACGCCGACACCGTCATCGCCAGCCCGGGGAACGTCCAGCGCCCCAGACTGCAGCCGTACGCGCCCGGGCTCGCCGACCGCGTCTGGTACGGCGCCGGGTCGCTCCGGTCCGCGGAGTTCGCCGGCCGCAGCGGCCTGAACCTGCTCATCGGGAACCTGACCTCCGGTGAGGGCACCGACGACTACGGCACGGCCCAGCGGAACCAGCTGCTGGCGTACCGGGCAGCGCTGCCCGACGGCGTCGAGCCCCGCGTCGCATGGGGACGCTGCCTGGTCCCGACGGACTCCGCCGACCGGGCGTCGCGCGAGCGGTACGCCGTGTGGCGCGACTCCCGGCTCGCTCGGCAGACCGCGCCGCAGGGGCCCCGTCGCACCCTGTTCTCCGCGGACCTGGTCGGCACGTCGGAGCAGATCGTCGAGCAGCTCGTGCACGACGCCACCCTCGCCGAGGTCGACGAGTTCCGCATCGAGCTGCCCTACGAGTTCGCCGCCGACGAGTACGAGCAGATCGTCGCCGACGTCGTCGAGCACGTCGCCCCCGAACTCGGCTGGGTCCCGGCACCGACACGAGCAGCGGCGGCGGTCACCGCATGACCCGGTACGTCCTGTCCCGCGTCGGCCAGGCCGTGCTCGTGCTGTGGGCGGCCTGGACGATCTCGTTCTTCGTCCTCTACGTCCTGCCGAGCGACCCCGCCCGGATCCTCGTGGGCCCTGACGCGACCGACGTCACCGCGGCCCAGCTCGACGCGCTGCGACACCGGTACGGACTCGACCAGCCCGTCCTCGTGCAGTACGTGCAGCACCTCGGCGCGCTGTTCACCGGCGACCTCGGCCGGTCGATCGGCAGTGGTCGCCCGGTCGCCGACGTCATCGGCGAGGCGATCCTGCCCACGGCACAGATCGCGCTGACCGGGCTCGTCCTGGCGATCGTGTTCGGCGGCGGGCTCGCCGTCCTCGCGACCTGGACCAGGAACCGTGCACTCGGACAGTTCCTGCTCCAGCTGCCCCCGGTCGGCGTCGCCGTCCCGGGGTTCTGGTTCGCGCTGCTCCTGGTGCAGTGGTTCTCGTTCGGCCTGCACCTGTTCCCGGCGTTCGGCGGCGAGGGACCGGCGTCCGTCGTGCTGCCGGCCGTCACCCTCGCGCTGCCGACCGGCGCGACGATCGCGCAGCTGCTGTCGAAGTCGCTCGTCCAGACCCTGCGCGAGCCGTACGTCGACACCGCGTACGCGAAGGGCGCCGGCCGGTGGCGGGTGCAGCTCCGGCACGCCCTGAAGAACGCCGCGCTGCCTGCCCTCACCGTCACGGGACTCATCGTCGGGCAGCTGTTCTCCGGCACCGTCGTGACCGAGACGGTGTTCTCCCGGCCGGGCCTCGGCCGGGTCACCGCGACCGCGGTCCAGCAGCAGGACATCCCCGTCGTCCAGGGCATCGTCCTCTTCGCCGCAGCGGTCTTCGTCGTCGTCAACCTCGTCGTCGACCTCGTCTACCCGCTCCTCGACCCGCGCGTCGTCGTGGCGGGCAGCCGCAGGAAGCTCCGGGAACCGACCGGTGAACCAGCACCCCAGGGGGTCCTCGCATGACCGAGACCACGCGGCTCGCGATCGGTGGCCGGGCGGTCGTCCTCAGCGACCGGGTCCCCGGTCGCGGGACGGCGCTCCGTGTGCTCGTCGCGCGGCCCACGCTGACCGTCGCGCTCGTCTGGCTGGCGCTCGTCGTCCTCGCCGCGTTCCTCCCGGGAGCCCTCACCTCCCACGACCCCCTCGCTGCCGACCCCGCCGCGAAGCTCACCGCTCCGGGCGCCGCGCACTGGTTCGGCACCGACCAGCTCGGCCGTGACCTGTACGCCCGCGTCGTGCACGGCACCGCGCTGACGCTGCAGGCGGCGGTGCTCGCGATCGTCATCGGCCTCGTCGGCGGGTCGCTCGTCGGGCTCGTCGCCGGGTTCGTCGGCGGGGTGGTCGACGCCGTGCTCATGCGGATCGCGGACGTCCTGCTCGCGATCCCGAGCCTGTTGCTCTCGCTCACGATCGTGACGGTGCTCGGCTTCGGCACAGCAAACGTCGCGGTGGCCGTCGGCGTCGCGAGCATCGCCACGATCGCCCGCATCATGCGCTCCGAGGTGGTCAGGGTCCGCACCGCGCAGTACGTCGAAGCCGCGGCGGCCGGAGGCAACCGCTGGTGGCGGGTGCTCGCCGTGCACGTGCTGCCGAACGCGGCCGGGCCGGTCATCGTCCTCGCCGCACTGGAATCCGGGACCGCGATCCTCGCCGTCTCGAGCCTGAGCTTCCTCGGCTACGGCGCACAGCCGCCGGCACCGGAGTGGGGTTCCCTCGTCGCCACCGGCCGCGACTTCATCGCGACCTCGTGGTGGCTCACCACGATCCCCGGTCTCGTCATCGCGGTGACGGTCCTCGCCGGCAACCGGGTCGCCCGAGCGCTCGACACCGAACGGAAGGCCGTCCGATGAGCCTGCTCACCATCAGGGACCTGTCCGTCGACCACGGTCACGGCGCGTCCCGGCGCACGACGCTCCACGGGATCTCCCTCGACGTGGGACGTGGGGAGCGCGTCGCGATCGTCGGCGAGTCCGGTTCGGGCAAGTCGACGACGGCGCAGGCCGTCCTCCGGCTCCTCCCAGCCGCGGCGACCCTGACGGGAGGCTCGGTGCGGCTCGCCGGGGCCGGCGCCGGTTCCGGAGACCTGGACCTGGTGACCGCGACCGACGCCGACGTGCGCGGCGTCCGTGGGCTGCGCGTCGGCTTCGTGCCGCAGGACCCGACCGTGTCGCTCAACCCCGTCACGCGCGTCGGCACCCAGGTCGCCGAGGTCCTCGCGATCCACGGCATCGCCACCGGGGCCGAGGCTGCTGCGCGCGCGGTCGAGGAGCTCCGCCGTGCGGGGATCGACCGTCCGGAACTCCGCGCACGGCAGTACCCGCACGAGCTCTCGGGCGGGATGCGCCAGCGGGTGCTCATCGCGATCGCCCTGATCGGGGACCCGGAGCTCCTCGTCGCGGACGAACCGACGAGCGCCCTCGACGTCACCGTGCAGCGGACGATCCTCGACCACCTGGACCGGCTCGTCGCCGAGCGAGGGACCAGCGTCCTCTTCATCACCCACGACCTCGGGGTGGCCGCGGACCGGGCGGACCGGATCGTGGTGCTCTCCGAGGGACGCATCGTCGAGCAGGGAACGCCCGACGAGGTGCTCGGCTCCCCACGCGAGCCGTACACCCGAGCCCTCATCGCCGCTGCGCCGAGTCTCGACGACGTGACCGTGACCGCCCGGGCCGAGCCGAGCCTCCCGACCGGCGATGCCGGACCCATCGACCACCTGGTGGTCGCGACGGGGCTGCGGAAGACCTTCGGGCACGTCACCGCCGTCGACGGCGTCGACGTGTCCGTACCCCGTGGGCGCACGCTCGCGCTGGTGGGCGAGTCCGGCTCGGGGAAGTCGACGACCGCGCGACTGCTGCTCGGCCTGGAACGGCGCGACGAGGGCACCGTGCTGTTCGACGGTGAGCCCGTCGGGCGACGGGGTGCAGCGCTCCGCGCGTTCCGGCGCCGGGCGCAGATCGTCCAGCAGAACCCGTACGCCGCGCTGCACCCGCGGCTGTCCGTCGAGTCCGTCGTCGCCGATCCGCTCGCCGCGTTCGGCATCGGTTCCCGCCGGACCCGGTCCGCCCGCGCGCGCGAACTCGTCGACCTCGTCGCCCTGCCCGCCTCGGTGCTCCGACGACGGGCGGGCGAGCTGTCCGGCGGACAGCGGCAGCGCGTGGCGATCGCCCGTGCGCTGGCGCTCGACCCGTCGTTCGTCGTCCTCGACGAACCGGTCTCGGCGCTCGACGTGTCGGTCCAGGCCCAGGTCCTCGACCTGCTCGCCGAGCTGCAGGAACGGCTCGGCGTCTCGTACCTGTTCATCTCGCACGACCTGGCCGTCGTCCGTCGCATCGCGCACGAGGTGTCCGTCCTCCGTGGCGGCCACGTGGTGGAGCACGGTGACGTCGCCCAGGTCCTGCACGACCCGCAGCACGACTACACGCCTGCGCTGCTCGACGCGATCCCCGGTCGATCCCGGCGCGTTGCACCCGATCTCGGCGTCACCGACGTCGCCGGCGTCATCGACGTCGTCACCCCCGAAGGAGCACGATGACCACCGCACGAACCCCGTACCGACTGGTGGCCGCGATCGCGGCCGGCACCGCGGCGGCCCTCGTCATGGCCGGCTGCTCGTCGGGCAGCACGGCGTCCTCCTCGTCGTCCTCGAAGCCGGTGGACGGCGGCGACCTGACCTACGCGATCGCGAACGACCCGATCTCGCTGAACCCCTCCGGCACCGGCGCTGGGAACGACACGCTCGCGATCACGCGGCAGCTCGTCGACTCGCTGCTCTGGCAGGACCCGTCGGACGGGTCCCTCAGGCCATGGCTGGCGACGAAGTACACCGCGAACGACGACGCCACGCGCTTCACGTTCGACCTGCGTTCCGGCGTCACGTTCTCGGACGGCACCCGGTTCGACGCGACCGCCGTGAAGGACACCTTCGACGACATCGCCGCAGCAGGGGCCGCGAGCACCGCCGCGTCGTCCTTCTCCGGCTACAGCGGGACGAAGGTCGTCGACGACGACACCGTCGAGGTCGACTTCGACCAGCCGAACGCCGCCTTCCCGAACGCCACGTCGTCCGTCGCACTCGGGATCGTCTCCCCGGGCACCACGAAGGTGCCGTTCGACGACCGGTCGACCGGGTCCGAGGTCGTCGGGACCGGGCCGTTCACGCTCAGCTCCTACACGAAGAACACGTCGACCGTCCTCACCAAGCGCAAGGGGTACGACTGGGGTCCGGCCGCACGGACGAACGCCGGGGCGGCACACCTGTCGAAGGTGACGTTCCAGGTCGTCCCCGAGGCGAGCGTCCGCTCCGGCAGCCTGCAGTCCGGTCAGTTGGACGCGATCAGCAGCGTCCAGCCGAGCGACACGGACTCGCTGAAGACCCAGTTCGACCTGGTCACGCGGGCGAACCCCGGGCAGGTGTTCGGGCTGACCTTCAACCAGGAGCGGCCGCTCGTGGCCGACGTCGCGGTCCGCAAGGCGATCGCGCAGGCGGTCGACCCGAAGACCGTCAGGGACACCTCGCTCAACTCCCTCTTCAAGGTCGCGACGTCCGTGCTCGGTTCGACGACGCCCGGGTCCACCGACACGTCGTCGTCGCTCCGGTACGACCCGAAGGCAGCGTCAGCCGCGCTCACCGACGCCGGCTGGGTGAAGGGCTCGGACGGCATCCGCGCGAAGGACGGCCAGAAGCTGCAGCTCAAGCTGATCTGGATCACGAACTTCGGTCCGAACCAGACGTCGCTGGAGCTCATCCAGCAGGAGCTCGAGAAGGTCGGCGTCGGGCTCACGCTCGAGAGCGGCACCGTCCCGCAGTACCTCGCGAACCTCGGCAGCGGTGACTGGGACCTCGCGTGGGACAACAACTCGCGCGCGGACGGCGACGTCCTCCGCTCGAAGTTCTCGAGCAGCGGCGCCCAGTCGATCGGCGCGTCCGACGCCACGCTCGACGCCCTCTTCCAGAAGGAGCTCTCGCAGTCCTCGCCCACCGACCGCGACGCGACCTTCGCCGAGATCCAGGAGCGCATCGCGTCCCAGGCCGACTTCGTCCCCGTCCACGAACTCACGAGCATCATCGCCACCGCGAAGGACGTGCACGGCATCGCGTACGGGGCGGACACCCGACTCGACCAGCTCACCGGCGCCTGGAAGGACGCATCGTGACCACACCCCTCGCCGTCCTCGACCTCGTCCCGGTCAGCGCCGGCTCGACCCCCGCCGAGGCGCTCCGCAACACCGTCGACCTCGCGCAGCGCACCGAACGTGCCGGGTACGCCAGGTACTGGCTCGCCGAACACCACCTCAACCCCGGTGTGGCCGGCAGCGCACCGAACGTCGTGATCGGGGCGATCGCCGCGGCGACGTCCACGATCCGTGTCGGCAGCGCCGCCACCCTCGTCGGGAACCAGCGCGCGCTGCAGATAGCCGAGACGTTCGGCACGCTCACGGGGCTGTACGGCCCGCGCTTCGACCTCGGGCTCGGCCGGTCGGGTGCTCCGGCACCAGGGACCCCGAAACCGCCGTCGCTCGCGCCGCGGTCCGACGAGCTCGTGGACGGGCTCCTCGTCCCCGCGCCGTTCGACTTCCGGATCGCGCCGAACAGCCGGTTCGCCCTGCAGGGGACGTTGCTCGGGCGCGTCCCCGGCGACGTCGACGCGTTCGAGGACGAGGTGTCGCTCCTCCGGGCCTTCCTCGCGGGCACGTACGAGCCCGGCGGCGCGTACGGCGGTTCGGTCGTCGACGCGACCCCGGCGGCCGGGGCCGACGTCGAACTCTGGGTGCACGGGTCGACCGGCGGGGAGAGCGCGCGGATCGCCGGCGTGCTCGGGTTGCCCTACGGCGCGAACTACCACACGTCGCCCGGCACGGTCCTGGCGTCGGTGGAGGCCTACCGTTCGGCGTTCCGGCCCGGGGTCCTGCCGGCGCCGCACGTGGTCGTGTCCGCGGACGTCGTCGTCGCGGACACCGATGCCGAGGCCGCGCGCCTCGGCTCCGGGTACGCGGCCTGGGTGCACTCGATCCGCTCGGGAGTCGGAGCGATCGCGTACCCGTCGCCGTCCGACGGGGCGGTGCTCGACGCCGAGGTCGCCTCCTCGGTCGGGGACCGGCTGGCGACCCGGTTCGTCGGCGCGCCGTCGGAGGTGGTCTCGCGGCTCGAGACACTGCGCCGGGTGACGGGAGCGGACGAGCTCCTCGTCACGACGATCACGCACGAGCACGCCGACCGTGTGCGCTCGTACGAGCTCCTCGCCGAGGCGTGGGCAGCGCACGAGTCGGCCCACGAGGCGGTCGTCGCGCGCTGAGCGCGCCGCGCTCGGCGTGCGGCGGCGCGCGGGCGCGCCCCGGCGTGCGCGCCCCGGCGTGCGCGCCCCGACGGGCGCATCGAGTGCGCAGAAACGGCGCCCACTCCGCCTCGCGAGCCGCCGTTTCTGCGCACTCGTCGCGTGGTGCGGTGGGCTGGCAGGACGCCGGACGGGAGGCCCGTGACCGACTGGTCACGGGCCTCCCGTCCGGCGTCGAGTGCGCGGTAGTGGCGGCTGGTGCGCGTTCCGGTTCGCACCTTCTGCGCACTCGGCGCGTCGGCCGACCAACCGCCCGGCCGAGTGCGCAGACGTGGCGACGCACTCGACCCGGGAGCCGGCTTTTCTGCGCACTCGTCGCGCGGATCCAGGGCCGGCACACGGCGGACGGGAGGCTCGTGGCGGCCTGACCACGAGCCTCCCGTCCGGTGCGTGCGGAGCCCGCAGCCGATGGTTGCGTCCGCAACGAGCGACAGGGTCGCTGGGTGGATTCAGGTGGTGGTTGCAACACCTGTTTCTGTTGGTCGTGAGAGTAGTTGCTTGAGTGCTTCGGC
>NZ_JBMPIT010000023.1:0-5506 GCF_049341845.1 Curtobacterium guangdongense
AGTCCGGCGGCGTCCTACTCTCCCACAAGGTCCCCCTTGCAGTACCATCGGCGCTGAGAGGCTTAGCTTCCGGGTTCGGAATGTGACCGGGCGTTTCCCTCTCGCTATGACCACCGGAACACTGTCGACCATGATCTGGTCTCAAATTGTTCCTTCAAGCCGTTGCTGAAGTATTCAGTTTGATTCCCGATCGTCTGTCGGGAACCACAAAGTGGACGCGAGCCCGTGACCGAAGAGGTCACGGAAATAGTTGTGTTGTCAAGTCTTCGGCTTATTAGTACCGGTCAGCTCCACGGGTCGTTAGTCCCCGCTTCCACATCCGGCCTATCAACCCAGTAGTCTGCTGGGAGCCTCTCACACTCAAGGTGCATGGAAATCTCATCTCGAAGACGGCTTCCCGCTTAGATGCTTTCAGCGGTTATCCGGTCCGAACGTAGCTAATCAGCGGTGCCCTTGGCAGAACAACTGACACACCAGAGGTTCGTCCATCCCGGTCCTCTCGTACTAGGGATAGATCTTCTCAAATTTCCAACGCGCGCAGCGGATAGGGACCGAACTGTCTCACGACGTTCTAAACCCAGCTCGCGTACCGCTTTAATGGGCGAACAGCCCAACCCTTGGGACCTACTCCAGCCCCAGGATGCGACGAGCCGACATCGAGGTGCCAAACCATGCCGTCGATATGGACTCTTGGGCAAGATCAGCCTGTTATCCCCGAGGTACCTTTTATCCGTTGAGCGACAGCGCTTCCACAAGCCACTGCCGGATCACTAGTCCCGACTTTCGTCCCTGCTCGACCTGTCAGTCTCACAGTCAAGCTCCCTTGTGCACTTACACTCGCCACCTGATTGCCAACCAGGTTGAGGGAACCTTTGGGCGCCTCCGTTACTCTTTGGGAGGCAACCGCCCCAGTTAAACTACCCATCAGGCACTGTCCATGAACCCGATCAGGGTCCTACGTTAGACATCCAAAGTGACCAGAGTGGTATTTCAACAATGACTCCACGAACACTAGCGTGCCCGCTTCACAGTCTCCCACCTATCCTACACAAGCCACTCCGAACACCAATACCAAACTGTAGTAAAGGTCACGGGGTCTTTCCGTCCTGCTGCGCGTAACGAGCATCTTTACTCGTAGTGCAATTTCGCCGAGTTCGCGGTTGAGACAGCTGGGAAGTCGTTACGCCATTCGTGCAGGTCGGAACTTACCCGACAAGGAATTTCGCTACCTTAGGATGGTTATAGTTACCACCGCCGTTTACTGGGGCTTAAATTCAGAGCTTCGGCCGAAACCTAACCCCTCCTCTTAACCTTCCAGCACCGGGCAGGCGTCAGTCCGTATACATCGTCTTGCGACTTCGCACGGACCTGTGTTTTTAGTAAACAGTCGCTTCCCACTGGTCTCTGCGGCCTTCAACGCTCACGGAGCAAGTCCGGTCACGTGTCCGGCCCCCCTTCTCCCGAAGTTACGGGGGCATTTTGCCGAGTTCCTTAACCACGATTCTCTCGATCTCCTTGGTATTCTCTACCTGACCACCTGAGTCGGTTTCGGGTACGGGCGGCTGCAACCTCGCGTCGATGCTTTTCTCGGCAGCATAGGATCACTGATTTCCCCTTACGGGTACGCGTCGGATCTCAGGCGTACAGACGACGGATTTGCCTATCGTCAGCCCTACATCCTTACACCAGGTTCACCTTACGGATACCATCGCCTGGCTCAGCTACCTTCCTGCGTCACACCTGTTCATACGCTAACCGCACCAGCATGGGGTCGAGCGTTAGACCGAACCGCATCACCCCGAAGGGATCCGCTGGTTACGGGTTAGGACTCTTAGCACCACTGGATTAGCTTGGGCGGTTGTTCGCCGGTACGGGAATATCAACCCGTTGTCCATCGACTACGCCTGTCGGCCTCGCCTTAGGTCCCGACTTACCCAGGGCGGATTAACCTGGCCCTGGAACCCTTGGTCTTTCGGAGGACGGGTTTCTCACCCGTCTTTCGCTACTCATGCCTGCATTCTCACTCGTGTGGCGTCCACGGCTGGATTACTCCGCCGCTTCACTCGCCACACGACGCTCTCCTACCACTCCGCACGACTGAACCACGAAGGCTTGTCTAACATGCGAAATCTACAACTTCGGCGGTGTGCTTGAGCCCCGTTACATTGTCGGCGCGGAATCACTTGACCAGTGAGCTATTACGCACTCTTTCAAGGGTGGCTGCTTCTAAGCCAACCTCCTGGTTGTCTATGCAACTCCACATCCTTTCCCACTTAGCACACGCTTAGGGGCCTTAGTTGGTAGTCTGGGTTGTTTCCCTCTCGACGATGAAGCTTATCCCCCACCGTCTCACTGCTGCGCTCTCACTCACCGGCATTCGGAGTTTGGCTGACGTCAGTAACCTGTTGAGGCCCATCGGCCATCCAGTAGCTCTACCTCCGGCGAGAAACACGCAACGCTGCACCTAAATGCATTTCGGAGAGAACCAGCTATCACGAAGTTTGATTGGCCTTTCACCCCTATCCACAGCTCATCCCCTCCATTTTCAACTGAAGTGGGTTCGGTCCTCCACGACGTCTTACCGTCGCTTCAACCTGGCCATGGATAGATCACTTCGCTTCGGGTCTAGGACATGCGACTCAATCGCCCTATTCAGACTCGCTTTCGCTACGGCTGCCCCACACGGGTTAACCTCGCCACATATCACTAACTCGCAGGCTCATTCTTCAAAAGGCACGCCGTCACCCCTACAAGGAGGCTCCGACGGTTTGTAAGCAAACGGTTTCAGGTACTATTTCACTCCCCTCCCGGGGTACTTTTCACCTTTCCCTCACGGTACTTGTCCGCTATCGGTCATCTGGGAGTATTTAGGCTTATCAGGTGGTCCTGACAGATTCACACGGGATTTCTCGGGCCCCGTGCTACTTGGGATACACATCCGGCCATAACACCATTTCGTCTACGGGGCTGGCACCCACTACGGCCCGGCTTTCAAACCGGTTCGACTATGATGCGCTGTAACCGCCCCAGTCCGGCAGAACTGAGTGACGTGTCCCACAACCCCGACCATGCAACGCCCGCCGGCTATCACACATGATCGGTTTAGCCTCATCCGCTTTCGCTCGCCACTACTCACGGAATCACATGTTGTTTTCTCTTCCTGTGGGTACTGAGATGTTTCACTTCCCCACGTTCCCTCTACCCGCCCTATATATTCAGGCGGGAGTCACCAGGTCGACAAGTCGCCTGGCGGGGTTTCCCCATTCGGAAATCCTCGGCTCACAGCTCGATTATCAGCTCCCCGAGGCTTATCGCAGATTTCTACGTCCTTCTTCGGCTCCAGATGCCAAGGCATCCACCGTTTGCTCTTAGAAACTTGACCACAAAGATTAAAATTGCGATCGACTCGACAACATGACCACCGAAAAGGCAGTCATCGTTGCGAGCGATCTAAGATGCTCGCGTCCACTGTGTAGTTCTCAACATACGATCGGCACCACACTCCCCCAACCATGACGGTCAGCTTCATGCAGCCCAACGAAGAACCATGCGGAATCACCCGCCGGCCCAACCCCCACCACCACTCACGTAGCAGCAGGAAGCCTGGTCCCTCAGGACCCAACAACGTGCACCAGCCAACCCGCTCACCCCCGACCCGTTCCCACCCGACCCGAAGGCCTGGCGTACTGAGGTCAGAAGCTGCGCTCCCGACTGCACTGTCAATGTTCCACCCATGAGCTACCCGTCGGACACGTTCGGTCCGAATCGGGCGCCTGGACACCACACGTGGTGCCAGATGCTCCTTAGAAAGGAGGTGATCCAGCCGCACCTTCCGGTACGGCTACCTTGTTACGACTTAGTCCTAATCACCGATCCCACCTTCGACGGCTCCTTCCACAAGGGTTAGGCCACCGGCTTCGGGTGTTACCGACTTTCATGACTTGACGGGCGGTGTGTACAAGGCCCGGGAACGTATTCACCGCAGCGTTGCTGATCTGCGATTACTAGCGACTCCGACTTCATGAGGTCGAGTTGCAGACCTCAATCCGAACTGAGACCGGCTTTTTGGGATTCGCTCCACCTTACGGTATCGCAGCCCTTTGTACCGGCCATTGTAGCATGCGTGAAGCCCAAGACATAAGGGGCATGATGATTTGACGTCATCCCCACCTTCCTCCGAGTTGACCCCGGCAGTCTCCTATGAGTCCCCGGCATAACCCGCTGGCAACATAGAACGAGGGTTGCGCTCGTTGCGGGACTTAACCCAACATCTCACGACACGAGCTGACGACAACCATGCACCACCTGTACACCGACCACAAGGGGGCGACCATCTCTGGCCGTTTCCGGTGTATGTCAAGCCTTGGTAAGGTTCTTCGCGTTGCATCGAATTAATCCGCATGCTCCGCCGCTTGTGCGGGCCCCCGTCAATTCCTTTGAGTTTTAGCCTTGCGGCCGTACTCCCCAGGCGGGGCGCTTAATGCGTTAGCTACGACACAGAAACCGTGGAAAGGTCCCTACATCTAGCGCCCAACGTTTACGGCATGGACTACCAGGGTATCTAATCCTGTTCGCTCCCCATGCTTTCGCTCCTCAGCGTCAGTTACGGCCCAGAGATCTGCCTTCGCCATCGGTGTTCCTCCTGATATCTGCGCATTCCACCGCTACACCAGGAATTCCAATCTCCCCTACCGCACTCTAGTCTGCCCGTACCCACTGCAAGCCCGAGGTTGAGCCTCGGGATTTCACAGCAGACGCGACAAACCGCCTACGAGCTCTTTACGCCCAATAATTCCGGACAACGCTTGCACCCTACGTATTACCGCGGCTGCTGGCACGTAGTTAGCCGGTGCTTTTTCTGCAGGTACCGTCACTTTCGCTTCTTCCCTACTAAAAGAGGTTTACAACCCGAAGGCCGTCATCCCTCACGCGGCGTTGCTGCATCAGGCTTTCGCCCATTGTGCAATATTCCCCACTGCTGCCTCCCGTAGGAGTCTGGGCCGTGTCTCAGTCCCAGTGTGGCCGGTCACCCTCTCAGGCCGGCTACCCGTCGTCGCCTTGGTGAGCCATTACCTCACCAACAAGCTGATAGGCCGCGAGTCCATCCCCAACCAAAAAATCTTTCCACCACCAGACCATGCGGCCGGCGATCATATCCAGTATTAGACGTCGTTTCCAACGCTTATCCCAGAGTCAGGGGCAGGTTACTCACGTGTTACTCACCCGTTCGCCACTAATCCACCCAGCAAGCTGGGCATCATCGTTCGACTTGCATGTGTTAAGCACGCCGCCAGCGTTCGTCCTGAGCCAGGATCAAACTCTCCGTAAAAAAATTACAGACCCAACACCCGAAGGCATCAAGCCGAGTTGATCTTGACTGTTGACTGTCTACTGACAATCTTCAATCCAAAAGGAATTGTCTCCGTACCTCCACAAGTGAAGGCAACGGGGTCAATAAATTGGCATTGACAATGTGCACGCTGTTGAGTTCTCAAGGACCAGACGC
>NZ_JBMPIT010000024.1:0-3266 GCF_049341845.1 Curtobacterium guangdongense
TCACACCCATCACGGATGCAGCCTCCGTCAGCGTCCCCGAGCGTCGCAACACCCCGAAGAACACAGCACGAAACTCCAGCGAATACGCTGCCTGGCGACCCACCACAACCACCCCAATCACTCAAGGTGTTGCGACCACCGAATGAACCCAAGCTGTCGTACGACAGCGACTTCGTCGTTCCGAGTCGGAAGGGGCCGACCTACGCCGTGGGCACCGCGACGATCGGCGTCGTCGTCGGCTGCTTGGATCCGCCGGCGGGCTCGACCGTGATGCCGACCGCCGCCCCGGCGGACTTCGCACCGCTCAGCACGGCCGAGCGGACACCGCCGTCGACGTCGTTCATCAGGCCGGCGGACTCGATCGTGCCGCCCGACGCCTCGGAGCCGATGTACCAGAGCTGGTAGGTCTTGTCCTTCGGCGCAGCGGCCACCCCGTCGAGGATGACGGCGGACTTGCCGAGCTGGTCCGACCACACGACCGTGGCCGAGCCACCGCCGGTCACCGGGGAGGTGGAGCGCTTGAAGTCGGCAGCAGCGTAGATCTGGTCGAGGCCGGACGCCGCCTGGGACGCGCTGGTCCCCGGGCCGGAGTCCTGGCCGAAGATCGCTCCACCGGCGCCGAGTCCGACGCCGAGGAACACCACACCGACCGCAGCAGCGGCACTGAGCATCGCTGCCGGACGCTGGAACCAGCGACGGCGAGCCGCGGCACTGGCCGAGCCGCCCCCGGAGGTGACGTCCGTGACGGAGGCGATCGGAGCCTCCTGGACGGCGGCGGGAACCGACTGCGCGGCCCGACCGGTGTCGGGAGCAACCTGTGGCGTGGTCTGGATCGCGGCCATCAACGAGGCCTTGAGCGATGCCGGCGGCTCGATCGGCTCGACCGCGTAGGCCAGGGCGCGAGCGGTCTCGGTGAGCGAGTCGACCTCTGCACGGAGTTCGGGGAACTCGGCGAGTGCTGCTTCGACCTCGTGACGCTCGGCGTCGCTCAGGGCGTCGAGCGCGTACGCACCCGTGAGGAGTGCGGGATCGTCGTGTCGTTCGGTCATGACGCCACTCCCATCTCGTCGCGCAGTCTGATCATCCCGTCGCGGAGACGGGTCTTCACGGTGCCGATCGGCACCCCGAGGAGTTCGGCCATCTCGCTGTGCGAGTAGCCGCCGTAGTAGGACATCTGGACGGCCTGCCGCTGGAACTCGGTCAGGCGGGCGAGTGCCCTGCTGACCCGTTCGTGCTCGATCCGGATCTCGACGGACTCGGACACCTGGTCGAAGCCGGACTCGAAGTCACGGATCCCGATCTTGGTGTCGCGGTCACGAGAGGCTTGTGCGGCACGCACCCGGTCCACCGCGCGGCGGTGGGCCATCGTCAGCACCCAGCTCGAGGCGCTGCCCCGGGTGGTGTCGAACTTGGCGGCCTGCTGCCAGACCTCGAGGAAAACCTCTTGTGCGACCTCTTCGGACTGGGCACGGTCCTTGAGGAGACGCGTGATGAGTCCGAGGACGCGGCCGGCGAGTTCGTCGTAGAGCTCCGAGAAGGCCTGCTGGTCGCCCTGGGCGACGCGGAGGAGGAGGGAATCCGGCGACGCCGGAACGGGCTCGGTCGAGCTCCAGCGTTCGGTGTCGCGTTCCACGATGGCAAGCATTGCAGGTTTTCCTCCTTCCGGTGTTCGGGTTTCTCCATGCTGCGGTTCTTGGCAGCGAGGGTCCCGTGTGACCCGCAGGGAATTACTCCGGCCGGGTGAGCCGGGTCGGGTCGCACGGGGAGCCCTCGCTGTGTGACGGCCCATGAGTTCCGTCACGCTGATGATTCGGCACCCTCGCCCAGACGGATTGCTCGGGATTCCCGCGAGGATCGTCCTGCCTTCGGGGCGCGCCCGAGATCGATGTGTCCACCGAGAGTGAACACGGACGCGTTCACGGCAGGTGTCTCGTAGAATCGATCTCGCCGGGCCGCAGCAAGCCCCGGGCTCCAAAATTCGCCGCTTCGAGCGGCCTCGCGCCGAGAGGCGCTTCTGCGGCCCGGTTTTTCTCTGCCCGAATCCGGCCTGGAGGCTCGGTGCGGGTCCGGCGGGTCCGTCCCGTTGTGGAGGTGGCTCAGTCCAGGGCGTCGCGGCGCCACAGCGCAGCGGCCGCGGACAGGTCCTCTGCCAGCTCGGACAGCCGGAAGGCACGGACCGTCAGCACGCTCGCCCGCTCTTCTGCCGTGAGGTCCGAGTCGTCGGCGACGCTCGTGGCTCCCGCTGCGGCGAGGCGGCAGAACGCGGCACCGCGATCGAGCGCCACGGCGAAGTCGCCCGTGTAGAGCCCGTGCAGGATGCTGTCCGCGAGCGTCAGGATCTCGGCGGGGCCCGTCGGTGCCTCGGCGCCCGCGACGGCCTGGTCGATCGTGCCGATGCGCTCCGTCCCGCGCGTGAACAGGAACGCGATCTCGTCCGGGTTCTGCCGGATCACCGTCCGCATGAGGTAGATCCGCCAGAGCGCGCCGGGAAGCGTGTGGGGGCCGACGCGTGCCCAGAGCTCCGCGACGGCCTCGATGCCGTGCACGTCCGTGTAGGTCACGAGTCGCTCGACGACCTCGGGATCGGGGTCCTGCCGGACGCGGTGGAGCAGCGCGTTCGCGGTCTCGTGCGCGACACGGTTCACCAGCGCAGGGTCCTCGCCGCCCTGGATGGCGGCGAACTCGGCGTCGGTGAAGTGGACGGGACGGTGGTGATCGCGAGGCACCGCAGCAGTGTAGGCGTCACCGGTGACACGCCCGTCCCCCGTTCGCCCCGAACGGACAGCGGCGGTGACGGGTACCGTGCTCGTGCGTAAGGGAGGCACTCCTCCTGGACGTGGAAGAGAGGAACCCCGTGAACGCGCTGCTCATCATCCTGGCCGTGATCGCCGTCATCCTGCTGTTCGTCGGCGGATTCGCCGCGAGCCTGAAGTTCCTGCTGTACATCGGCATCGTTCTCGCCGTGATCGCACTCATCGTGTGGCTCATGCGCATGCTCACCGGACGCCGGAGCTGACCTCGCCGGCGCTCGTCGTGGTGCCGGCCCGAGATCGAACGAGTGCGCAGTCCTGGCGACCTTCCCCCTGCGGGAGTCGCCGGGACTGCGCACTCGTTCGTTGTCGGCGTGCTCGTCCCGGTAGCCTGGACGCCGAGGGCCTCTAGCTCAGTTGGTAGAGCACCGGACTTTTAATCCGAGGGTCGTGGGTTCGAGCCCCACGGGGCCCACTGGCACCGCCCACCCGCTTTTCATCCGAGGGTCGTGGGTT
>NZ_JBMPIT010000025.1:0-1443 GCF_049341845.1 Curtobacterium guangdongense
CCAGCACCGGGAACGACACCACCACCCACAACCGCGGCAACCCAGACACCCGCGGCTCCACCAACGCCGACACCCGCTGACGCCACCCGATCGGTCCTGCCGTTCCCACGGTCCCGGTCGAAACGCTCACGTCGGTCCTCTCGCTGCTGTGCCTCGGCGGGGAGCCGACGGTTCCGCCGAGGCGTTCGGTGACGGTCCCTTCCGTGGCCGAACGCGCACCGGCCGCTGGGAATCGTAGCGGACGGCGGCGCTCTCCCAGCGCAGACACCGCCGTCCGGTGGTGCGGGTCAGTCCACGCGGTAGACGTGCATGTCGAGACCGCCCTGCCGGTAGTCCCCGACCTGCGCGAGGCACGACGAGTCGACGGGCGAGTCCGACAGCACGTACTGCACGTTGCGCTGCGCGAAGCGACTGCACGCGTCGAACGTCACGAGCACCTGGTCGCGGTAGGGGTTCGTCACGGTGGGCTCACCCTTCCCGACCGTCCAGTTCACGTTCGCGAGGCGGTTCCACTCGTCCTCGTACTTGCCGGACGGGTCGATCTCGTGCCACATCTCCTTCGGCGGGTAGGTCTGCACACCGTTGAAGGCGTGCACGCCGGACTGGACGAGCATGGCCGTCTGCGCGGTCGTGCCGATGCCGACCCACTTCGCGTCGGGGTGCTTCGCCTCGATGGCCTCGATCGCGCGTCCGGCCTTCGTGTCCTCCGGCAGCTCGAACACCCCGCGGTAGAGCGGGTTGACGCCGAGCCCGACGAGGAGCGTCGCGACGAGGAAGGCCGCAGCGCCCGCGAACACGAACCGCCTGGCCACGAAGGCCACCGCGAGCACGAGCAGCAGTCCGACGAGTCGCCAGTCGTGCGCGGCGTCGATCACGCTGAACGCCCGCACGCGGAGCACCGCCCAGACGGCCAGGGTCGCACCGCCGGCGAGGGCCATCGCCAGCGCCGTCGGGATCCACGGGCCACGCCGTCGCTGCTGGTCGAGGCGCATCGCGACCACCGCGAACCCGATGACGTTGAGCAGGTCGAACGCCAACCGGAGCCGCCTGGTCGTCGAGCGGTCGAGGAGGAGCAGGTGGGCGACGCGGTCCCACCCGGGGACCAGCAGGAAGGCGAACACCAGCGCGCCGGCCGCCAGCACCGAGAGCGCGAGCCAGTCGATGCGCGAGGCACGCCATCCGCCCCGGAACGCCAGCCACGCGAGCATCGGCACGAGGAAGACGCAGAGCATCATCGGTGTGGACGCCTCGGACGGGTTGAAGGACAGGTAGTCGTTCACGCCGTTCTGCAGGGCGCCCTGGAACGGCCCGCTGAACATCGCGACGAGACCGGAGTTCGGCAGGGCACCGGTGTGCTCGAGCCGGTGTCCGGGGTAGACGGTGCCGAGGACGGCCTCGATCGTGCCCAACCGCGTCGCGATCCACACCCCGAGCACCACCACC
>NZ_JBMPIT010000026.1:0-1228 GCF_049341845.1 Curtobacterium guangdongense
AAATCTTCCAGCACAGCCTACATGCAGCTCAGCAGCCTGACATCTGAGGACTCTGCGGTCTATTACTGTGCAAGAGAGGGGGGGGATTATGGTAAGGGATATGCTATGGACTACTGGGGTCAAGGAACCTCAGTCACCGTCTCCTCAGCCAAAACGACACCCCCATCTGTCTATCCACTGGCCCCTGGATCTGCTGCCCAAACTAACTCCATGGTGACCCTGGGATGCCTGGTCAAGGGCTATTTCCCTGAGCCAGTGACAGTGACCTGGAACTCTGGATCCCTGTCCAGCGGTGTGCACACCTTCCCAGCTGTCCTGCAGTCTGACCTCTACACTCTGAGCAGCTCAGTGACTGTCCCCTCCAGCACCTGGCCCAGCGAGACCGTCACCTGCAACGTTGCCCACCCGGCCAGCAGCACCAAGGTGGACAAGAAAATTGTGCCCAGGGATTGTGGTTGTAAGCCTTGCATATGTACAGTCCCAGAAGTATCATCTGTCTTCATCTTCCCCCCAAAGCCCAAGGATGTGCTCACCATTACTCTGACTCCTAAGGTCACGTGTGTTGTGGTAGACATCAGCAAGGATGATCCCGAGGTCCAGTTCAGCTGGTTTGTAGATGATGTGGAGGTGCACACAGCTCAGACGCAACCCCGGGAGGAGCAGTTCAACAGCACTTTCCGCTCAGTCAGTGAACTTCCCATCATGCACCAGGACTGGCTCAATGGCAAGGAGTTCAAATGCAGGGTCAACAGTGCAGCTTTCCCTGCCCCCATCGAGAAAACCATCTCCAAAACCAAAGGCAGACCGAAGGCTCCACAGGTGTACACCATTCCACCTCCCAAGGAGCAGATGGCCAAGGATAAAGTCAGTCTGACCTGCATGATAACAGACTTCTTCCCTGAAGACATTACTGTGGAGTGGCAGTGGAATGGGCAGCCAGCGGAGAACTACAAGAACACTCAGCCCATCATGGACACAGATGGCTCTTACTTCGTCTACAGCAAGCTCAATGTGCAGAAGAGCAACTGGGAGGCAGGAAATACTTTCACCTGCTCTGTGTTACATGAGGGCCTGCACAACCACCAAGATGTGGTTAGCAAGATGAACAAAGATGCGCAGATGAGAGCAGCGATTAACCAAAAGTTAATAGAAACTGGAGAAAGAGAACGCCTCAAAGAGTTGCTGAGAGCTAAATTAATTGAGTGCGGCTGGAAGGATCAGCTAAAGG
>NZ_JBMPIT010000027.1:0-1162 GCF_049341845.1 Curtobacterium guangdongense
TGGGTGGATTCAGGTGGTGGTTGCAACACCTGTTTCTGTTGGTCGTGAGAGTAGTTGCTTGAGTGCTTCGGCGGGAGTCATCGCGTCGAGGCGTTTACGGGGTCGGTCGTTGATCTCGTCTTGGACGAACTGGAGCTCGGCGGTGGTGTGGCGGGAGAGGTCGGTGCCTTTGGGGAAGTACTGCCGGAGCAGCCCGTTGGTGTTTTCGTTGCTGCCTCGCTGCCAGGGCGCGTGTGGGTCACAGAAGTAGATCTGCACTCCGGTCGCGACGGTGATCTCTCGGTGCCGGGTCATCTCGATGCCCTGGTCCCAGGTGATTGATCGTGCGGCTTCGGCAGGCATGCGCTGGATCGCTTCGATCATCTGGTCACGGACCTGTTCCGCGCCGTGCGAACCGGGCAGGTGCAGCAGCATCAGATACCCGGTGCTCCGCTCGACGAGCGTGCCGATCGCGGACCGGTTCCCGGCACCCATGATGAGGTCTCCTTCCCAGTGCCCCGGGACGGCGCGGTCGTCGGCCTCGGCCGGCCGGTCGGTGATCATCACCATGTTCGCGATCTTCGACGCGCGGGTAGTGACTCGGCCTTGGGGCTTCCGGAGCGTTCGCCCGGTGCGCAGACACTTTGTCAGTTCCCGACGCAGCTCCCCACGACCCTGCACGAACAATGCCTGGTAGATCGTCTCGTGGGACACGCGCATCTCCGACTCGTTCGGGAACGCCCGCCGGAGCCGCAAACTGATCTGCTCCGGGGAACGTTTCTGCAACAACCCAGTCTGCACGTACTCCCGGAGCCGGTCGTTCCGAGCGAGTTTCCCGGGCCTCGGGCGACGAGCACGCTGCCACGCCCGCTGCTGGGCAGTCCCGGCTCGGTACCCGCGAGCCGATGCGCCAGCTCGCAGCTCCCGACTGATGGTCGAGGGCGCACGACCCAGCGCACGCGCGATCTGACGCACCCCCATGCCCTGAGCGTGCTGCACCGCGATCTCGTCACGCTCGGCCAACGACAACCGCACCCCGGACGCCCCGTGGTTCGCGGCGATCACCCCGCCAGCGTCCGAGACCCACATCGCCGCGGTCGAGCGTTTCACACCCATCACGGATGCAGCCTCCGTCAGCGTCCCCGAGCGTCGCAACACCCCGAAGAACACAGCACGAAACTCC
>NZ_JBMPIT010000028.1:0-1088 GCF_049341845.1 Curtobacterium guangdongense
TGTAGTTCCCCGTGAGGTTGTGAACGCGATCTGATGGGGTTTGGCCGCCGAGTCCGGTGTGGGGTCGGTGGTGATTGTAGTGATGGAGCCAGGTGCCGTAGGTCGCGGCCCTGGCTTCGTCGCTGTCGTAGGCACGGTCGTAGGCCCACTCGGCTGCGAGGGTCCGGTTGAACCGCTCGACCTTCCCGTTGGTTTGGGGTCGGTAGGGCCTGGTGAAACGGTGCTTCGCATCTCCGAGAGCTGTCGCGAATACCCGCGATCGGTAGCACGCTCCGTTGTCGGTCATCACGGCCTCGACGCGCACGCCCGCTGTGGCGAAGAATGCGTTTGCTCGGCTCCAGAATGCCGCCGCAGTCACGCCCTGCTCGTCGCCGTGGATCTCGGAGTACGCGAGTCGGGAGTAGTCATCGACGGCGTGATGCAGGAACCGGAATCCGCGAGATCCGGGCGCACCTCGACGTGCAGCACGATCCCGAAGCGCGCCGGCTGCCCGGTCCTGCGCGGAGCCGCGGCCGTGAACACGCCATCCCCCACCATCGGGAATGCGGCCCAGCTTCTTGATGTCGACGTGCACCAACTCGCCCGGCGCGTGCTTCTCGTATCGGACCGGCCTGGGTCGACGGACGGGCAGCCCGGTGGCCTGGTCGATGTTCTGCAGCAGCGGCATCCCGAACCGGGCCAGGACCCGGCCGACCGTTGACCGATGCAAATGCAGGTGGAACGCGATCCGATGCGGTCCCCACCGCCTGGTGAACCGCAATGCGATGATCCTCCGCTCGGTCCGGACAGGCAGTCGCATGGGACTGGACCACGGCCGCGATGATCGGTCCGTCAACGGGCACCCGGACCGATACCGGGCAGCCCACCTCGACGCCGTCGCGGGCGAGCACTGGAACCGTTCCGCCGCGCGACGAATGGGCCATCCGTCATCGACGATCAACCGGGCAAGACGGAGCCTGCCCTCGGGCGTGAACGGGGCGTTAGCGTGAGTCACGAAGACCTCCGGTGCGACGTGTTGGTGTGGTAACCCACATCGTCCCGGAGGTCTTCTTCTACGTCACCCGTTCACAACGTCCCAGGGAACTACA
>NZ_JBMPIT010000029.1:0-929 GCF_049341845.1 Curtobacterium guangdongense
GTCCGGGGTAGACGGTGCCGAGGACGGCCTCGATCGTGCCCAACCGCGTCGCGATCCACACCCCGAGCACCACCACCGCAGCAACCGCAGCCACCACCAACGGCACCACCCGGCGGATCAACGGCCACCACCGCCACCCAGCAGCACCCTCCACCCCAGCGAGCCGCGGATCACCCGCGAACCGCTCCGAGAACACGAACCCCACCGCCACGAACACCGCCACCACAACAGCCGGCACCGCATACGGCACGTAGATCGACATCGCCAACGTCACCGTCAAGTACCCGGCAACCCCAGCAGACACCCACCGCGCAACCCGCGACGACGACCGCACACCCCACACCACCGCGATCAACACCGCGAACGCCCACGCATACGGCCAGATCGTCGTCGGCAGGAACCACCACCCCACCAACGGACTGAACCCCAACGCCACCGCCAACACCGCAGCCGTCACCGGACGACGCGGCATCACCGACACCAGGAACACGAACGCACCGATCAACAACCCAGCGAACGGCAACCACCACCGCACCGCCATCCCCTGCGCCACCGGCAACACCAGGAAACCCCACACATGCGGCCGGAACAGACTCGACCAATCCCACGACGGCAGATCGTTCTGGATCGTCGCATCCATCCCACCCGGCAACGTGTGGTTCACCACCGGGAACCCCTGCTGCACCTGCGACACGATCCACGACGACTGCACCAACCACTCATCCGAACGAATCGGACGCGGCGACCCCGCCAACAGGTTCGGATCAGCACCCTGACCGAAGAACCCCCAGAAGTTCCCCGTCGAGGACCCCGAGATCCCCAACACCGTCAACACCCCCAGCACCACCACCACCAGCACCGGGAACGACACCACCACCCACAACCGCGGCAACCCAGACACCCGCGGCTCCACCAACGCCGACACCCGC
>NZ_JBMPIT010000030.1:0-821 GCF_049341845.1 Curtobacterium guangdongense
GCTCAAGTGAAGCACTGTTCACATCACATTTTCGCAAGAGAGATACTGGCTTTAGGACAGGAGTGTCATCTGCGTCGTCTGACTCCTCCTCCTCCTCCTCTTCCTCTTTAGACGGCCTCTTGGAGGAGGACTGACACCTAAGGATGTCCTGTGAGGACAGGCAATGGAAGTACCCTCTGGGGAAGAGCTCACTCTCCTTCTTCAGAATCTTAAATCTTGCTTACACAGAGGACTTGTTAGGATTTTCTCCGTGAGCTTCATGATGTTTATCCTGGTCTCTTGTGGGAGGGTATCCACCAGTCTCTTCAGCTGGGTGCCCGCATTTTGCAGGTCTGAGCCAGGGTTGAAAGGCTTCAGGGATGCCACATAACCAGACTCTGATTCCATGAGGAGGGCCTCAAGGACTTGAAGAAATCCTGGGCAGATGTCCGAAGAAGCTGAGCTGCAGCAGATGGACAGCATGACCACAGTGATTGTGATGGCGATCTTCATGGTAGAGGTTGGAGGCTTTGGTGTCTGTAGATGTGGGGTGATGTTGTAATGTGTGTGTGTGTGTGTGATGTGAGTCACCCAAAGGTCCCTATGTTATTGATTTTCAAATGCACACTTTCACACACAAGGATACACTAACAGACCAAAATCAATGAGATGTCCCTGATCCTGCCCCTCAGCCCAACACCTGGAATCCCTGCCCTGCCTAATCAGCCCTACCCCATCCTGCCTTTCTTCCTTCCTCTTCTGAGGCCAGGGAGAGGGAGGGAGGGCAGGCAGCTGAAAGCTGAGCGTCCTCCCCAAATTGGGCTGATTTGATATGAAAGCCC
>NZ_JBMPIT010000031.1:0-692 GCF_049341845.1 Curtobacterium guangdongense
CCATCATGCGCAAGTCCCTCAAGACCACCATCACCCTCGCCACGACGGGTGCCCTCGTCCTCGGCGGTGCCGCGTTCGGTGTCTCCGCCGCGAACGCCTCGACCCCGGCGATCCACACGGTCGCCTCGTCCTCGTCGAAGATCCCCGCCCCGGTCGCGTCGGTTCCCGAGGTCCTCGGTGGCGACACCTCCGTCGCCCTCGACTCCGGCTTCACCGACGCCCTCACCACCCTGGGCCTGACCCCGGGCGTGTCCGGCAACGCCAAGCTCGCCGACGGCGCCGTGTCCTTCCCGATCACCTCCGGCTCGGTCACCTACTGGAGCCCGGACGGCAACTACCGTCCGTACGTGCAGGGCCTGCTGAACCACGACGACTCCGGTCTGACCCTGAAGGCCGGCGACACGACGGTGACGCTGGAGAACTTCGTGGTGAACCCGGGCTCGTCCAAGCTCTACGGTGACGTCCTGGTCAACGGGCAGGTCGCCGCAGCCAACGCGTACCTGTTCAGCCTGCACGGTGGGACGCTGAAGCCGCTGCAGCTCGAGGGTGACAACGCGATCCTCACCGGCACCACCGTCCACGTCTCCGGCGACGCCGCGAAGCTGCTCAACAGCACCTTCAAGACCGACGCCGTCAAGAGCGGCCTCCTCGTCGGCACCGCCACCATCACCGCCAAGATCAAGTAACACCCC